>CAZIQR010000125.1:3676-7933 GCA_964541055.1 uncultured Eubacteriales bacterium
TCGGCAAGGCCGTGAACCGCGTCGACGGCCGCGAGATCGTCACCGGCCGGGCCAAGTTCACCCACGACCTCACCTTCCCCGGCATGCTCGTCGGCAAGATCCTGCGCTCGCCGCGGGCCGCGGCCGAGATCGTGTCGCTCGACCTCGCGCCGGCCCTGGCCCTCCCAGGCGTCAAGGCTGCGCTCAAGCTCAAGGAAGGGAAGGTCCGATACGCCGGCGAGCAGATCGCCGCCGTGGCCGCGGTCGACGAGGCGACGGCCGAGAAGGCCCTCGGGCTGATCAAGATCGAATACAAGTCCATGCCGTTCGTGGTCGATTGGGAGAAGGCCCGCGCCTCGGACGCGCCGGCCGTTCGCGAGGGCAAGCCCAACGTCGAGCCCCTCAACGACTATGCCCGGGGCGACGTCGAGAAGGGCTTCGCCGAGGCTGACGTCGTCGTCGAGCGCACGTACCGGACGGGGTTCGAGATCCACCATCCGACCGAAACCCACGGGAGCATCGCCCTGTGGGAGGGCGAGCACCTCGTCGTCTACGACTCCACCCAGAACGTCCACGGCGTCCGCGACGGGCTGGCCCGGGCCCTCAAGCATCCGGCCGCGAACGTCACCGTCATCAAGACCTACATGGGCGGCGGCTTCGGCAGCAAGCTCGGGCTCAACGAATACACCGTCGTCGCCGCCAACCTGGCGAAACAGGCGGGCCGGCCGGTCAAGATCGTCCTGACGCGCCGCGAGAACGCCATGTGCGTCGGCTACCGGCCGTCGACGTCCCAGACTTACAAGGTCGGGGCCAAGAAGGACGGGACGCTGACGGCGCTGCAGATGACGAACGTCGCTTCTGGCGGCCTCGGCGAGGGCGACGACGTCACCGAGCCCGTGGCCGATATCTATAGGTGCGCCAACTGCAAGACCGACGAGCAGACCGTCTTCACGAACACCTGCGCCTCGCGGGCGACACGCGCCCCGGGGCACACGCAGGGCGATTTCGGGCTCGAGGGCGTCATGGACGAGCTGGCCGCGGCCCTCGACATGGACCCGCTCGAGCTCCGGCGCAAGAACTATTCGACGAAGAACCGCGGCGACACGGGCGTCCCCTACTCGTCCAAGGCCCTCGACCAGTGCTACGACCTCGGGGCCAAGGCCATCGGCTGGGAGCGGCGCAACAAAAAGCCCGGCGGCGGAGCGGCCAACGGGCCGTGGCGCCGCGGCCTGGGCATGGCCACCAGCATCTGGGCCGGGGCCGGCGTGCCCGGAACGCTCGCGGACATCGTTCTCTACCCCGACACCTCGGTCGAGGTCGTCTGCGGCACCCAGGACATCGGCACCGGCACCAAGACGCACATGGCCGTGGTCGCCGCGGAGTGCCTGGGGATGGCCCCCGCGGACATCACCGTCAAGGAGGGGAGCTCGGATTACCCGTGGGCGCCGCTCTCCGGCGGCAGCCTGACGACGCCGTCGGTCGCCCCGGCCGTGAGGGACGCCGGCCTGAAGGCGGCGGCGCGGCTCAGGGAGGTGGCGGCGGTCCGGCTCAAGGTCGGGGCGGACGACATCGTCCTGGCCGGGCGCAGGTTCTCGTCGAAGAGCGACCCGTCCAAGTCGGCGGCCTATGCGGACGTCTTCCGCGACCTGCGGCGCGAGACCGTTTTCCACGGCGAGCGCGGCGGCCTGCCCGAGGGCTTCGCCTACAACACCTTCGGGGCCCACTTCGCCGAGGTCGAGGTCAACGTGGAAACCGGGCAGATCCGCGTCCTGAAATACGCGGCCGCCCACGACAGCGGCCAGATCGTCAACAGGCTCACGGCCGAGAGCCAGGTCGTCGGCGGCGTCACCCAGGGGTTGAGCGCGGGGATCTTCGAGGAGCGGGTCCTGGACGACGCGACCGGAAATCCCGTCAACGCCAACCTGCGCGACTACAAGATCGCTACGGCGCTCGACATCCCGGAGATCACGACGGTGTTCGCGGACCGGATCGATCCGCGCATCAACAACATCGGCGCCAAGGGGTTGGGCGAGCCACCGCGCATCCCGAGCTCGGCGGCCATCGCCAATGCCGTCTTCAACGCGATCGGCGTCCATGTCGGGGAGATCCCGATGACGCCCCAACGCGTCCTCGAGGCCCTCAAGAGAAAGGAGGCCGCGTCATGAGAGACTTCAAGATCGCGGAGCCGGCATCGGTCGAGGCGGCGGCGGCCCTCCTCGCCGAGACGGCCGAGGCGGCGGCGCTCATCGCCGGCGGCACGGACCTCCTCGACGAGCTCAAGAGCGGCGTCTCGGGCGCGGCGCTGGTCGTGGACCTGCGGGGCGTCGCCGGGCTCGCCGGCATCGCTCCGGAAAAGGGCGGGCTGCGGATCGGGGCCATGACCCGCGTCGCGGACCTGGCCGGGGACGCGGCGGTGGCCCGGGACTATCCGGGGCTGAAGCAGGCCGCGCTCTCGCTAGCGACGCCGCAGCTCCGGAACGTCGGCACGGTCGGGGGCAACCTGTGCCAGCGGCCGCGCTGCTGGTATTACCGCGACCCGCAGGTCGTGTGCCGCAAGAAAGGCGGCTTCAACTGCTTCGCCTACCAGGGACGGAACAAGTACCACTGCCTTTTCGGCGGCAGCGGCTGCTTCATCGTCTACCCGTCGGATCTGGCGCCGATGCTCATCGCGCTCGGCGCGACGGCGACCATCGCCACGGCGAAGGGCGACCGGACGATCCCGCTCGCGTCGTTCTACGCGGGACCGGAGGTCGACGTGACGCGGGAGAACGTGCTCAAGAAGGGCGAGCTGCTCAAGAGCGTGTTCGTCCCGGCGCCCCGGCCCGGGCTGAAGACGGCCTACGTCAAGCTCGAGGAGCGGACGACCTGGGACTTCGCCCTCGTCTCGTCGGCCGTGGCCGCGGTCGTGAAGGACGGGATGCTCGCGGAGATCTCGGTCGTGATGGGCGGCGTCGCCCCGGTGCCGTGGCGGCTGAAGAAGGCCGAAGACACGCTCCTGGGGAAGACGGCGGGCGAGGCGGTCCTCAGGGAGGCGGCCGAGGCCGCGCTCAAGGACGCTTCGCCGCTCAAAGAGAACGGCTACAAGACCGACCTCGTACGCGCGGCGCTCAAGGAGGCGGTCATGAAAGCCGTGACCGCCTGATCCCATGATCTATAGCTTCCCGAAGCTGTTGGAGACGCTGGTGTCCGAAAGCGGGCTCGCGCTCGCGACCGTCGTCCGAACGGACGGTTCGACGCCCCAGGTCGACGGCGCTTCGGCCGTTTTTTCGAAGGCCGGGCTCGTCGCCGGCACGGTCGGCGGCGGCGTCCTCGAGGCGCGGGTCGCGGCGAGCGCGGCCAAGGCGCTGGCCGACGGGGAGCCGCGGCTCATCACCGTCTCCCTCGAGGCCGATCCTTCGGACGTCGAAGGGGCGATCTGCGGCGGCACGGCCCGGGTGCTGGTCGACCCGGGGGTCGAGGCGTCGAAGGGCGTTTTTGCCGCCGCGCTCGACGGGTTCAAGATGAGGCGCCCCGGGGTGCTAGCCAGCCGGCTCAGGCCGGGTCATGATGATACCGTCGCGGTCGAGCGGGGCTGGCTCCCGGCCGGAGCGCCGGCTCTTCCGGACGACCCCGTCTTCGGCGGGCTCGCGCCGGAGGTCGTCGGGGCTGCCGTGGCCGTAGGGCGGGCGCGGCTCGTCATCGAGACGAAGGAACGGATGTGGTTCGTCGAGCCTGTCCGGCCCCTGCCACGGCTCGTCGTCGCCGGGGCGGGGCACGTCGGTAGGGCCGTCGCCCGGCTGGGGAACCTGCTGGACTTCAGCGTCACGGTCATCGACGACCGGGCGGAGTTCGCCAACATCGTCAACGTCCCGGAGGCCGACGAGGTCATCGCCGCCGATATCGGGGAGGCCGTCAAGGCGGTCGAAGATTCGCCGGACAACTATTTCGTCATCGTCACCCGCGGGCATCAGAAGGACGCCGAGGCCCTGCGGGCGGCGATCGGGCGGCCAGCGGCCTATATCGGGATGATCGGCAGCCGGCGCAAGATCGAGATCATGGAGTGCGAGTTCCTGGAGAGCGGCTGGGCGACAAAGGACGAGTGGGCCCGGGTCCACGCGCCGATCGGGCTCGCCATCGGCTCACGGACGGTGGAGGAGATCGCCATCAGCATCGCCGCCGAGCTGGTCAAGGTCCGGGCGGCCCGGTTGGGGACCGTCAAAGAATGATCTGGGCTGTTATTCTCGCCGCCGGGGAATCGCGGCGGATGGGCACGCAGAAGCTGCTGCTGCCGTTCGGGGA
>CAZIQR010000126.1:0-7917 GCA_964541055.1 uncultured Eubacteriales bacterium
CTTCACCATCGAGCCGCGCCTGACCGTGCCCGGACGCGGCGTCGTCACCATCGAAGAGATGGTCGTCGTCACCAAGGACGGCGCGGAGTGGCTGGGCCGCCCGCAGAAGGACCTCGTCCTCGTCGGCTGAAGGGACTGAGCGCATGAGGGAGCGGGCGCTGGGGCTTCGGAAGCTGGCCCGGGTCGTCTTGCCTCTGGCCGTCATCGGCTTTGTCGTTTCCCTTTTCTTGCGCTATCGCCTGCCCGACAAGAGCCTGGCCCTCGAATCCCTGTTCCAGGACCCGGTCCAAAGCACGGGCGACGTCCCGGAGCCTTTCGAAGTCAGTCGGAAGAACGTGACCTACACCGTGACCCCGCTCGCGAGCTACGAGCTCTGGGGCCTCATCGTCTCCTATCACCACTCGGCGTCTTTCATCGACATCTCGCACAGGCAGTGGAACGATTTCCTCAACACCAAGGACATCTGCGTCATCTGGGGCCCGAACATCCAGACCGGCGTCTACAAGCGGATGCGCTTCAGCAACCGGGACTTCACCTGCTACTACCGCTATCCGGACCGGGAAACGGGCGAGCTGTTCACCGAAAGCGCCCTCTCCAACAATCATCTTCTCCCGGCCGACCCGCTCGTGGCCGCGACCGTGCTCAAGGCCCGGACGGGCGACCAGGTCCATTTCAAGGGTTGGCTCGTCTCCTACGGCATCAAAGGGGCGCCCTATGCCCGGCGCTCGAGCCTGACGCGCAACGACCGCGGCAACGGCGCCTGCGAGGTCGTCTACGTCACGGAGTTCGAGATCCTCAGGGAAGCCAACACGGCCTGGCGGATGCTCGGCAAGATCTGCCCGGTCCTGGCCATCCTAGCCCTCGGCGTGCTCGTTTTCGTTTGACCCGGGACAGCCGTTTGGTCTAGATTCCCGGGTGATGTCCGTCAGGCTCGACAATAAGCGGTCCCATCGGGCTTTCCGCAAAAAGTTAAAAGGTGTAGGTCTGGCCCTGTCTTTGGCGGCCGCTTGCCTCGTCGCCGCGACCTGCGGGCCGGGCCCCTCGACCCGGACCTCTCCGCACCAGGCCGGGCGCCCGGTCGAAGCCAGCCCCTGCAGCCGTTCGTTCGTCTTCGTCGACTACGGCCGGCCCGCGGCCCGGATCGAGATCCCCGAGGGCGCGGGCGAGGTCGAGCGGCGGGCGGCCGACATCCTCCGGACATCGATCTTCAAGATGACCGGCGTCGATCTGCCGGTGCTGACGGTCGCGGCGCCCGACAGGCCCGGCGCCGCCGCGATCGGCTTCCCCGCGAAGGACCTGCCCGACGTGATCGCTTCCTCGATCCCCTCGCTCCGCCCCGACGGGTTCGCCGTCGCCACGTCCCTCGGCAACCTCTATCTCGCAAGCGGCGGGGGCCGCGGCCTCATCTACGGCGTCGTCCACATCCTCGGAAAATATTACGGCTGCCGGAAGTTCAGCCCGGCGGCCGAGCTCTTCCCGCGGCACGACGACCTCGCCCTCGGCTGCCTCTTCGAATCCGAGAATCCCGCGAACGAGGTCCGCATCGTCCACGGCGAGTTCGCCCTGGATCCTGACTATCGCGACTGGATGCGGCTCCACACCCAGACCGACCTCTACGGCGACGGCTACTACGTCCATACGTTCCAGAAGCTCATTCCCTGGCAGACCTATTATGCCGCGCATCCCGAGTATTTCGCCCTGATGAACGGCAAGCGCATCATCGACCAGCCCTGCCTCTCGCGGCCCGAGGTCTTCGACATCATGGTCGCGAAGCTCCGCGAGGAGATGGCGGCCCAGCCGGGCAAGACGATCTGGTCGGTCAGCCAGAACGACAATTTCTCCTATTGCCAGTGCCCGGAGTGCCAAAAGATCATCGAAGAAGAGGGCTCGCCGGCCGGCCCCATCCTCCGCTTCGTCAACCGCGTCGCGGCCCTCTTCCCCGACAAGACGATCTCGACCCTGGCCTACCAGTATTCGCGGCCGGCGCCGCGGCTCACCCGCCCCGAACCGAACGTCGAGGTCATGCTCTGCACGATCGAGCTCAACCGTAGTCTTCCGATCGCCGAAGACCCGTCGAGCGCCTCGTTCGTCCGGGACATCGTCGATTGGAGCCGCATCTGCGGCAACCTCTATCTCTGGGACTATACGGTCAATTTTTCGCACTGTGTCTCGCCCTTTCCCAACCTCCACGTCCTCCAGCCGAATATCCGGTTCTTCGTCGATCACGGCGTCCGCAAGCACTTCCAGCAGACCAATACGGGCCCGGGCCATGAGACGAGCGAGTTGAAGTCCTATCTATTGGCGCGTCTTCTGTGGGACCCGAAGACGGACGTCGAGGCCCTAACCGACGATTTCCTGCGGGGCTATTACGGCCCGGCCGGGACCTTCATCCGTCAATACCTCGATGCGCTCCGCCGGGCCCTCGTCCGCTCGGGGGCCAGGCTCGACATCTACGAGCCGCCGGCCGTGCACGCCGGCGACCATCTCTCGGCCGCGGACGTCGCCCTCTACGACTCTCTCTTCGAAAAGGCCGAGCGGGCCGTTGCCGGCGACCCCGAGCGCTTGACCAGGGTCCGGACGGCCCGCCTGCCGCTGATGTACGCCGAGATCGAGATCGGCAAGAACGACATGTTCGGCCCGCGCGGCTTCTACGTAGACAAGGGCGGGCGCTTCGCCGCCAAGCAGGCCATGGTCCGCCTGATCGACGAATTCTACGACCGGTGCCGGGCCGGCGGCGTCCGGACGCTCAACGAGTCCGGCCTGACGCCCGAGGTCTATCGCGACGGGGTCAAGCGGTTCATCGACGTCCAGGTCGAGGGCAATCTCGCCTTTCGTAAGCCGGTCACGGCCGATCCGCCGCCCGCCGCTAAATACGCCGGCGGCGACCCGGCCGTCCTGACGAACGGCGTCCGCGGCGCGAGCGATTTCAAGGTCCATTGGCTGGGCTGGGAGGGCGTCGACGTTGTCCTCGTCCTCGACCTCGGCCGGCCGCTCGCCGCCCGCGAGATCGCCTTGAGCACTCTGTCGGACGCCAAGAGCTGGATCCTGCATCCGGCAAGCGTTCTCTGCGAGGTCTCGGCCGACGGCGCGTCCTATCGCGATCTCCGTCTCAAGGCCGCGGCCGGGGACCATCGGGACGAGGAAACCGTCAGGACCGATACCTGGACGGCCGTCGGTTCCGGCCCCGATCCCGGTCTCGCCCAAGCCGGCCCGATCCGCTTCGTGCGCTTCCGGGTCGAGGGGACGAAGCGCCTGCCCGATTGGCACGCCTCGGCCGGCGGCCTGTCCTGGGTCTTCATCGACGAGATCGTCGTCCGCTAGGGCGAGCCGCCTCGACTCGTGAATCCATAGCGGCCAGCCGGGGTGTTGGCGCCCAAAAAAGCGTCTGCTATAATGGCTTGCCGCGACTAAAAGAGAGATGAGAGAGAAGGTCCGCGCCCTGATATCGCCCGGCCTCCCCGGCCGCCGCCGCTTTCTCGGCCTGGGCGCGGCCGCCCTAGCCCTGCCCTTGGCGAAGCGCCTGGCGGCTTTCGCGCCGTCCGGGCCCGGCGCCGAGCCGCTGCCGCCGGACCGCGGCCTGTCGTTCTATAACACGCACACGGCCGAATCGGCCGTCGTCGAGTATTGCCGTTCGGGAAGCCTCGTTCCCGGATCCCTGGTAAAGATCAACTATATCCTCCGCGACACGCGGACGGGCGAGATCAAGGACATCGACGTCGCCCTCCTCGACCTCCTCGTCCGCCTGGGCCTGGCCCTCCCCACGGAGGAGCCCTTCCATGTCATCTCGGGCTATCGCTCTCCCGGCACGAACGAATACCTGCGGACGCACGGCGGAGGGGGGGTCGCCGCGCACAGCCTCCATCTCGTCGGGAAGGCCATCGACATCCGCGTTCCGGGCGTCAAGCTCCGGGACCTCTACCGGGCGGCCGTCGACCTGCACGGCGGCGGCGTCGGCCTCTACCCCGGCGAGGATTTCATCCACGTCGACACGGGCCGCGTCCGGACCTGGTAGTCCGCGCTAAAGGCCCGAGACCGCGGCGCGTTCGTCGAGGGCCCTGACCAGGGCCGCATCCCGGAGATAGATATCGCGGCGGAATCGGACCCGGCCGTCGTCCCCGGCCCAGGCCGTCCAATAGAGGATGTGAACGGCGACGGGTTCCCGGACCCTGATGGCCCTCGTTTCGCCCGACTCGATCGCCGCCTCGATCCTCTCCCTCGTCCAGGCCGGGTCGTCGCGCAGCATGTAGGCGGCGAGATCGAGGGGCCTCTCGACCCGGATGCAGCCCGAGCTGAGATCCCGCACGGCCCGGCCGAAAAGCCAGCGCTCGGGGGTGTCGTGCATGTAGACGTCGAACTTGTTCGGGAACAGGAACATGATCCGGCCGAGGGCGTTCTCGGGCCCGGGGTCCTGGCGGAACTTGAAGGAGAGACTCTCGCCGGCCAGCCGGGACCAGTCGATCGTCGAAGGATCGATCTCGGCCGCGCCTTCGGCCCACCCGGCGAAGACCCGGAAGCCCAGGCGGCGAAGGTAGCCGGGATCTTTCCGGATCTTGGGCAGGAGGTCCTCCCGGGCCAATCTCGGCGGCACGTTCCAGGCGGGGTTCAGCGTGATCGTCGACAGCGTGCCGCTGAAATCGGGCGTCTGACGATAGTCCCTGCCGACGATGGCCCCCATGGATAGGACCTCTCCCCCGGGTTCGTAGACGCCGACCCGGAAATCGGCCACATTGACGAGCACATAGCGCCGGCCCAGGTCCTCCGTGATCCAGCGCCAGCGCTCGAGGTTGGCCCGGATCTGCCTGAGACGCTCCGCGGCGGGGACGCCCAGGGCGGCGGCCGTGGCGGCTCCGACGGCGCCGTCGGGCTCGAGGCCGTGGCGCCGCTGGAAGGCCTTGACCGCGGCTTCGACGCCGGCGTCGAAGAGGTCCGGCCCGCCGTCCGCTTCGACGGCGTGCAGGTCGCCCATCGCCGCGAGCGTTTTCTGGAGAGCTTCGACGCGGACATCGCGATCGCCGCGGACGAGCTTCGGGCCCGGCGGGAACGCGGGCCAGCCGCCGGCCGCGACGAGCCTCCGGTATTCGCCGAAGGCCGCCCGAAGCCCCTTATAGACGCCGTGAGCGGGGCGCAGCGCCTGGAGGGCGCCGGGGATGTCCTTGGCCGCCAGGCCCTTTTCCAAGACGGCGGCCAGGTCTTCGACCCGGCCCTTGATCAGCCAATCCGAGTGGATCGTCTCCGGGTCGACCTGTCCGTGAAGAAGATGCGAGCCGCAGAGGAGGAAGCCGTCGGTCAGGAGCATCTCGAGGTCGATCAAGGCCTCGGGCCGGACGCGGCGGAGGCTTTTTGCCGACGAGGTATCGATCTCGGCCAGCAGCGATCCGATCGCCGCCAGGTGATAGTTCGAAGGGTCGAGCCCGTCGTCCGAGACGAGGCGGAGGGCCGACAGGAACGCGCGGGCGTCCGTGAGCCGGAGCCCGTCGTCGATCCAGGCCGGGCGAAAGCCGCGGGCGCGGTAGAAGCCGGGCAGGACCTCCGAGCCGCAAAGGCGGTCCCGCCGGCAGTAGACGGGCCCCGTCGCGCCGGACCCTCCGACCCTTGCCCGAAGCGCGGCTTGGGTCATCTCGACCGGCGCACGCCGAGGGGCGGGCGGGGCCTGCCGAAGGAAGATCCAGGCCGCAAGGGCGAGGAGGGCCAGGACGGTGGTGCCGAGCACGATGAGCCACCCCCGCTTCCTCGAGAGTCTCATCACGACCCACATTCACAGTCATTCTACACGGCGGGGGCGAAGATTTCCAGCGAACGGAGGGGGCCGAATTTACGAGAGATCTCGAGACAAGCGCTTTTTCCGGATATTTCCCAGATGCGCAGCTACGAGTTGCTCCGCTGCACATCTGACCTCCGCTCCCTACGGTCGCTCCTGGTAGTAAGGGATGGTTTGCGGCCCCTCGGGCATGACGCAGATCGACGCGCCGCGGCCGTATCTGACGAGAAGCGCGGCAAGCATTTCTTCGATCGAGCGGCAGGGCTTGAGCAGGGCGCCACGGATCTGGTCGTCCGACAGGCCGTCGGACCGGACGTAGACGTCGGCCTTGGATTGGACGAGGGCCTGGACGTGGGCCTGCCATTGGTCCTGTTCGAGGAAGCCCGGCGCGCAGATCTTGGCCAGGAGCTCGGCCGGGTCGCGCGACTCGCGCAGGATGCGCCCGTAGAGCCCGTGTTCGGGGATGCCGTCCCAGCAGCTCGTGGCGATGATGATGGCCCCTCCGGGGCGGACGATGGAATCGGCGGCGCGCAGGCCCTTGATCGACTGATACAGATTGAGATCGAGGGGATGGCCGGAGTTGGTGGTGACGACGATGTCGAACGGCCGTGCGACGGCGACCATGGCCGAGCGCTTGACGAAGGCGCAGCCCTCGGCGTGGGCCCGGTCGAGGTCGCCGGCGAAGACGCCGGTCACGGCCTTGTCGCGGTTGAGGGTGACGTTGAGGAGAAAGAGGCGGCCGGCCTGGCCCGCGACCTCGCGGACCTCTTCCCAGATCGGGTTGCCGTGGGTGACGCCCCAGATGGCCTTGGGGTGCCCGACCATGGCGGCGTCGTGGTTGCCGAGGACGGTGCGCTGGCCGGCCATCCCGGGCATGATGGCCTTGCCGCCGCCGGAGAAGCCGGCGAAGAGATGCGGCTCGATGAAGCCGGTCAAGACCTTCAGGTCGCAGCCCATGAGCTCGGCGTTGAGCCAGGTCTCGTGGCCCTTTGAGGTGATGCCGACGCGGACTTGGGTCGAAGGATCGAAGGTGTCGTTCTGGACGATGCGCCGGCGCTCGAAGATCGCGTCGCCGACCATGGCGCGGAGCTCGGCCTCGGTGTTCGGGCGATGCGTGCCGAGGGCGTTGAAGAGGGTGATGTCGACCCCGGGGACCGCGTCGAGGACCTCGAGCACGGCCCCGAGGAGGAGCGGGTTGGGCGCCGGCCGGGTGATGTCGCTGAAAATGACCCCGACACGACAGCCGTGCCGGACGAGGTCGCGGAGCGGCGGCGAGCCGATCGGCGCCTCGAGGGCAGCTCGGACGGCGGCGGCCGGGTCCGGGAGGGCGGGCACGAACATGGGCTCGACGACGGTCACGTCGAGGGCGTCGTCGAGCTCGAGCGGCAGTCCCGTCTTTCCGTAGGCCAGCTTGATTCGCATGATGATCTATTTTACCAAGACTGGGTCAGACCTACACCTTTTAACTTTTCGGGACGTTAGGCGAGCCGTTATCAATCATCCAAGTCTAATAAGTAAAAAGGTGTAGGTCTGACCCCGTCTGACGGGCTTGAGCCGGTACAACCCTGCGCCATGATAGGGGACGATCGGCGCGAATTCGACGCGGACAACACCCCCGGGCTCGCCGCTCCAGACGTCGGTGACGGCGACGGCGCCCGAGAAGCCGAGATCAGCGAGCCTCACCGGGACGGCGATCCCCGCGGCAGATTCCATCGCGTTCTGGTCGCACGTATTGAACACCGCGAGATAGGTATCGCCGTTCGCCGGATCCACCGCGGTCCAGGCCGCGAGGCCGTTCGCGCGGAAGATCTGGCGGTTGCTCCGGCTCCTCTGGTTGAGGGCCAGCACGTCGGGATTGGTGAGGAGCGAGAGCGTCCAGGCGTCGCTCGCCGGCAGGTGGCCGCCGATCATCAGCGGACAGCGGGCGATGGCCCAGAGCGTCATGACCGTCCGTTGCTCGTCGCGGCTCAGGAAATTCGCGACGTCCTCGCGGCCGCCGTGCGAGACCGTCTCGAAATAGCCCGGGTTCATGGTCGCGTTCTTGGACCAGCCTTCCGGCAGGGCCCGGAGCCGGCCGAGCGGCAGCATGTCGGGGTCGGGCCAGTGGCCGGGGCCGGCGTAGGGCGTCCAGTCGTGGAGCTCGCGGAAGGCCGGCTTGA
>CAZIQR010000127.1:0-7860 GCA_964541055.1 uncultured Eubacteriales bacterium
TGGCCATGTCCTCGCGCAAGGTCAAGCCGGAGGAGGCAACGTTCGGGACCATGGCTCTGGCGACGCCCTGGCCCGACGTCACCTATCTCACCCATTGGGTCCGCGGCGACTGGTGGGACGACCTCCAGATCTTCTGGGACGACTTCGCCGCCGACGGCCGGCTCAAGGACCTCGACGAGGTCTCGCCCTCGGCCGACAAGACGACCGACGTCGGCACGCTCGGGCTCGTGGCCACCATCGGCCCCGGCGAAGAGGCCGTGCTGCCCTTCATCGTGTCCTGGAACTTCCCCAACTTCTTGAACTATTTCGACGTCGTCCCCGAACAGCGGGGCCGCATCTTCAAGAACTATTACGCCACCAAATACGCCGACGCCTGGGCCGCCGCCGAGGAACTGCAGGCGAACCTGCCGCGCCTCGAGAAGAAGAGCCGGGCCTTCCACGACGCCTTCTTCGGGACGACCCTGCCGCCCTATGTCCTCGACGCCGTCTCGAGCCAGGCCGCGATCATCCGCACCACGACCGGCTTCCGCCTCGAGGGCGGCAATTACTTCGGCTTCGAGGGCTGCGGCGACCAGGGCGGCTGCTGCCCGCTCAACTGCGCCCACGTCTGGAACTACGCCCAGTCGCTGGCCTTCCTCTTCCCGTCGCTCGAGCGGACCATGCGCGAGACCGACTTCCTCAACAACGTCAAGCCCGACGGGGCGATGATGTTCCGCACCTCGCTGCCGCTCGGGAGCGGCGTCTTCTGGGACTTCAAGCCGGCCGCCGACGGCCAGATGGGCCGCGTCATCAGCCTCTATCGCGACTGGCAGATCTCGGGCGACACGGCCTGGATGAAGAAGCTCTGGCCGCAGGCGAAGAAGGCGCTCGACTACGCCGGGAAGGGCTGGGACGCCGACCACGACGGCCTGCTCGAGGGCGAACAGCACAACACCTACGACATCGAGTTCTTCGGCCCGAACAGCATGCTCAGCGGCTTCTATCTCGGCGCGCTCAAAGCCGGGGCGGCCATGGCTTATGTCGCGGGCGACGTTGTGTCGGCAAAAAACTACCTGACCCTGTACGACAAGGGCCGGGCCGCCTACGACGCCACCCTTTGGAACGGCGAGTATTATGTACAGAAATACCCGCAGGTCATGGGAAAAAAATATCAATACGGCGAAGGCTGCCTCTCCGACATGCTCCTCGGCCAATGGCTGGGGATGGTCTCGGGCCTGGGCCGCTACCTCCCCGCCGACCGGATCCAGTCGTCGCTCCGGTCCATCTTCAAGTACAACTTCCTCGGGAGCTTCCGCAACTTCTCCAACGTCCAACGGACCTACGCCCTCAACGACGAGAAGGGCCTGCTCCTCTGCTCCTGGCCCAAGGGCGGCCGGCCGCCGCTGCCCTTCCCCTACTCCGACGAGGTTTGGACGGGCATCGAATACCAGGTCGCCTCGCATCTCATTTATGAGGGCCTCCTCGAGGAAGGGCTGAGCGTCGTCAAGGCCGTCCGCGACCGTTACGACGGCTTCCGCCGCAATCCCTGGAACGAGGTCGAATGCGGGCACCACTACGCCCGGGCCATGTCGTCGTGGGGCGTGCTTCTCGCTCTCGCGGGGATCTCCTATTCGGGCCCGGAGATGAGGATGGGCTTCGACCCGAAGATGAACGCCGACGATTTCCGGACGGTCTGGACGGCCGGATCGGGCTGGGGGACCTATGCCCAGAAGCTGGCGGGAAAGACCATGTCCCTGACGCTCGAGGCGGGGGCGGGGACGCTCGAGCTGAGGGAGCTCGACATCACCGTTCCCCCGGGAGCCGGCGGGGCGGCCGTCCGGTCCGTCAAGCCCGCTCTCGGCGGCGCGGCGGCCGCCGCCCAGGTCCGCCGCGAGGGCTCGATCCTCCGGGTCATCTGGATGAATCCGGTCCGCGTCGAGCCGGGGAAAGCGCTGACCTTAGCGGTCCAGTTCTGAGCCGGGACGCGCGCCCGCGAATTCGCGAAAATCCGGGGACAGTTCCGGACCTTTTTGGTAAGATAAGCCTTCGCCAGACGTCGCGCCACCGGAGGACGAACGTGAAAAAGAGCCTGATCGTCTCCCTCGCCCTGATGATCCTCGCGGCCCTTGCGGTTACGGCCTGCGCGCCCCAGGGCCCGACAGCTCAACGGCCCAAGGGCTATCTTTTCATCATCGGCGGCGGCGAGCGCGACGCGCCGCTTATGAAGCGCTACATCCAGCTCGCCGAAGCCCACGGCACCGGCAAGATCGTCATCTTCACCATGGCCTCGAGCGTCCCCGACGAGGTCGGGCCCGAGCTCCTGGCCGAGTTCAAGGGCAACGGCGCGAAGAGTTCGGTCTATGACAACCTGAGCCACGACCGGGCCCTGCAGCCCGGGAGCGAGCGGATCCTCGACGGCGCCGGCGGCATCTGGTTCTCCGGCGGCGACCAGGCCCTTTTGACGGCTGCCCTCGTCGGCACGCCCATCCACAAGCGGATGCTCGAGATGTACCGCGAGGGCTGCGTCATCGGCGGCACGAGCGCCGGCGCGGCCGTCATGAGCGAGTTCATGATCACCGGCAACGAGCGGCGGACCAAGGGCGAAGAAGGCACCTGGGATGTGATCCTGGCCGACGACATTCTCCACTCCGAGGGCTTCGGTTTCGTCACGAAGGCCGTCATCGACCAGCACTTCGTCACCCGGCGGCGCCACAACCGCCTGCTGGCCGTCGTGCTCCAGTATCCGACGCTCGTCGGCGTCGGCATCGAGGAGTCGACGGCGGTGCTCGTCCGGCCCGACGGCAAGTATGAGGTCCTGGGCGAGGGCCCGGTCATCGTCTATGACGCCCGGAAGGCGAAGACGTTCCGGTCGCCTGACGGCCACCTCGGCGGCCACGGCCTGACCACGCACGTGCTCCTTTCGGGCGACGTCTATGACCTCGACTCCGGGCGCGTCGTGGAGCCCGCCAAGTGAGCGCCAAACCGCTCCGCTTGCCGCATACTCTGATCCTGATCTACATCATGGTCGTCCTGACCGTGGTCGCCACCTGGGTCATCCCCGGCGGCGAATACCAGCGGGTCGAAAAGGGCGGCCGGATGGTCCCTGTCGCCGGCTCCTATGCGCGCGTCGCGAGCCGGCCGCAGGGCCTCGGCGGGCTTCTCGTCTCGCCGATCCGCGGCTTCATGGACGCCGGGGCCATCATCGCCATCCTGCTCATCGTGGGCGGCGCCTTCAACGTCATCCAGCAGACAGGGGCGATCACCGGCGTCATCCGCAACATCACCTACGCCTTCGGCCGTAAAAAAGCGCTGCGGGTGCTCCTCATCCCGGTCGTCATGATCATCTTCTCGCTGGGCGGCGGCGTCTGGGGCATGTGCGAAGAGACCATGCCCTTTATCCTGGTCTTCGTGCCGCTGGCCCTGTCGCTCGGCTACGACACCATCGTCGGCGTGGCCATGTGCTTCGTCGGCGCGGCGGCCGGGTTCGCCGGGGCCTTCTTCAATCCCTTCACGGTCGGCATCGCCCAGGGCATCGCCGGGCTGCCGATGTATTCGGGGATCGGCTACAGGATCATCGTCTGGGCGGTGGGAACAGCGATCGCCGTCGCCGTCGTCATGCGTTACGCGGCCCGCATCCACAAGAACCCGCGGCTCAGCCCGACCTACGACGAGGATCAGGAGAAACGGAGGAAGCTCAGCGTCGACAAGCCCGTCCTCGAACGGGTGCCCCTGACGACGCGCCAGAAGCTCGTGCTCGTCGTCTTCGCCGGCGGTTTCGGGGCCATGGTCTTCGGCATCCTGAAGTACAAGTGGTATATCAACGAGATCGGCGGCGTCTTTCTGGCCATGGGCGTCCTGGCGGGGATCGCCGGCGGGCTCAAGGGCGACGAGTTCGGCAAGGCCTTCGTCGAAGGCGCCAAGGACATGGTCAACGCCTGCCTCATCATCGGCACGGCCCGGGCCATCCTCATCGTCGCCCAGGACGGCAAGATCATGGACACGATCCTGGCCGGGCTGGCCGGGGCCATCTCGCAATTCAGCCCGGTCATCTCGGCCCAGATCATGTTCGTCTCCCAGTGCGTCATCAATTTCTTCGTCCACTCCGGCACGGCCCAGGCCGCCCTGACCATCCCCATCATGGCCCCCCTCGGCGACCTCGTCGGGATCACCCGGCAGACGGCCGTCTTCGCCTTTCAGCTGGCCGAATACGTCAATCCGGTCCTGCCGACCTCGGGCGTGACCATGGGCGTCTTGGGGCTGGCGAGCCTGCGCTGGGAGAAATGGGCCAAATGGATGGTGCCGCTCCTCGTCCTCTGGGCCCTTTTCGCGGCTCTGGCCCTCATCCCTCCCGTGCTGATGAAGTGGGGCCCGGCCTGACCCGGATCAGCCCGATGCCGATCAAACCAGATATCGGAGGCGGCCGTGAGTGACGATGCCAAGAGCGGGCCTCGCATCAAGGTCATGAAGGACGGCCCCTACCTCGTCCGTGGCGGCATTCCGCTCGACGAGGAGCGCATCGTTCGGGGCCCCGATGGCGAGCCGTGCCGGTGGGAAAAAGGTGAGTCCTCTCCCGCCAAGGAGTCCACCTCCCTATGCCGGTGCGGCGCCTCGAAGGCCAAGCCGTTTTGCGACGGCAGTCACTCCCAGGTTGCCGTGGACGTGACCGAGGCGGCCCAACCCGGGCCGGCTCACCGGCACATCGAGAAGACGACCGGCCCCGGGGTCGACCTGACCTGGTGTGAAGAGCTCTGCATCGTCGCCCGTTTTTGTCATTCGGGGAAGGACGCTTGGGGCTACGCCGAGGCGTCCGACGATCCCGAGGACCGGGCCAAGGCCGTCCAAGAGGCCTGCGATTGCCCCTCGGGGGCGCTCGTCGCCTGGGACAAGACGACCGGCCAGGCCATCGAGCCGCGTCTCGAGCCGGGGATCAGCCTGATCGAGGACCCCGCGACGGGGCTCTCCGGACCGCTCTGGGTCAAGGGCCGCATCCCTATCGAGTCGGCCGAAGGCTTCGAATACGAGCGCCGGAACCGGGTGACGCTCTGTCGCTGCGGCCGGTCGGCGAGGAAGCCCTTCTGCGACGGGGCCCATACGGCCGCCGGGTTCAAGGCCAAGCCCTAGCGCGCCGTCGGTCACTTCCCCGGCCGGACGATATCGGCGACCCAGATGTCGCCTCGTGCTTCCTCCCAGGTGAAATAAGCATATCGACCGTCCGTCGCCAATCCGATCTGCCCAATAGCGCCGCGCCTGCCGGTCAATGCCGTGATAGGCTTCTCCCGGAGGGTTTCGAGCGAGATCATCCAGACGTTGTCCTTGGCATCCCCTTGGCCAACAAAATAAATGGTCTTGCCGTCGTGGGACCAGCTGTGCATATAGGCCATCTTGCTGGTCAACCGTTCTGGCTGGCCGCCGGCCGCCGGAATGCGCCAGAGACGATTCTGTCCGTCACGTTTCGAGGTAAAGACGATCCATCGTCCGTCCGGCGACCACATCGGACCGATGTCCAAGCTCTGGTCCGTCAACCGTGTTTCGCGGCCGCTTTTCGGATCGACGATGGCCAGACCGTCCCCCTCCTTGACGATCAGTCGCCCATCCGGCGACCAGTCTGGGTAATAACTTTCGGCTTCGCCGCGCGTGATCTGTCGGGCCGGTCCGCCGGCGGCGGGCATGAGCCAGACCTCCCTGTGCCCCGACCTCGTCGAATAGAACACGATCTCCGACCCGTCGGGTTTCCAGCGGGGACCGGCGTCTACTCCGGGGTCCGTGGTGAGCTGCTGGAGGTCCCCGGAGGACGGCGAGAGGATGTAGATGTCCCAGTTCCCGGACCTGTCCGAGCTGATCAATAGCCGGCCGTCCGGCGCGACATCGACCGATTCGACCTCCGCTTCATCGAACGTCAGCTGCGTCACATCGGGCCAGGTGGCCGGGCGACCGGCCAGGATCGGTGCGCGAAAGAGGTTCCGCACGGCCCTTCCTTTGGCATAGGCCAGCTTCCCGCCGTTAGCGCCGATCGCTGCGTGTGTCATCTCGATGCCGGAGGTGACCTGCACGGGAGGCCCTTGGGCCAGGCCGTCCTCTCCGATCCCGAGCTTCCAAAGGTCCAGCGTCCCGCCCCTGTCCGAAACGAAACAGAGCGTTCTCGAATCCGGCATCCAGGTCGGGCTCCAGACCAGGGTCGTGCCGTCGGTCAGCTGGACGCTCTCCCCGTCCGAGGCCCGCGTCAGCCAGAGCTCTGACGTGGCCGCGATCGGACTGATGGCCCGTTCGTAGGCGAACCAGCGCCCGTCCGGCGACCAGCTGAGATCGATGACGGCGTTGTTGCGCGGCCGGCTCGGCAACGGCACTCGCTGCTCACGGCCGTCCGCGACGGTCATGATCTCGATCCATGGGGCGACCCGTTGGTCCCTGGCGTAGGCCAACTGACGGCTGTCCGGAGACCACTGGGGCGTCGTCGGGTAGGCGTCCCCGATCCGCATCGGCGCGACCTTCCTGGCCTTGCCGCCGACCGCGGGCATGATGAAATAGCCGCTGCCTTCGCGCCGGGAATAGAAAGCGATCCATTGGCCGTCCGGCGACCAATTGGGGTGCATATCGTCATCGAGGTCGTCGGCGGTCCGGTTGACGGCCTGGGGGTATCCGATCTGGGTCACCCAGATGTCGAGGTTGCCGGCCTGGTCCGATTCATAGGCCAGGGTCCGGCCGTCCGGCGACCAGCTCGGCATATCCTCGGCGCCCATGGCCGTTGTCACTTTGGCCGCTTTGGCCAGACTGAATTCCGCCCCGCCGTCGAGGCCTTTCCGGCTTTTGAGCAGGAGCGCGCCGCCCGCGGCCAGGACGAGAACGGCCGCGGCTCCCGCTGCCCATGGGAACCAGTGGTGCTTGCCGCCGCCCGCGTCGGCCGGCCCGCCCGATGGCGTCGGCCGGTCCTCGTATGCCGCGGTCCGCGCCGACGTGGAGTCCCTCTTCAGGCGCTCGAGATCGGCCCGCATCTCCGCCGCGCTCTGGTAGCGCAGCCGCCGCTCCTTCTCCAGGGCTTTGTTGATGATCCGTTCGAGCTCGGACGGCACCTCCGGGTTCAGCCGGACCGGGGAGGTCGGGGCCTTGTTAAGGATGGCGTCGAAGATGACGGCCGAGGTCGTGCCGGTGAAGGCCTGGCGGCCCGTGGCCATTTCGTAGAGCACGACCCCGAAAGAAAAAAGATCGGTGCGGGCGTCGAGCGGCTCGCCCCGGGCTTGTTCCGGGGACATGTAAGCGACCGTGCCGACCGCCGAGCCGGCTCCGGTCAGCGGTTCCTGGGCCGTGACCGTCGGCCCGGCCGAGCTCGAGGCCGCCGCGGGCGCTTCCCTGGCGATCGTCTTGGCCAGGCCGAAGTCCAGGATCTTGGCCAGGCCGCGGTCGGTCACGAAGATGTTGGCCGGCTTGATGTCCCGGTGGATGATGCCCTTCGAGTGGGCGGCGTCGAGCGCATCGGCGATCTGGATGGCGAGATCGACGATCTCGCCGGCCGGGATCGGCTCGCCGAGGATACGCTGCTTCAGGGTCCGGCCCTCGAGGAGCTCCATGGCGATGAATCGGCGGCCCTCGTGCTGGTCGATGTCGAAAATGGTGCAGATCCCCGGATGGTTCAGGGCGGAGGCCGCCTGGGCCTCCCGCTCGAAGCGCTCCAGGGCGTGCGGCTCCTCGAGCATGGCTTCGGGCAGGAACTTCAGGGCGACGGCGCGCTTAAGCCGGGTGTCCTCGGCCTTGTAGACGACGCCCATGCCCCCGCCGCCGATCTTTTCCAGGATCCGGTAGTGGGAGACGAACTGCCCGGTCATGGTCCTATCCCCATCGTGGTCTGCCCCGGAGAATAGAACCTCGGCCCCCATGATGTCAAGGCGG
>CAZIQR010000128.1:0-7780 GCA_964541055.1 uncultured Eubacteriales bacterium
TCATGAACGTCGAGATCTACACGCCCGAGGCCTACATGGGCGACATCATGGGCAACCTCAACGGCCGGCGCGGCCGGGTCGGGGGCATGGAGCAGAAGGGGACGATGCGCGTCCTCAAGGCCCAGGTGCCGATGTCGGAAATGCTCGACTTCGAGCCGACCCTGACCTCGATCACGGGCGGACGCGGCTCCTTCCTGATGGAGTTCTCGCACTACGAGGAAGCCCCCTCGAACATCCAGCAGAAGATCATCGCCGAGGCCGTCAAGGAAGGCCGGGTCAAGCCCGAAGAGGAAGACTGAGCCGAACCTGTCGAGGGCGCGGCGATCCCTTGTCGCGTTGACAGGCCGGAAAGGCCGCGGGTATGATAGCCGGGAATCCCTGTTGGAGGTCCCGATGAACCGCAGCCGACGCGCGATCCCGTTCCTGGCCGCAGCCTTGATCCTTATCGGCGCGGCCGTTTTGGCGGCCCAGCCGCAGACGATGCCCGTTGCGGCGCAGGAAAAGCCCCAAGAGAAAGCCCCCGCCGCAGCGGCCGCCGAGAAACCCGATGCGACTCTGACCCTCAAGATCGGCGATCCGGCCCTCAAGGACAAAGTCATGGAGATCGGGGTCGGAGCCATCCTCGCGGGGCGGACGGGACGGCCGGTCGCCTTCGACCGCATGATCGACGAGATGCTGGCCGCCCGGATCGTCCACGTCGGCGAGACCCACAATTCGATGCCGATGCATGAGATCGAGTTCCAGGTCATCCGGGCCCTCTACGACCGGGACAAGAACCTGGCCATCGGCCTCGAGATGGTGACGGTGGCGCTCCAGGAGACGCTCAACAAGTGGACGGCCGGGATCCTGACCAAGGACGAGCTCCTCCGGGAGATCCGCTGGTATGTCACCTGGAACTTCAACTTCGGCTATTACGAGAAGATCTTCGATTTCGCCCGGGAGCACCGGCTTCCCATCTACGCCCTGAACGCGCCGCGCGAGGTCATCAACAAGATCCGGATGCGGGGCTGGGATGTCCTGACGGATGAGGAAAAGGCTTTCTTCCCCGGACCGCCCGACACGACCAACGCCGACCACCGCACGCTCATCCGGACCGTCTTCGAATCGTCCGACATCCCCGAAGCCATGAAGGGGCCGGGGCTTGACAAGATGTTCGAAGGCCTCTACCGGGGCCAGTCGGCGTGGGACACGGTCATGGGCGCCAACGCGGTACGGGCGGCAAAGGCCGAGGGCCGGCGCGTCGTCGTCTGCGTCGGCTCGGGGCATCTCCTCTACAACCTCGGCCTCAACCGCCGGGCCTACGAGATGTCGAAGCTGCCCTTCAAGACGGTCATCGCCGTCGAAGTGCCCGCCGGGAAGAAGGCCCTGCCGGTCTCGCGGGCGATCGGCGATTACGTCTTCGGCCTGCCGCCGATGGACAAGCCGGCCTTCCCGAATATCGGCCTGGGCTTCAAGAAGGTCGATAACCTCGAGAACCTGGTCATCGACGCCAAGCCGACCGAGGGAGCGGCCAGCCGGGCCGATTTCGAGAAAGGCGATATCATTCTCTCACTCGACGGCAAGGCTTACTCCGACATCAACGAGCTGCGCATGGAGCTGGCCAAGCTCCGCTGCGGCGGGGAAATGAAGTTCAAGGTCCTGCGAGCCGGGGCGATCAAGGACGTCGCGCTCAAGTGCGAAAAGGCCGCGGCCCCGGCCGAAAAATAGCGGCCCCATTTCTAGAATGTAGAAATGTCCCCGATTTTTTCGTTGTCATTTGTGGCCGGCCGGCGGCCTATGAAGGAGGAGCAATGAAACGTAATAACCTGGGAACTCTCGTGATCTTGGCGGTCTTCGCCGTCGTCCTGTCCGAGGGCCTCTTCGGGGAGCCGGACGTGCAGGCCGCCACAAACGCGCCGGTGCGGGGGAAGGCGGTCCTCAAGACCCCCGGCGAGGAGAACGGATATACGGCCTACACCCAGAACGATAGGCTGACATCGTTCCTGAGCGCCCTGGCCGCCGCTTCGATGGAGGTGTCCGTTTCGACCGTCGGCCGGTCGCTTCCGACCGATGCCTACGGCGCGCAGGACCTCTTTCTTGTCATCCTCAGCCAAAACGGGGCCTCGTCCGCCGCGGCCCTCGACCGGTCCAAGCCGACCGTTCTTTTCACCGCCGCCCAGCACGGCAACGAGCAATCGGCCAAGGAGGCCGTGATCCGCATCGTACGCGATCTGGCCCTCGGCGATCTCAACGGCCTGCTCAAGACGGTCAACGTCCTGGCCGTCCCCCAGACGAACCCCTACGGCAACGTCATGAACGTCCGGGTGAACGAGCTCGACCTCGACATGAACCGCGACCACGTCAAGCTCGAGGCCGAAGGCGTCCGGGCTATCCACCGCGTATTCATGGCTTTCCGGCCCGAGGCGACGATCGACGTCCACGAGAAGGGGGACGATTACTACCGGGTCTCCATCGGCTGCGTCTCCAACGTCAACATCGGCCGCGACCTCCAGGACTTCTCCCGCAATACGCTCCTGGCGGAGATCGAAAAGAGCCTGGCCAAGAGGCGGATCGCCTTCCACGAATACCTGGTCACCGAGGACCTTGGCATGGATACATCGTCAGGAGCCGCCTATGATCGAGGCCCGTCCGGCCCGCGAGAGGAAATGAAGCGCTACTCGACGACCGATCTCAACGACGGCCGGAACAGCCTGGGCATCTTCGAGACGCTGTCCTTCATCCAGGAGGGCGCCTCCCGCCACGACCTCGAGACCCTGGCCGACCGGACGGAGTGGCAATACCAGGGTTTGAGGGCGTTCCTGGAATCCGTCGCCGGCCACGCTCCGGAGGTCCTGAAGATGGTCACGGGCGACCGGGCCCGCCTCCTCGAGCGGGCCAAGGCCCGGGACGCGTCCGATCCGGCCCATCTCCGGATGAGATTCGCCCGCGACCCGAACGAGCCCGAGCTCCGTCTCAAAGCGTTCGAAACGGTCGATTCGCCCGTCCGCGGCGTCCTCAGGGTCGACAAGAAAGCGGGGGAGACGCTCCTTGCGAGCGACATCACCCCTTCACGGGCCCCCGGCAGCCGGAAGGTGGCCGACGAGATCGTCAAGAATTGGTTCCCGAACGTCGAGCCGACGCTGTCGGTCGCCAGGCCGCGCGGCTACGTTATCCCGGGGAACCGCCTGGACATCGTCGAAACGCTCCTCGCCCTAGGCGTCGAGGTTGGCTGGGTCGCCAAAGGAGAGATCGTCGACGCCGAGGCTTACGAAGTGACGGCCCTTGTCCCGGCCAAGCTCGATTACCTCGCTCCGGAGAAGATCGATGTCAGCGCGAAGCCGGTCCGGGCGCCGCTCAAGAAGGGCGACTTCTACGTCGACTGCGTCCAGCCGGCCGCCAACCTCGTGCCGTCGCTCCTCGAGCCGCAGTCCGAGTTCGGGCTTATCCGTTACTGGAAATTCAAGCTCGTGCCCGAGGCGGGCGGCGTCTTCGAAATCCTGCGCTTCACAGGCGCCGCGGCCCCGGCCGTCGTCCCCTACAAGCCCTGGAGGTCCTGAGCGCTCGGCTTTATTTCAGGGCGGTGACGCCGGACATGATGTCGGCCGCCGGCTTGGGCCGCGCCAGGAGCTCACGGGCCTTGAGCCGGTCTTCTTTGCGTCCGAGCTTTTCGAGGATGAGCCCCCCGAAATAGCCGTAAGGCTGCCCTTCGTCCCAATATTTCAGCGTATAGTCCCGGATCGATTCCCGCAGGGCCGCGGCCTTGTCCATCTCACCGAGACGGTCGAGCGCGGCGGCGATGAAAAAGTCCTGCATCCGGCTGTCCGGGTGGAACGGCGCGCCGCTGCCGAGCTTCTCCGGGTAGAGCTTGGCCAGCTCGAAGGCCTGCACGGCCTCGGCCCAGCCGCCCCGCTTCAGCGCTTCGAGCCCGATCCCGACATGGGCCCGGACATAGACGCCGTAGATGTCGCTCGCGCCTTCGTAAGGCAGGGCCGCGACCGTGTCGAGTACGGTGGCCGCCTCGTGCGGGTCGCCGACCGCCAGGAAGGCCTCGGCGAGATCGACCTGCAGCGGGACCTCGCCCGGGAGGTCGGCGACGGCTTTGCGGGCCGAGCCCAGGGCCTCGTCGTTCCGGCCCTGTCGGAGATAGAAAGCGGTCAGCGTGTGGCGGGCCCGCCAGCTCGAGGCGTCGAGCTCGACACCCTTGCGGTAGTCCTCGGCGGCCCGGGCGGGATCGGCCCGTTCGGAGAAGCCGCCGCGGGCGAGATAGAACGGTGCGAAATCGGCGCTCTCGATCATCTCGAAGAGGTCGCGGGCCTCTTCGAGCCGGCCCTTGCCCCAGAAGATAAGCGACAGATAATACTTGGGCTTCCAGTCGGCCGGCCGGGCGGCCACGGCCCACGAGAAGACGGGGATTTCCTCCTCGCGGAACGGGAAGACGAGCGCGGGAGAGGCGGCCGAGGCCTTGTCGAGAAATGAGGCGCTCTCGGCGGGGGCGCTCTCGCGCAGAAGATAGGCCAGCGTGTAAAGGACCGTGGCCTGCGGCGGGGCGGCCTTGAGGGCCTCGACCGCGTCGGCGACGAGGCCTAGGCGGACATAGAATGCGGCCATCTCGAGCCAGGTCTCGTGCGGCAGCTCGTTGCGGATGAGGCCGCGGCAGGCCTCGAGGTCGGCCGGCTTGCGGCTGGCGAGGTAGCGCTCGAAACGGGCCAGATGGTCGAGGGGATCGGTTTCGGCGATGAGGTCGAGCGTGGCCCGGGCCTCGGCTTTCCGGCCGTCAAGGCGCTCGGCCACGGCCATGATCTCGAGGGCATTGACGTTGCCGGCATCGGCCCCGAGGGCCATGCGGGCCGCTTCGATGGCTCTTCCAAAGGCCTTTTCGAGGACGGCGATCTCCGCCGACTGGAGGGAGGCGACGGCCTTGAACTGGGGCGAGCGCACGGCCCAGCCGAGCGTTTCTTTGGCATCGACGAGACGTCCCATGCGGCGGGCCGCGACGGCGTAGATGTAGTTGGCCTCGGGATCGTACATCGAGACGCCGAGGGCGCGCCCGGCGAGCTCGAGGGCCTTGGCCGGCTCGCCGCGCCGGGTGGTGAGCTCGGCCGCCCGGGCCAAAGCCCGGACGTGGAGCGGCTCTTCGTCGATCGCCGTGAGATACTTGTCGAGGGCCTCGGGCAGGCGGCGCTCGCGCTCGAGCGCCCGGGCCTGGAGGTAGAGGGCCTCGGCCGAGCTGCCGGCGGGAGTGTTGAAGTGGAGCGGCCGCTCCAGGTCGTCGGCCGACTTGGCCGTTTCATAGACGAGCTTGTCGCCGAGCCGGACCTCGAGTCCCGCGTCGTCGGCCACCCCCGGCAGGGGCACGGACTTCTTCCAGACCTGCTCGGGCCGGAGCACGAGCCTTTCCCGGAAGACTTCCTTGCCGGCCGCGCGGACGCTCAAATCGTCGGCGACGGGCCGGAGGGCGAAGAGGCCGACATCGACCGCCCCGCCCGTGCGCGAGGCGCTGAGCACGGCGTGCGGCGAGGCTTTGGTCATCGGGCCGATGCCGCGGTAAGGGAACCACATCTCGTGCCAGCGGTCGACCGCGCCGGGGGGAAAATCGCCGTGATCGGACTGGTTGAGGAGGCGCCCGGCCTGAGGTTCGGTGTATTGCCCGTCCTTGTCGGTCAGGAGATCGGCCCAGATCTCGCCGGAGCGCGATAGGTCCCAGATCCAGACCTTGCGGCCGGGCATTTCGGCATAGGGCGACCAATGGCCGAAGCCGGCGTCGGATTTCTCATACCAGCCGCCGTAGAAATCCTCTAACTCGCCGACCGTGAAATAGCTCTTGGAGCCGGGCGTGGCGTTGTTCCGATACCACGAGAGGTCGCGACCGGCGCGGTCGACAGGCCACGGCTCGAGCGGCACGGAATAGTCGTGGCCGATGAACCACTGGCCGGGGAAGATATACTTGAGATCGTCGGCGGCCTTCACCGCGGCGCAGGACCAGGCATAGTAGGACTGGCTGAAAGGCGTCGGGTTCGTCCAGCGGGCGCTCGACTCGAAGACCGACCCGTCCTTGGGCAGGGTGATCGTGACGCTCCAGCGCGTCCGTGAGGCGAGGTCCGTCGTCCCGACGACGACCGAGGCGCTGCCGTCGGGGTCCTGGCGCAGGACGTAATCGACAGGCGTCGCCGTGGTCGGGGCGTGGCCGACGACGCCGAAGTTCCATTCGATGCCGCCGGAGGTCCAAGGGCCTCGCAGGGCGATCTGGCGGAACTTGAGGACGTGGTTCCAATAGAGGAAATCGCGGCCGGTGGCGTTCTCCTTGGCCCCCCAGACCTTGCCGCCCGCCTGGGGGAGTACGGCGACCTCGATGGAGGCGTTCTTGAGGCGGACGACGGTCCAGGGCTTATCGACGGGATCGGCCGTGAAACGGTCGAAGACGAAATACGGATAGAGCCGCCCGCCCTGGCCCCACATCGAGGCCCGGGCGAAGATCGGGACCGGGTCGGGATCGGAGAAAGGATAGGTCCGGATCGTTTCCGGCCTTTCCTCGACCGTGGCCCGGCTTGACGTCGACGGGCCGCAGGCCGGGGACAGCGACAGTACAAGGAGGGCCGCCGCAACGGCTATCAGGATGTTTTTCTGCATGCCCGGCTCCGTGATCAGCGTTATTTCTTCGAGGTCAGCTCGTTATAGGCCGTCTCGACGAAGCTCAGCCAGCGGCGCCGGCCGCCCGGGGCGTCGGGAGGGGTCTCGATGCCGAAGGCCTTCCGGACCTCGTCGAGGCTCTTGCCCGCGGCGACCATGTCTTTGAGTTTGGCCAGCTTGTCGGCGAGGGACGTTTTAAGGGCTTCGATGTCGGCCCTGTTCAGGGGGTCGGCGTGACCTGAGAGGAAGGTCTTAATGGCGGGCTTCTCGGCGAGCAATGCTTCGAGGGTCTTGACATAGCCCGAGGTCGTCCCGCCCTTTTGCAGGTGGATGAGAGGGTCCCGGCCGACAAAGGCGAGATCGCCGACGAAGGCCACGGCGAGGTCCGGGAAGAGCACACAGGTATCGCCATCGGTGTGGGCGGGCCCGAAATGGCGCAACTCGATGCCGCGTCCACCGATGGCCTGACCCATGGCCTTGTCATACACCAGGGTGGGCAGGTAATCCCTGAGCGCCGGCAAGTCCGCCGCCGCCTTTTCCATGTCCCTCTTGACGTTCTTGTGGGCGATGATCGTCAGGCCTCTCGGAAAGCCGGGGAGGCCGTTGACGTGGTCGCCGTCACTGTGCGTCAGGATGATCGTGGTCACGGGCCTCGGCGTCACCTCGGCGATCGCCGCGAGCATTTCGGCCGCGGCCTCGGTTGTCATCTTGGCGTCGATGACGATGACGCCTTTTTTTGTGACGCAAAAGGCCGTGTTCGCGCCCGCCCCGCCCTTGACCAGATAGAGGTCCTTGGCGATCGGCAGGACGGTCATGGGCTCGGGGGCCTGGGGCGCCGGCTTCGCCTGAGGGGATTGAGCCGCGGCCGAGGCGGCCATCGTCGCGGCGACGATCAAACCCAATCCAAGGCCTGTAATAATGCGTGACATCCCGACCTCCTCTCCAACCGTTCTCTTGGCTTCTCTTAATATCCGCCCGACGGTCTTTTGTCAATTGCGGTTCGCTTTCTGCTTCTGTCGCCAATTGTCCGCAAGCATATCTCCTAATAGGCCTCACCTATTTCGATAAATGAACTCCGACGCGGCGGCGAAGGGTATTGCCTCGATGATCCCCGTCCGTGGAGGGGGGATCCGCGAAGAGGCTGTGTCTTAATGCTTCCCAGCTTACCCCCGAA
>CAZIQR010000129.1:0-7773 GCA_964541055.1 uncultured Eubacteriales bacterium
CCTGCTCGGCCACGAACTCGCGGATGGTCTTGTGATTCTGGGCGTATTTCTCGTCCGCGGCCGGGACGATATGGTCGAGGACGATGACGATCTTGCCGGGCGCCTGGACCTTCTTGACCCCGAGCTTGCGGAACTCCTGGATGATGGCCGCGGAATTGTCGTGCGACAGGACGTAGTCCGGCGACACGCTCACGACATCGCCGGCCCGGACATCCCGGCCCGCCTTGCGGCCGAGGACTTTTTCTGTCAGCGTCTTGCCCAAGATCGGCCTCCTCGCGTTCCCATTCTAGGGGCGGCTTGGGGCCTTGTCAACGAGACGAAAAATGGGGGCTTTCTATTTTTCGGGACCGTCCTTTGCCGGGACGGTCCCCGGCCGGTTCAAAGGGATTCAGGAGGCGATCAGAACCGGGAGAACCCTCTGCGGTCGCCGCCCCCGCCGCCGGGACGCCGGTCGGAGCCGGGCCGTTCGGCCCGCGGGCGGGCATCGTTGACGATGAGCTTGCGGCCGTCGAACTCGGTGCCGTTCAGCTTGCCCTTGGCATCCTGCGCCGATTCCGGCGTCGCCATCTCGACGAAGCCGAAGCCCCGGCCCTGCAGGATGTTGACCGAGGTAACCTCGCCGTGCGGCGCGAACAGCTGTTTCAGCGCTTCTTCGGTGGTCCGGTAATTGAGGTTACCGACATAGAGCTTTGAAAAGGACATTCCCCATACCTCCTGATGCCCTCATTGTCCACATTTCCCGGATTGAAATCAAGCCGGTTTCTGTTAGAATCTGAGGGCGGAACCCGAGGAGATCCATGAAACGATCCACCTATATCATCTTGATAATCCTATTCTTCCTGGCCCTGGCCGCGATCGGGGGATTCTTCGTCATCGTCGAGGACCTGAGGGGCCGGCCGGTCGCCATGCCGGCCAGCGGCTACCTCGACGTGGCCCTCGCCGGGGCCCTGCCGGAGGTCGCCCCCCGGGAGTCGCTCGTCGAGGTCCTGCTCGGGCGCCGGCCGGTGACCATGCACGATCTCTGGGAGAACCTGCGCAAGGCCAAGGTCGACGGCCGCATCCGGGCCGTGGTCCTGCGCCTGGGGCTCCTCGAATGCGACTGGGCTAAGGCCAACGAGATCCGGGAGGCCGTCCTCGACTTCCGCCGCTCCAGCAAGAAGGTCTACGCCCTGATCGAGGAGGCGCCGGACTTCGACATGGAATATTTCGTGGCCACGGCCTGCGACCGGATCATCCTCCAGCCGCTCGGCTGGCTGGGCGTCAACGGCATCGGCGGCTACGTCCCCTTCCTGCGGGGCTTTTTCGACAAGATCGGGATCGAGGCCCAGTTCGAGCACATCGCCGAGTTCAAGACGGCCGCCAACATGTTCACCGAGAAGGGCTTCACCGCGGCCCAGCGCGAGGAGACGGAATCGCTCACCGGCGACATCTTCGATCAGTACGTGGCCGCGGCCTCCAAGGCCCGGGGCAAATCGGCCGCCGAGTTCCGGGCCCTGCTCGATAAGGGCTCCTTCCAGGGCGAGCGCGCCAAGGAGGCCGGTCTCGTCGACGATTGCCTTTATGAGGACGAGGTCCAGGCCCTGCTGCGCCGGGACGGCGGGACGGTCGCTCCGGTCTATTTCCAGGATTATGCCCAGATCGCCCCGTCCTCCGTCGGATTGGAACAGGGGCCGCACACCGTGGCCCTGATCTACGCCGTGGGCATGATCGTGAGCGGCGAGAGCGTACCGCAGCTCATGGGCGGCTCGACGGTCGCCCGCTGGGTCCGGAGCGCCCGGACGGACCCGGGGATCTCGGCCATCGTCCTGCGGATCGACAGCCCGGGCGGGTCCTCGGTCGGCTCCGATGTCATCTGGCGCGAGGTCGCCCTGGCCCGGAAGGCGAAGCCGGTCATCGTCTCGATGTCCGACATGGCCGGCTCGGGCGGCTATTGGATCGCCCTGCCCGCGACCAAGATCGTCGCCCAGCCCCAGACGCTGACCGGTTCCATCGGCGTCCTGGCCGGCAAGTTCAGCATCGAAGGGCTCCTGGCCAAGCTCGGGCTCACCGCGGACAAGGTCGTCTTCGGCGCCCACGCGGACGAGTATTCCCCGTTCCGCCCGTTCACGGCCGACGAGCTCGCCTCTCTCAAAGACGATCTCATGTGGGCGTACATCCAGTTCCTGAACCGCGCGGCGGAGGGACGGGGCCTGACCCGCCAGGAAGTCGACGATGTCGGCAAGGGCCGCGTCTGGACCGGCCGGCAGGCCAAGGACCGCAAGCTCATCGACGAGCTGGGCGGGCTGACCATGGCCATCGGCCTGGCCAAGACGGAAGCCAAGATCAACGCGGACGAGGACGTGCGCCTCGACGTCTGGCCGCGGAAGCGGACGTTCTGGCAGGCCCTCTGGAGCGGCGAGGGCTTCGGGCTTGACATGAAAAGCGCGGGGATCCGGGAGCAGCTCCTCGAGGCCTCCCGATTGGTGCAGCGGACCAAGGTTTGGGCGGTGATGCCCTTCTGGGTCAAGCCTCAATAAAGGAGACTTCTCCCTCGTTAGGGTGAAATCCCCTCTTCGGCTGTGTTCGGATATCGCTCCTCCCCCCCCGCCTACGGGGAGCGGAGTCCTCGCAGCGGACCATTAGAAGTGCGGCGGAGAGACTCGGAGCCGCACTTCTAAGAAATATCGGGAGAAAGCACGGGGATTTCACACCCGGACGGGAGAAGGATCCGCTAATAGGCGAACGACGACGGGCAGATCGTCTTGAACTCGCAGACGGAGCAGTTCTGCCAGTCCGGGCGCGCCGCAAAATTCCCCGAGCGGATGCCCGCGGCGGCCTCGCGGATCCTGGCCGCGGCCCGGCCCAGCTCCTTCTCGCCCTTGACCGCCCGGCCGATGATCCCGGACTCGAGGAAATGGAGCCTCGTTTCGAAGGGCAGCAGGCCCTCGGCCTTCAGGAACGAGAGCGCATAAACATCCATCTGCAGGCTGTCCGCCGCGGCCCGGTCGGCGTCCTTTTGCGAGCCCGCCTCGCCCGTCTTGAAATCGGTGATGATGGCGCCCGCCTCCTCGAAGTCGACCCGGTCGAAGCGTCCTGAGAACCGCAGACCCGACTCCTGCCAGCGGAAGGGGCGCTCCAGGAAGGCCGGCCGCCGCCCGCTCTCCTCTTCCCGCTCGTAAAAGACGCGCAGGGCCCTCTCCCCCGCCGCTTTGCGCAGCTCCTCATGCTCGCGGCTGAGGAATCCCTCGTTGACCCAGCTCTTGCGGAAATCGGCCAGGACGGCGTCGAGCTCGACGGGCCGCCCCTTTTGGCGCTGCCGGAGGTAATTGTGGATCGCGGCGTGGAGGACGCGGCCGAAGACAAGCGTGTGGTGGGGCAGGACGGGCACGCGGAGGTCGTGGCGGAATTTGTATTTGAGCGGGCAGACGAGATAATCCTCGACCTTGACGAAGCTCAGCCGCAGGAGCCCTCCCGGCCGCACGGCCGCCGCCGTCTTCGGCCGGGCGGTGGCCAGGGCGTAGCGCCGGATCTCCTCGAGGACGGAGGCCTTGAGGACCTCGTCGGGCATCTTCGGGATATCGAGGGCCTCGAGGACGAAGGGGCTGACCTTCTTGAGCCGGCGCGTCCCGTAATCCTTGGCCCAGGTCAGATAGAGGGCCCGGCGGGCCCGGGTCATGGCCACATAAAAAAGCCGCCGTTCCTCCTGGAGGTAGTTCTCGCGGCCGGGCAGGCTCTCCTTGAGCACGCCGTCCGGCACGGGGATGCGCTCGCGCCGTTCCCGGCCCGGAAAACGGTCCTCGATAAGGCCGACGAGGAAAACGGTCCCGAACTCGAGCCCCTTGGCCTTGTGCACGGTCAGCACATGGACCGCGTCCTCGTCGAGCTCGGCCTCCGAGGTCGCGGGATTATCGCCGACCTCGGCCAGCAGGTCGAGGTAGCGGGCGAACGAACGGATCGAGTCGTTCTTGACGAGCTCCGAGAAACCCTTGATCTTGTCGAAGAAGAGGCGGACGTTCTTGACCCGGACCTCGGATTCCGCCGTCATCGGCGAGACGAGGGACTTGAGATAGCCGGTCTTTTCGAGGAACGCGTAGACGACGGCCCCGGCATTCTTGGTCCCGGCGAGCTCGACGAACGCCCTGAGGTCGGCGAAAAGGCGGCGGACCGTCTCCGCGGCGGCCGGCCCGATCTCGACCGGGCTCTCGCCTCCGGCCACGGCCTTGAACACGTCGTGGAGGCTGAGGTTCTTCCTCTCGGCGTAGCCGGCGAGCCGGCTGAGGTCGTACGGGTCGGCCTTGTAGACGTCCGAGAGAGCGAGATAAAAGAGATCGCGGCTGTTCTCGAAATCTGTCAGGGCCCGGATGAAGGCCACGAGGACCTTGATCTCCTCCTGCTGGTAGAGGCCGCGGCTGCCGGAGAAGCGGAAGGGGATCTCCTTCATGTTGAGGGCCCGCAGGTACGGGTCGGCGTCGGCGTTGCGGCGGACGAGGACGGCCATGTCCCGCCACTCCGCCCCGCCGGCCCGGAGCTCGAGGAGGCGGCCGGCCACCGCGTCGGCCTCGTGGGCGAGGGTGTCGAAGGTCAGCATGTGGATGCTCTTGCCGCGGCCGGGGGCGGCCGCGCGGAGGCGCTTGTCGACGCCGGTCTGGGACTCGAGCCGGTTCGGGTCGTTGTGCCGGATGAGCCGGTAGGAGGCGTCCAGGATCGATTGGGTCGAACGGTAATTGCGCGTCAGGACGATCCGCTTCGCGTCCGGGAAGACCCGCTCGAAGCCGAGGATGTTGCTGAGCGAGGCGCCGCGGAAGCGGAAGATGCTCTGGTCGTCGTCGCCGACGACCGTCAGGTTGCGGTGCCCGCCGGCCAGCATCTGGACGAGCTCGAACTGGACGAAGTTCGTGTCCTGGAACTCGTCGACAAGGATGTAGCGGTAGCGCCGCCGCAGCTCGTCGAGGACGGCCGGCCGGCGCCGGAGAAGGTCGACGACGAGCGTCACCTGGTCCTCGAAATCGATCAGGCCCTGCGACCGCAGCATCTCCTGGTAGGCGGCGAAGACGCGGGCGATCTCGAGGTGCTTCCGGGCCGTCTCCTTTTCCGTCTCGCCGGCGGCGGCGCGGCCGAGCGCCTCCGCGTAGCGGATGGTGTCCTCGGGCTTGACGTCTTCCTGCTTCAGCCGGCGGATGGCCTCGAGGACCTCCTGGATATGGCGGGTCGGCTGGCCGAGGGGACGGTAGTAGTCGAGGGGCAGGCGGAACAGGTTCTCGCGGACGAAGATGGCCTGGTCGACGTCGGCCAGGAGCCGGAAGTCGGGCGGATAGCCGGCGTCGAGGGCGTAGTCGCGGAGGACCCGCTCGCCGAAGGAGTTGAACGTGCTGATCTCGGCGAACGAGGAAGTGTAGGGCACAAGGACGTCGACCCGGGCCTCCATCTCGCTCGCCGCCTTCTCCGTGAAGGTCACGGCCAGGATCTCGTCGGGCCGGGCGGCCTTGGCGGCGATGAGCCGGGCGATGCGGTGGGTGATGACCTTGGTCTTGCCGGTCCCGGCGCCGGCGACGATGAGGAGCGGCCCCTCGCCGTGGAGCACGGCCCGGCGCTGGGCGGGATTCAGCCCCTCGACGAGGGCGGCCTCGTCCGGCGGGCGTCGATCGGAGGCATGCCGGGGCATCGACTTCCAGGCTACTTCTTGACGGGCGGGGCGGGGTCGACGACGACCTTCTCTCCGGGCGCGGCCAGGCCGAGCTTCTCGCGGGCCGCCTTCTCGACGGCCCGCGGGTCGCTCTGGAGCCGGCGGATCTCGGCCTCGAGCCGGTCCCGCTCCGCCTCGAGCTCCTTGATCCGCAGTTCGCGCGCCGCCAGGTCCTTGCGGGCCCGGCGCAGGTCCATGACGCCCTTCTTCCCGAAGAACGCCGTGACGATCAGGATGAGGAGCAGGCAGGCGATGCCGAGGATGACGATCTTCTTCTTCATCGCACCGCTTCGAGCCCCTTCTTCAGCAGGGCCTCGACCTCCTCGGCGGTTTCGGCCTCGGCATAGCAGCGGATGAGCGGCTCCGTCCCGGAGAGCCTCAGGACGACCCAGCGGTCCTGCTCGAAGTCGAGCTTGAGCCCGTCGAGGGTCTCGGCGGCGACGACCTTGCGTCGGCCGAGCTTGGCCGGAGGTTCGAGGACGAGGGCCTTGAAGGTCTTGGCCCGTTCCGGCGTCAGGGGAAGGGTCTTCTGCCCGCTGGTCATGACGCCATAGGTTCTGAACAGCTCGGCTTGGAGGGCCGAGAGGCTCCGGCCCGTCGCGGCGATCATCTCGGCCACGAGCAGGCCGGCGAAGATGCCGTCCTTTTCCGGCAGGTGGTCACGGACGGCGATGCACGCGCTTTCCTCCCCGCCGAACATGATCTCCCCTTTGAGATAGAGGTCGGCCATATACTTGAAGCCGACCTTGGTCTTGGTCAGCGGCAGGCCGAAGATGCGGGCGATGCGGTCGAGGAGGTGGGTCGTGGTGATCGAGCGGGCGACGCCGCCGCGCCAGCCCTTGACCCGGGCGAGGTAGTCGAGGAGCAGAGCCAGGATGATGTTCGGGTGGACGAACGCGCCCGTCTCGTCGATGATGCCGAAGCGGTCGCCGTCGGCGTCGGTGGCCAGTCCCACGTGACAGCGGTTCTTGACGACGTGGGCCTTGAGCTCGGCCAGGTTCTCTTCGGTGCAGGACGGGCTGACGCCCCCGAAATAGGGATCGACGTAGCCGTGGAGCCCTTCGACCTCGACCTCGTTCTCCTCGAGGATCTCGTCGAGATATTCCCGGCTCGTGCCGTAGAGAGGATCGGCCGCGACTTTCAGGCCGGCCCGGCGAATGACCGCGAAGTCGATCCGGCTCCGGACATGCGCCAGATAATCCGACTGGAGGTCGATCCGCTCGACCGTCTCGTCGCCGAGGTGGGTCGTGGGGGCGTTGTAGCCGGGCATCAGCCGCCGGACCTCCTGCTCGATGGCGTCGGTCACTTCGGGCAGGGCCGGGGCCCCGGTCGAGACGTTGAACTTGAGGCCGTTGTAGCGCGGCGGATTGAACGAGGCGGTGAAGTTGATCCCGCCTTGGCACTGCCGCTTGATGACCTGGCAGGCCAAGGCCTGTGAGGGGGCGTCGCGGTCGGCGAGAAGGGCCCGGATCCCGTTGCGGGAGAGTAATTTGGCGGCCTCGAGAGCGTACCGGTCGGAGAGAAAGCGGGTATCGTAGCCGACGACGACCGCGATCGGGCCGCTGCCGTACTTGGCCCGCAGGTGATTGGCCGCGGCCTGGATGACGACGCGGACGTTGTTGAAGGTGAAGTCCTCGCCCATCACCCCGCGCCAACCGGACGTCCCGAATCGTATCATCATCGGCCAAAAATTAGCACAGAGTCCCGCCAAAATCAACGCGCCGGGCCTCGAGCCCGGCTCGGAGGACGCCATCGGGAGGGGTCTTAGGAGCGAAAGATCCGAAAGAACTCTTCGTTTCTGATATTTACCCGACGCGCTGCTCCGAGTCGCTCCGCGCCGCGTCGGGGCCTCCGCTCCCTCCGGTCGCTCCGGGTAGGCCCGAAAAGCATCACCCCTGGCGGTGACAAGAGGTTAGGCGGGCGATGAATTTTGCACCCCTTGGGGGACTCCCCCTCCCCTGAAGAAGGCCTCATGGAACGACCTCCGCAGCCCTATTATGGCATATCCGGAGGCGCCGGGCCAGGCCCTCAGGGGTCCTGTCCTCCCCGAGAATATTCGTTGACAACCCTCTTTTTTTTTGATATTTGGATAGTCAAAGCAGATGGTGAGC
>CAZIQR010000130.1:0-7726 GCA_964541055.1 uncultured Eubacteriales bacterium
ACGTCATCTTCGGCGAGTGGATCTTCTTCGGCATGACCGTGGCCTCGGTCATCGTTCTCCGCAAGAAGCGGCCCGAGCTGCCGCGTCCCTACAAGACCTGGGGCTATCCGGTGACGCCGGTCATTTTCGTCCTGGCCGCGGTCGGCGTGGCCATATCGTCCCTGTTCAGCGCGTTCTGGAACGCCATCTTCGGGCTGGGCATCATCTGCCTCGGCATTCCGGCCTACCTGTATTGGCGGGCCAAGCTCGGCAAGGCCGCCAAGCCCGCGGCCTGATCCCGGCCGAACGCGGGCCGTCCTCAGGGCGGTCTCCCGATGAGAAGGGGAGGGAAGGCGTGAAATATTTCGTCTTTGGCCCGACTTATACCGTCCGCTTGGACGCCGGGGAGAAGATCATCGAAGCCCTGACCGCTCTCTGCGAGCGGGACGGGATCGGCGGCGGCCATTTCAGCGGGATCGGCAGCGCCAGAGAGGCCGAGATCGGCTGGTTCGACGCCGGGGCCAAGGCCTACATCTGGACGGGGGTCCCGGGGCCGAGCGAGATCGTCTCCCTCACCGGCAACATCACCAGGGTCGAAGGCCGGCCGTTCGTCCACGCCCACATCGCCCTCGCCGGGAAGGATTCGGCCGTCAAGGGCGGGCACCTGAAAGAGGCGGTCGTCGCCGTGACGTGCGAAATCACCCTGGTCCGCTTCAGGGACGACATCGCTCGCAAGAAGGACGAGACGAGCGGCTTCCTGAAGATCGCCCTCGAGCCGGACGAGGCCTGACCGGACGGCCCTCTAGTCCTGCCAAAGGGCGCGGCCGGGATCCGGGCGGAAGACGCCGCGCCGGGCTTCCCCCAGCATCTGGGCCACGAGCAGGTTCCAGCTGATGAAATTCGGGGCGGCCAGCGGCTCGCCCGTGTCGGCGTGGTAGTTCTCGTGCATCATCCCGTTCTGCTCGAGGTCATCGAGGCAGAGCCGCGTGACCCGGACCGCGGCCTCCACGGCGGCTTCGGGGAAACCGTAGAACAGCAGGGCGTGCATGACCATCCAGTTGGCGTGGGGCCAGATCGGGCCCTGCCAGTTCGAATAGGGCTTGATGACGTTCACGTTGTTGTACTGGGGATCGTCGGCCGCGAGCGAGCGGATGCCATGCGGCGACCAGAGCTTGGAGGGTTCGAGGACATAGCGCTCGATCATGGCCCTGGCCCGCTCGGCCGGCGCGAGTCTGGCCCAGAGCGGGACCTGGTTGCTGTAGGTGACGCAGCGGATGCGGGCCCGCTCGACACAGTCGTAATTATAATAGGTCGCGTCGGCCGGGTCCCACAGGTGATCGTTGATGGCCGCGGCGAGCTTTGCCGCCCGGTCGCGGAAGGCGGCCGCCTCCCCGGCCTTGCCGATCCGCTCCGCGACGACGGCCGCGGCCCGGTAATCCAGATAGGCGAAGGCGTTGACGTCGCCCCCGGCGACGGCGTTGTGATAGCGGCGGACAAGCGCGGCGTTGTTGTCGGCCCCCGATTCGAGGCCGTCCCACCATTTGACGAGCCCGGTCTCCGGATCGCTCATCTTGCGCTCGCGGTAGGTCAGGCAAGCCTCGAATTTCTCCCAGATGGGTATGAGCCACGAGAAATCCCCGAGGGCGATCGAACCGTAATAAGCGGCCTGGCCCATGAGCGGCTTGATGTGGTAGAGGCGGGCGTCGCGCCCGGCCCAGGGGCGGATGCCGCCGGGCGTCTGGCCGTCGGGCTCCGTGTAATGGAGGAAATTGAGGCACCAGTTCTTGAGATAGATGCCGTTCCTCCTGTCGGCGGAGATGAGGTGGAGGCCGACAAAGAAGGCATCCCAGTCCCAAAGCTCCTCGTAGACGCCGCTCGGCACGACGTAATCATGAGGGAGGGCCCCGTTGGCCTTGCGCAGGACCCCTTTGGCGAGGGCCCCGATCTTCTCCTTCGCGGCGGCCTCGAGCCGGTCCAGCTCCTTGGCGTCGATCGTCATCTCGAGCGCTCCTAGCGGCAGGCTCAGACCTTGGGCTCCCAGCCCTTGGCGTATTCGCGGCCCCAAAGGGCCATGGCCTCGCGGTCGCCGATGACATGGCCGGTCCGCGGGTCGAGCCGCAGGGCCCGGCCGAGCTTCCAAGCGATATTTGAGAGGTGGAGCATGGTCACGCTGACGTTGGCGTCCTCGATCGGTGAGCGGAGTTTCTCTCCCGTCCGGATGGCGGCGATGAGGTTGCCGAAGTGACGGGTCGTCATCGTGTCGATGCTCTGGAGGTCTTGGGTCGTAGCCGCCCGCCGGGTGCTGAACTCGTCGAGGAGCTTGTCGTCGAGGCCGAAGACCTGGTAGCCCTCGCGGTCGACGATGACCGTCCCCTCCGTGCCCAGGATCGCGGCGCCGCGGTCCCGGCCGTATTGCTTCTTGCCCTGGCAGCATTGGCCTTCCCAGGTGATCATCCGGTCGCCGTAGGCGAAGCTCGTGACCAGCGTGTCGTAGAATTCCCAGTCGTCCTTGAAGTGGTATCGCCCGCCGGCGGCCGTGACCTCTTCCGGATAATCGACGCCGAGGGCCCAGCGGCAGACGTCCACTTCGTGCGTGCCGTTGTTCAGGGTCTCGCCCGTGCCCCAGTTCCAGAACCAGTGCCAGTTATAGGGATGGATATTGTCCTTGTAGGGACGGCGCGGCGCCGGGCCCTGCCAAAGCTCCCAATCGAGATATCCGGGGACGGGCACGGCCTGGCCGACGCCGATCGAACCGCGGGTGTTGCTGTACCAGGCTTTGCCGAGGTAGGGCCGGCCGATGAGCCCCGTCCTGATCTTGCCGACGATCTCGATGGTATGCTCGGACGAGCGCTGCTGGTTCCCCATCTGGACGAGCCGGCCGTATTTCTTGGCCGCCGCGATGAGCAGCTCGCCTTCCCGGGGGTTGTGGCTGCACGGCTTCTCGACATAGACGTGCTTGCCGGCCTGGAGCGCGGCGATGGCCATGGGCGCGTGCCAGTGCTCGGGCGTGGCGATGGTCACCACGTCGACATCCCTGGCGTCGAGGACACGGCGGAAATCGGTCACGGCCACGGGATCGGCCCCGAACGACTTTTTGGTCTCCGCCGCGAACTTGTCGAGCTCGCGCCGGTCGACGTCGCAGACGTGGGTCACGGCCGCCCCCGCGTTCTGCCGGAGGCACTCGAGGTGGGCGTAACCCCGGCCGTGCAGGCCGATGACGGCGAAGTGGATCCGCTCGTTGGCCCCGATGATCCGCCCGGCGCTCAGGGCGTTCGAGGGGGAACTCCGGAAGGGCGTCCCGGCGCCGAGGCCCGAGGCCCCGGCGGCCAGTCCGGCCGATCCGAGGGCCATCCCCTTGAGGAATTCGCGACGCGTCGTCATCAGCCCTCCCTTTCTCCAGTCGTACTATTCACGAGTCGAGACGGCTGCAGATGCGAGGCGTCAAAGGGTGAAGCTGTACTCGGAGTACTGCGATCCCTTTGCAACGAAGCAGATGCGGCTGGATCGGCTCGCCCGAAGGGTGAAAACGCCGCTCTTGGTTCTTCTGGCTTGATGGAGAAACGCGGCGTTTTCATGAATACGCGCGGATCTTGATATTCCGGAACGAGACCCGGTTGCCGTGGTCCTGAAGCAGGATGTGGCCGCGCGGGTATTCGCCGAACCCGGGGATGTCCTTGAACTTGCTCTCGGCCTTGTGGGCCAGGAACTCGGGCCCGCCCCGTTCGAACTCGAGGACCTCGACGCCGTTAAGCCAGTGCTCGACGTGCTTGCCCCGGACCAGGATCCGGGCGTGGTTCCATTCGCCGATCGGCACCGGCGGCTTGTTCGTCGCCGGGATGAGGTCGTAGAGCGAGGCGCAGGTACGGTTGCCGCGGAGGCCCAGCTTGGCGTCGGGGTGGCCGACATCATCGAGGAGCTGGTATTCGAGCCCCTTGGCCGAGCCCGGCGTCCGCGGCTGCTCCTCGATGACGAAATACTTGATGCCGCTGTTCGCCCCCGGCGTCAGCCGGAAATCGACGGAGAGCTCGAAGTCGCCGTACTCATCGAGGGTGACGATGTCGCCGCCGAAGGCCGCCTCGCCGCCGCCGGATTCCTGGACGCTGAGGATGCCGTCCCGGACCTCCCAGCCGCGTTCCGGGAGCTTGTCCATGTAGGCGCCCCGCCAGCCGTCCATGGCCCGGCCGTCGAAGAGGAGCTTCCAGCCGGCGGCCCGCTCGGCCGCGGTCAGGGTGTTCGGTGCCTGATCCATGTTCCCGGCGGAGGTCCTGCCGGAACAGGCAATGGCCAGGGCCAGGACAAGGACGATAAATAATAGCTTCTTTAACCGAAGCGTTCGCATGCCCCGATGCTATTTCCGGCCGGGCCCGATGTCAAGGCGTCATGGACGGGGGACTTGTACCTAAGGCCCGGGCCTGCCGGGCCACAAGAGGAGGTCAGGTCATGGCGGACATGTACCGCGAGGGCCGGCTCAGGGGCGAAAACGCCAGGGAAAAGGCCGGGACCAGCGGCTCCGGGCGGCCTTCCCGCGGGCCGCCTGCGGGTTGGCGGGAACCGTCGACCAGGCGGGCCGCCGGACGAGCCAGGCCAGGCGGATGACGTAGAGGCGGGGGTCGAAGCGGGGCGACATCAGCGGGCCGCCACCCGGCGGCCGTCCTCGACGACGACCTTTCCGCTCTTGATCACGGTGCGGACGGGGTTCCGCGCCGCATCGTAGGCCAGCGAAAGGCGGTCCGGAACGTCGCAGATGAGAAGGTCCATCTTTTTCCCCGCTTCGAGACTCCCGATCGAATCCTGGCGGCCGAGCGCGTAGGCGGCGTTGATCGTGCAGGCGCTGATCGCTTCCTCGACGGTCAAGCCCAGCGTGAAGACGCCGAGCTGCAGGATGAAGGCCATCGAGCTGATGTGCGAGCTCCCCGGATTGAAATCGGAGGCCAGGGCCACGGCCGCGCCGGAGTCGACGAGGCGCCGGGCCGGGGCCCGCTTGTCCATCATCAGGAAGAACGACACGCCGGGCAGGAGGATGGCCGCCGTCGGGCTCCCGGCCAGCCGGGCGATGCCCTCGTCCGAGACCGCGATCAGATGCTCGGCCGAGACCGCCCCGGCCTCCGCGGCCAGCTCCGCGCCGCCGAGGGCGACGAACTCGTCGGCGTGGATCTTGACCTTGAAGCCGGCCTCCTGGGCCGCCGCGATGAGCGCCCGCGTCTCTTCGAGGGTGAAGGCGCTCGGTTCGCAGAAGACGTCGAAGAACTCGGCCAGGCCGCGCTCGCGCACGGCCGGGATGATCGTGTCGATGAGGAGCCGGACGTACTCCCCGCGCCGGTCGCGGTACTCCGACGGGATGTCGTGGGCGCCCATGAAGGTCGGGACGATGTCGACCGGGTGGAGGGCGGCGAGGTCGCGCAGGGCCTCGAGCTGCTTCAGCTCGTCCTCGAGGTTGAGCCCGTAGCCGCTCTTGGCCTCGGCCGTCGTCGTCCCCGTGAGGAGCATCCGGTCGAGACGCCGGAGCGAGAGGGCCAGGAGGTCGTCGAGGCTGGCCGCCCGGGTGGCCTTGACCGTCGCTTGGATGCCCATGCCCCGCTCGGCCAGCTGCTGGTAGGTCCAACCTTGGATCCGCAGGCTGAACTCCTTGGCCCGGTCCCCGGCGAAGGGGAGATGCGTGTGGGCGTCGACGAAGCCGGGAAGGACGGTCTGGCCCCGCGCGTCGATCGTGACCGCGCCCGGCTCGGGTTCGACCTCCGCCAGGAACCCCTCCTCGGTCCCGGCATAGACGATGACGCCCCGGGAGGAGGCCACCCAGCCGTTCTCAACGGCGCCGACCTGCCGCATGTCGCGGCGGCGCTTGGGGGCGGGCCCGGCGCAGGTCACGAGCTCGCGGCCGCCGGCGACGACGAGATCAGCTGATCTCATGAGGGCTCTTCCTCATCGAGGAGTGCTTGGTCCGGCGGATGAAGGCCGGGGTCTCGTAGGGCTCCCACTGCTTGTCGCTGACCGAGGTCGGCTCCCAGGACGGAGCGCTGGCCGTTGCCCCGCGGCCCTCGAAGAGATAGGGCGGTGTCGGGGGGGCCACCGGGAAGGGGGCCGGCGTCGCCACGGGCTTGCGGGCCGCCGCGCCGCGGGCGGGCTCCGCCGCCGCAGCCGGCGCCTGGGCCACGGCCCTGTCCGGGGCCTGGTCGAAGCCGGTGGCGATGACCGTGACCTTGACCGTGTCCTTCATGCTCTCGTCGATGACCGTGCCGAAGATGATGTTGGCGTCGGGGTCGGCCATGCTGTGGATGAGCTGCGAGGCCTTGGAGACCTCGTGGAGGGTCATGGTCTTGCCGCCGGTGATGTTGATGAGGACGCCGTGGGCGCCCTCGATCGAGGTGTCGATGAGGAGCGGCGAGGAGATGGCCTTCTCGGCGGCCTCGAGGGCCCGGCTCTCGCCCGAGGCCAGGCCCGTCCCCATGAAGGCCATGCCCATGCCCTTCATGACCGACTTGACGTCGGCGAAGTCGAGGTTGATCAGGCCCGGCTTGGTGATCAGGTCGGAGATGCCCTGGGCGGCTTGGCGGAGGATGTCGTCGGCCAGGCGGAAGGCGTCCTGCACGGACGTGTTCAGGTTGACCGTCTGGAGCAGCCGCTCGTTGGGGATGGCGATGACCGTATCTGTCGCCGACTTGAGCTCCTTGAGCCCTTCTTCCGCCTGTTTCATCCGGACCCGCCCCTCGAAGCCGAAGGGCAGGGTGACGATGGCGATGACCAGGATGTCGAGCTCCGCGGCGATGTTGGCGATGATCGGCGTCGAGCCCGTGCCCGTCCCGCCGCCGAGGCCCGTCGTCAGGAAGATCATGTCGGCGCCCTCGAGGATCTCGAGGAGCTTCTCCGTGTCCTCCATGGCCGCCTGGCGGCCGATCTCGGGCCGCCCGCCCGAGCCGAGGCCCTTGGTCAGCTGGCCGCCGATCTGGATCTTGGTCCGGGCCCGGTTGCTGTTGAGGGCCTGGAGGTCGGTGTTGACGGCGATGAACTCGACGCCCTGGACGCCGTGCTCGATCATGCGGTTGACGGCGTTGCCGCCCCCGCCGCCGAGGCCGATGACCTTGATCTTGGCCCCGAGGTGGTCCTCGACCAGGTGGAATTTCAGCCGGCTCGAATCTTCGCTCATGAGGTCCTCCTTATCCTTCCTTGAACCAGTCTTTGAATCGGGCGAAAGCCCCTTTTTTCCGGTCTTTGCTGAGGCCGCGGTCTTGCCAGATATGGAAGCCGTGGAGGATGAGCCCCACGGCCGTGGCGAAATCGGGGGTCGAGACGCGGTCGACGAGTCCGCCGACGCCGCTCGGATCGCCCCGGCGCACGGGCAGGTCGAAGATCTCCTCGGCCACCTCCTCGAGGCCCTCGAGGAGGGCCGTGCCGCCGGTCAGGACGATGCCCGAGTTGAGCGACTTGTCGTAGCCCATGCGCTTGATGTCCGAGTCGACGAGGCGGAAGATCTCCTCGGCCCGGGGCTGGATGATGTCCGAGAGGAGCTGCCGCGACAGGACCCGCGGCTTGCGGCCCTTGCCGACGGACGGCACCTCGATCGTCTCCTGCTCTTCGGCGGGCGGCCCGGCGATGCAGCCGAACTTCTTCTTGATCCGCTCGGCCTCGGGAATGGGCGTCCGCAGGCCGACGGCGATGTCGTTGGTGAAGTTGTCGCCGCCGATGGGGATGGTCGAGGTGTACCAGAGGCTGCCGCGCTCGTAGATGGCCACCTCGGTCGTGCCGGCGCCGA
>CAZIQR010000131.1:0-7656 GCA_964541055.1 uncultured Eubacteriales bacterium
ACGAAACGTAAGGAGTTCAAGACCTGCCTGAACTTCATCGAGCGGGAGCGGGTGCCATTCTTGATCGCCGAGAAGGTGGATAGGGTCACCCGGAACCTCCACGACCTTGCCCGTATCTACGAATTGATGACCAAAGGCCTGACCGTCAGTTTCGTCCGTGAAGGCATGAACGTTGATGAGGCGGCCGATCCTTCGGTGCACCTGACGTTCAACATCATCGCCTCGGTCGCCGCCTACATTGCCAGGAACATTGGCCGTGAGGCCAGGAAGGGCATGAAGGAGAAGGTGGAGCAGGGAGGCACGCCGTTCAAGTGCCCGGTAGGCTATTTGCCAGTGCCTGACCCAAACGACCCAACGGGCAAGCGCCGGACCGTCATCGTTGACCCTGAACGGGCACCACTTGTCGCCTGGGCCTTCAAGGAGTATGCCAAGGGCCGATACTCTGCCGAGACGCTGGTCCGTGAGTTGAACCGTCGTGGCTTGACGACTCGACCGGATGAGAAGCACCCGGCCCGGCCCATCACTAGGCCGACCCTTTCGAAGGTCCTCATCAATCCGTACTTCTATGGAGAGGTGAACTGGGCCGGAGGCATCTACGAAGGGAAGCATACTCCGCTCATCACCAAGCAACTTTATGATCAAGTCCAGGCCAGGCTCGCCGAGAAAACGACTTACGCCCATCCTGCGGCTAAGAAGTGGTTCCCGTTCAGGGGCTTCCTGCGGTGTGGCTATTGTGGCATGTCCATCACTGCCGAAGAACAGCAAGGCAAGGGGGGCAAGGGCAAGTGGGTCTACTACCACTGCAGTGATGGTCGGAAGGTTAAAGACCCTGATTGGTACCAAAAGAAGTTCGGTCAGAAGCGATGCATCCAGCCCTACCTTAAGCAACTTGACGTGGACGAGATGATCGCCAAAGAGTTAGGCGATCTCATGATTAACGAGACGATGGCGGGGGAGATGCGGAAGCGGCTAAATCAATCCCGAGTCGAGCGGACGAGTGATGAGGCCAAGGAACTACAACGCCTGCTGTCCGAGCAGACAAAGCAGAAGAATCGGATAGACGCCTGGGCGGAGGCCCTTGGCGACCGGACCATGAGCCATGAGGAGTACACCAGGAAGGTGAACGGGGCCAAGGCGGCAATCGCCAGCGCCCAGGTTGAGATCGACCGCCTCCGACAGGTGAACGACAGGTACCGGGAGCAGGGTGCTCAGGTCATTCTGCTGATGACTGGCTTCAAGCGACTCTACGAGGCCGCCGACTTTGACGGGAAGGCCAGGATGCTCAATGTCGTCCTGAACAAGATCATCCTCAAGGGCGACGATACCTGGTTCGAATGGAACCCGCCCTTCGATACTCTATTCGCTATCGGGCCACTTATAAATTCGAAAAGCAAGGGTGAGTGAGGGGAATCGAACCCCCAACCTTCGGATCCACAGTCCGATGCTCTAACCGTTGAGCTACACTCACCGTCAGGTTGGCGATAGATTATCGCATGGGGGAAATATCTAGTCAAATCAGGGAAATCGCGGGACACGATCCCATTTCTGGCGGGCTAAATCGGAGACACGATACTTTTTCAAGAGAAAAAGCTCATGTCCCCGATCTTAGGCCTTTTGGCCTTCGATGAGGTCGAGGACGTCCTCGGAGTCGCGCCAGCCCTCGCGCACCCGGACCTGGAGGTCGAGATAGACCTTCTGGCCGAGGTATTCGGCGATCTCCTGGCGGGCCTCGATGCCGATCTGCTTGATGAGCGAGCCCTGCCGGCCGATGATGATCTTGCGGTGGTTGTCCTTCTCGACGAAGATCGAGGCCCGGATGTAGGTCATGGGGCGGACCTCGCCGGGCTTCTTCCAGTCGGCCTGCTCCTTCCTCTCGATGGCCTCGATGTAGACAGCCGTGACGAAGGGCAGCTCCTGCGTGACGTACTTGAGGACCTTCTCCCGGATGATCTCGGCGAAGAGGAAGCGCTCCGACTGGTCCGAGATCTCCTCGTCCGAGTAGACCTTGGGCGAGACGGGGAGAGCTTCGAGCAGGAGCTTCCCGAGGATGTCCAGGTTGATGCCCTTGAGGGCGGAGATGGGGATGATCTCCTTGAACGGATAGAGGTCCTTGTATTGATCGATGATCGGCAGCACCTTGTCCTTGCGGACGATGTCGACCTTGTTGATGAGGAGGAAGACCGGCGTCTTGATCTCCTTCAGGGTTTCAAGGACGTATGCGTCGCCATGCCCGAACTTCTCGGTGGCGTCGACGAGCAGGCAGACGGCGTCGGACGTCTCCAGGGCCGAGTAGACGAAGTTCATCATCCTCTTGTTCAGGGTGTGGAGCGGCTTGTGGATGCCGGGGTTGTCGACGAAAACGATCTGCCCCCTGTCCGTCGTCTTGATGCCGAGGATGCTGATGCGGGTCGTCTGCGGCTTGTCCGAGACGATGGCCACCTTCTGCCCGATCAGGGCGTTGAGGAGGGTGGATTTGCCGGTGTTCGGCCGCCCGATGAGGGCGACGTAGCCCGTCCGGAAGACCGGCTTGGGCGCGGCTTTTTTCCGCGGCTTCTTCGGCGCCGCCGTCGCGGCCTCGGCCTTTGCCCCGGTTTTGGCTGTTCTCGGCATCTCGACTCCCTCGTCCGCGTCAGGCCTTGCGGATCCTCAGCTTTTTGACCTTCTTCTGGTCGACGTCCAGGACGTCGACGTGAAGCCCCTTGATGGTCAGGGTCTCGCCCTTGGCCGGCAGCCGCCCCAGGTCGTGGCTGATGAGGCCGCCAACGGTGATGAAATCGTCCTCGGCGAGCTCGACGTCGAAGAGCTCTTCGAGCTCCTCGACCTCGGTCGCCCCTGAAACGGTGAAATCGAGCGGCGCGTTCTCGACGATCTGGGCTTCCTCGGTGTCGTACTCGTCCTGGATCTCGCCGACGATCTCCTCGACGACGTCCTCCATGGTCACAAGCCCCGTGACGCTGCCGTGCTCATCGACGACGATGGCCATCTTCGTCTTGACCTTCTGGAACTCGCGGAGCAGGTCCTGGACAGGCATGGCCTCGGGCACGAAGGCCGCGGGCCGGATGAGGCCCTCGATCGGCTGGGCCTTGTGCTTCTCGTCCGAGTACTCGAGGATGTCCTTGGCCATGACGATGCCTTCCATGTTGTCGAGGCGGTCCTTGTAGACCGGGATCCGCGAGTACTTCTCCTTGATGATGAGGTCCTTGAGGTTGTCGATCGTGGCGTCCTTGCGGATGCAGACCATGTTGACCCGGGGGGTCATGACCTCCCGGACGACGCGGTCGGCGAACTCGACGACGCTCCTCAGGAGCTCGTCCTCGCCCTTCTCGATGATGCCTTCTTCCCGGGCCTCGTCGAGGAAGGTCTCGATCTCCTCCTCGGAGGCTTCGCGGTCCTCCTCCTTCTCCTCGCGCTCCTCCTCCCGGGCCCCTAGCCGCCGCGAGACGACGAGGAGCGGGAAGGCCAGGCCGCGCAGGAGCGGGAAGGCCGGCAGGAAGGTCTTGAGCAGCGGGACCTTGGCCGCGAGGACCAGCAGGCGCGGCAGCATCTCGAGCCCGATCACATAGACGGCCGCGGCGGCCAGGAAAAGCCAGATCGGTCGGATGGCCGCGAGCCCGAAAACTATGAAGCCGTAAACGGCGAGGACGAGGATGACGACGATCCGGACGGCCTCGACGGCCAAGCGGGTGTCGTCGAAGTTCTTGAGGATCTCCGCCCGGACCGATCTCTTGCGGTCCTCGAGAAATCCGCTGAAGGCGATCTTGGAGGTCGTTTCGAGGACGATACGGCAGAGCGAGAGCAGGAAAGCGGCCACGAAGGCCAGGGCCAGGCCGGTCCAGGTCATCGCCGTCGCCGTCATGCGAGATAGGTCCGGTGGAGCTTCTGTTCTTCTTCCTCGATGCCCGCGAAATGGTCGTAGCCGAGGAGGTGCAGGAAGCCGTGGATGGCGAGGAGGCGCATCTCCCGGTCGAGGCTGTGGCCTTTCTCACGCGCCTGGCGGAAGGCGACCGGCACCGAGATGACGATGTCGCCGAGGTAATATTTGCCGTCGGGGGCCTTTTCGCCCAGGGGGAAGCTCAGGACGTCGGTCGGCTTGTTCTTCTTCAGGAACTTGCGGTTGAGCGTCTGGATGGCCCGCTCGCCCACGAAGGAGAGGCTGACCTCGGCCTCCCGGCGCCGGTAGCGTACGAGGAGCTCCCGCAGGAGCCGCTCAAACGCCCTTGTCCGGATCGGGTGTTTTGTCTGGCGGTTCAGGATGGTGATCATGGTTGTTGTTCGTTTTCTTTTTGGGCGTATGGTTCTTGGGCCTGCCCTCGAAGCTGAAGCCGGGGTATTCGACGCGGGGGTGGTAGATCGCGTAGAGCACGGTCAGAAAGGCGGCGGCAACGGTCCGGAGCTCGCGCAGGGAGAAGTCGGCGGCGTCGAGCTGGCCGTCCTGGAGGGTGGCGTTGATGATGTCGGTGATGACCCGCTTGAGGTTGTCTTTGGTCGGGGCCTTGAGGCTGCGCGAGGCGGCCTCGATGGCGTCGGCCAGCATGACCAGGCCGGCCTCCTTGGTCTGCGGCGTCGGGCCGGGATAGCGGAACGACTCCTCGCCGACCGTCTGCTCCTCGGGGTTATAGGTCTGCTTGGCCTTGGCGTAGAAGAAGCGGACGAGCGAGCTGCCGTGGTGCTGCTCGATGATCTCCCGCAGCGCCCGTGGCAGCTTGAGCTTGCGGGCGAGCTCCGCCCCTTCCTTGACGTGGTTCTTGATGACGAGGGTGCTCATCGAGGGCGTCAGGTCCTTGTGGAGATCGAACTCCCGGGTCCGGTTCTCGATGAAGTACTCGGGCATCTTCGTCTTGCCGATGTCGTGGTAGAGGGCGCCGGCCTTGGCCAACTGGGCGTCGAGGCCGAGCTCTTCGGCGGCCCGCTCGGCGAGGGAGGCGACGATGAGCGAATGGTGGTACGAGCCGGGCGCCTCTTCCTGGAGCTGGCGGAAGATCGGCAGCTCCGAGTTCGTCAGCTCGAGGAGCTTCGATCCGGTGACGAAGCCGAAGGTCGATTCGACGAGCGGCAAGAGCAGGAAGGCCAGGACGGCGCTGAAGACGCCGCCGAGAACGCCCATGGCCACCTCGGCGGGGACGGAAACGAAGCTCGTGCGCCTCAGGATGAGATGGAAGGCGACGATGAGGAGGGCGTTGACGGCCGGCAGGACGATGAAGCCGGCCCTCAGGGTCGCGGCCCGGTAGCGCCGGCGGTAGAGCTTGACGCCGTAGACCGCGGCCAGGCCGCCGACGAACGAGAAGATCGTCACGACGAAATCGCCGCCGACGAGGAGACCGGCCGTCAGGCTGTTCAGGATGATGAAGACGAGCGTCACCGGGTCGGGCAGCAGGAAGGCGAAGATCAGGGTCGCCGCCTGGAAGGGGAAGGCGTTGTAGTAGATCTCGATCCGCGAAAAGGCCGGGGTCGTCATGGCCCCGGACACAATCGCGGTCAGGGCCAGGAAGATCTTGTAGAGGACGAGGCTGCCGACGACGGCGGTCACGGTCATGCGGAACTGCCGTTCGGCCGGCTGCGGCTTGAAGGCCCGGCCGAGGTAGACCCATAGCGTGAGGAACAGGAAGAGGTAGAGGATGAGGGTCCCGGCGAAGGTCGGCAGCCAGCTCGACCTCTGCCGGATCCGCTGGTTGAACTGGTCCAAGACCTTGACCGTGCCGGCGGTGACCTCGTCGCCCTTGCGGACGATGATCTTGTCCTTTTTGACGGTCAGGAAGACCGGCGCGACGGACTCGCGGGCCAGGGCCTTGCGCTTCTCCGTCTCGATCTTGTTGTAGGTCACGTTGGCGGTCAGGAAGATCTGGCCGAGGTTGGCGAGGACGGCCCGGTTGCGGGCCGGCATCTCGATCAGGGCCAGGTCGTCGTTGAAGCGGCGCTCGCTCTCGCCGATGTCGAGGAGATCGTTGGCCCGGACCGGGCGCTCCTTGCCCCTTCCGTCGAGGAGGAGCATGCCGCGATCGGCCTCGCCGTGGATGAACAGGTTTTTGGAGACGATGATCCCCTGGTTGAACGTTTTGGCCAGAAGGCTGACCAGGCTCTCCTCGAGGTCCACGGGGAACTTGAGGCGGACCAGGGTCTGGATGTCGGCGAGCTCGAGGTCGAGGCCCTGCTTGTCGAGCAGCAACTTCTGAAGGGCCGAGGACTGGTGGTTCTCCGGATACTTGGCGACCCACTCCCGCCCCGCGGCGAAGAAGCGGCGGATCTTGTCTTCGGTCTTGGCGAAGACATTGGCGTCAAAGGAATAGATGGGAAGAACGCCCGTTTCGGCCTCGGCGCGTCTTTGGGCCGTGGCCTCGGCGTCCTCCATGGTCAGGTCGAAGGGGGCGACGACGTCGGCCGATGCGATCTCGCCCTGGGTGAGGGTCGTCAGGCTCTCGGAGGGGAGGCGCGTCAGCATGACGGCAACGACGACCGCCGCCAGAACAAGGAGGGGCCAGGGATCGCGGAGGAGGCGCCGGAGGAATGATTGTGGCGGCTCATCCACGGGCGGCTCGGCGGCCGCGGGACGGTTGGGGGAGATCTCCGCGGTCTTGAAGAGCTTGATCTTGGTGAAGAACGAGTCCGGCATGGGCGTCAGTCCTCCCTGGACTCGGCCTTCTGGTAGGCCTTGATGATCTTCTGGACGAGCGGGTGACGGACGACGTCCCGGTCGTTGAAGTGGATGAAAGCGATCTCGGGGAGCGCCGCCAGGATCTTCATGGCGTGGATGACCCCCGACCGGCGCGGCTGGGGCAGGTCGATCTGGGTGATATCGGCCGTGACGACCACCTTGGAGTCGAAGCCCGTCCGGGTCAGGATCATCTTCATCTGCTCGCGGGTCGTGTTCTGGGCCTCGTCGAGGATGATGAAAGCGCCGTTGAGGGTCCGGCCGCGCATGAAGGCCAGGGGCGCGATCTCGATGACGCCGCGCTCGATCAGGCGGTTGGCCTGGTCGTATTGGACGAGGTCGAACAGGGCGTCGTAAAGGGGCCGAAGGTAGGGGTTGACCTTCTGGATGAGGTCGCCGGGCAGGAAGCCGAGCTTCTCGCCGGCCTCGACCGCCGGCCGGGTCAGGATGATCCGGTTGACGGCCTTGTTCTGGAGGAAGGACAGGGCCATGGCCATGGCCAGGTAAGTCTTGCCGGTCCCCGCCGGGCCGATGCCGAAGACGAGGTCGTGGGTTTTGATGGCCTGGAGGTAGGCCTGCTGGTTCAGGCTCTTGGGATTGACCGACTTGCGGGACAGGTTCAGAGGCTCGGCGGGGGCGAAATCCTCCAGGCAGGAGGCCCGGTCGGACTCGAACATGTCCAGGGCGATGAACAGGTCCTCTTCCCTGAGGATGTGGCCTTTTGCCTGGAGCTCCCCGATCTCCTCGAAATAGCGCTTGGCCAAGGCCACCCGCTGGGCGTCCCCGTCGATCATCAGCTGGTCGCCTCGCAGGGCCAGACTGACCCCCAGACGGGAGGCCAGCTTCTTGAGGTTCTTGTCCAGGGAGCCGGACAGAGTGGACTCGTTCGCCAATGGCAGGGTGGTTTTTTCCATGCTTAAGGGAGGAATGACCGCCGGGGGTCTTCGCTTTCCGTCATAACCAAAGTATTATAACCGCAAGGGATAGGGCCTTGTCAAGTTCATGAGGGC
>CAZIQR010000132.1:0-7630 GCA_964541055.1 uncultured Eubacteriales bacterium
TGACGGCGGCGGTGATCGAGCGCGACGGCAAGGTGCTCGTGGCCCGGCGCCGGGCGGGGCTCGTTGCCGCGGGGCTCTGGGAGTTCCCGGGCGGCAAGCTCGAAAAAGGGGAGGGCCCCCGGCGGGGTCTCGAGCGCGAGCTCTTCGAGGAGTTCGGCGTCCCGTCGGAGGCCGGAGAGCTCGTCTGCTCCGTCCCGTTCGAGAGTTCTTCCGCGAGCTTCGAGCTGGTCGTGCTGCGGGCGAAGATCCTGTCCGACGACTTCACGCTGACGGATCACGACGATGTCCGCTGGCTCGCTCCGGCCGAGATGGACGAGGCCGTATTTTCCAAGCCCGACCGCCCGGTCGTCCTCCTCCTCGCCGGCCGCGAAGCCTGCCCGGACCGCGCCAAGGCGGGGGAGGGGGGTTCGTGAACGCCGTTATCCTCAAGCCGGGCCGCGACAAGGCCGTCAAGAACCGTCATCACTGGATCTTCTCGGGCGCGATCCAGAGGCTACCCGACTTCGAGAACGGTGACATCCTGCCCGTCCAAAGCGCCTCGGGCGAACTGCTGGGGCACGGCTATTTCAACCGCCGCAGCTCGATCACGGGCCGCATGATCGGCTTCGGTGACGAGCCGCCGGGTATTGCCGTCCGCCGCAGCTTGGAACGGGCTCTGGCCCTGCGGACCCGCTTCTTCGATCCGAAGGTCACCAACGCGATGCGCCTGATTAACGCCGAAGGCGACGGCCTGCCGGGACTCATCGCCGACCTCTACAACGACGTCCTCGTCCTTCAGGTCGCGACGCTGGGCATGGAGAAGCTCAAGCCGCTCGTCGTCGAGCTCCTCACGGCCGCTCTCCATCCCCGGGCCATCCTTGAACGGTCGGACCTCCCGGCCCGACGCGACGAGGGCCTCGAGGACCGGACCGGCCTCCTCGCCGGGGAGCCGGTCGAGCGGGTGCGGATCCTCGAGAACGGCGTCTCCTACTGGGTCGACGTCGTCCACGGGCAGAAGACCGGCTTCTTTCTCGACCAGCGCGAGTCCCGCCGCCTCGTCCGCGAGGTCGCGGCCGGGCGACGGGTCCTCAACACCTTCGCTTACTCGGGGTCTTTTTCCGTCTGCGCTGTCCTTGGCGGGGCCGAACGGGCCGACTCGATCGACGCGTCCGAGGCCGCGCTCGCCCTGGCTGAAGAGAATTTCGAGCTCAACGCTCTGCCGGCGGGATCCGGGTACTTCTTTCAGGGCGACGTCTTCGAGTTCCTGCGGGAGCCGGCCGGCGATCACGACTTCATCATCCTCGACCCGCCCGCCTTCGCCAAGAAGCGGGCCGACGTCGTCGCCGCCTGCCGCGGCTACAAGGACATCAACCGCCTGGCCTTCCAACGGGTCCGGACCCCGGGACTGGTCCTGACCTTCTCCTGTTCGCACTTCGTCGAGGAGAGCCTCTTCCAGCAGGTCATCTTCCAGGCGGCGCAAGAGGCCGGACGCCGGGTCCGCATCCTGCAAAAGCACCGCCAGGCCTTCGACCATCCGGTCAACATCTACCACCCGGAGACCGTCTATCTGAAGGGCTTCCTGCTCCACGTTGATTGAGCGGGGCCGGCGCGCCCGGGCCGCGGATTGCCCGGCAGGCCGTGTTCTCATATAATCCCCGTCGAGCACGTTCGGGACCGCCGACAGGAGGAGGCTGGCATGGACCCTCAAGAGGAATTGCGGACGCATCTCAGGCCCGCGGCGATGGTCGGGACAGCCCTCATCGCGAGCCTCGTCGTCTATCTGGCCCTGGTCGAGGTCCTGAGGAGCGTCCTGAGGCCCTTCCGGGGCTTTGTCGCTGCGGCCGGCCTCCAGCCTCTGCGTCTGGCCCTCTTCGCCGCGGCGGCGGCCGTCGTTCTCGTCATCATCGTCCTCCGCCACCGCCTGTTCCGTCTGGATCCCGTCGGCGGCACGGCGGCGGCCCTGAGCCGCCTCCAGCGGGCGACGGTCGTGGTCCTGGTCCTGGGAGAGATCCCGGCCGTCCTTGGCCTCGCGCTTTTCCTCATCGGTGGGAATGCCGTTGATTTCTACGCCCTCCTGTTCGCCTCCCTCGTCCTGACCTTCATCGATTTTCCGCGGCGTGCCTCCTGGGAAGACCTGATGAAGGGCTGTTCGCTCTGCCAGGGGAGGACGCGATGACGCGTCGGGCGGCCCGGGGCTGGATGGCCGGGCTGGCCGCGGCGCTGTCCGTTCTTCCGCTCCTCGCCGCTGCCGGGCAGGCCGCTCTCGCTCCGCCTCTCGGCGCGCCCGGTCTCAGCTATGAGATCTGGGTCGAGCTCGACCCGGCCGGGAAGATGCTCACGGGCAAGGAGGAGATCGTCTGGACGAACCCGACGAAGGACACCGTCCCGGACATGTGGCTCCATCTCTACTGGAACGCCTTCAAGAACGAGGACAGTCTCTTCCTGCGGGAGGCCGCGGCCGAGGACTCGTTCCGGAGCGGCGCGGCGCCCAAGGACGGCGAGTGGGGCTGGATCGACGTCACGGACATCCGGCTCGCCGACGGCACCGACCTCAAGCCGACGTTCGAATACGTCCTCCCCGACGGCCCGGAGACGGCCGGCGACCAGACCGTGGCTCGGATCCGTTTCCCCATGCCCATCCAGCCGGGCGAAAGCGCCCACCTGAGGATCGAGTTCAAGAGCAAGGTCCCGCGCACGGTGGCCCGCTCGGGGTACTACAAGAACTCGTTCTTCATCGGGCAATGGTACCCCAAGCCCGGGGTCTACGAGGAGGGCAAGGGCTGGAACTGCCATGCCTACCATCAGAACTCGGAGTTCTTCGCGGATTTCGCCGATTTCGCCGTCCACATCACGGTGCCGCGCGGCTTCGCCGTCGGCTCCTCCGGCAAGCCCGCAGACTCGCGGACCGACGAGTCCGCCGGCACCACGACCACGACCTACCGCCAGGCCATGGTCCACGACTTCGCCTGGATGACCGATCCGCGCTACCTGAGGATCGAGCGGGACTTCATGGCCGCCAAAGAGGTGACGCCCCGGGAATACGAGGAGACGGCCAAGCTCCTCGGCCTCTCCGTCGACGAGGTCCGGCTGCCCGACGTCCGCATGATCCTGCTCATCGCGCCCGAGCACAAGTCCCAGGTCGAGCGCCATTTCCGGGCCCTGCGCGCCGCCATCAAATACTACGGCCTCTGGTACGGGCCTTATCCGTATGAGACCGTGACGATGGTCGACCCGCCGTTCCGGACCGGCAGCGGCGGCATGGAGTACCCGACCCTGTTCACGGCCGGAACGAGCGTCCTGACCAGCCCGCGCGAGCTCGACCCGGAAGGGGTCATCGTTCACGAGTTCGGCCACGGCTATTGGTACGGGCTCACGGCCACGAACGAGTTCGAAGCGGCCTGGCTTGACGAGGGCTTCAACACCTATTCGACCGGGCTGGTGCTGGCCGAGGCCTACGGTCCGAGCGCCCTCCCGTTGCGTTTCAAGGGCTGGCCCCTCAGCCTGTTCCTGCGCCTGCCCCAGGTCTTCGACTTCGAGACCAACCGCGTCGCCGCCATCCAGACGGTGCGCTTCGACCCGGTCACGGCCTGGTCTTGGAAGTTCTACAGCCGGGCGAGCTACGGCGCCAATGTCTATATGAGGGCGGCGACGCTGCTCGGCACGCTCCAGGGCCTTCTCGGCGATCCGGTCTGGCCGCGGATCATGCGGACCTACCACATGCGCTACCGCTTCCGCCACCCGACCGAGGCCGATTTCATCGCCGTCGTCAACGAGATCTCGGGCCGCGACCTGACGTGGTTCTTCAAGGAGCTCGTCGGCGGCACCCGGCCCTTCGATTACGGCGTATCGGGTCTCACCTCGGTCAAGGTCCCGCCTCACGCCCGGGGGGCCTTCGATGCCGGCGGCGCCCGCACGGAGTGGACGGAGAAGACGGTCCGGGAAGCCGAAGCGAAGCCCGATGAAAAGCCCGCGCCCCCGGCGATGTACCGTACGACTTTCGTCCTGAGGCGCTTTGGAGACGCTCAACTCGGCGGCGACGCCCGGATCGAGGCCGTCGTCCGCTTCAAGGACGGCTCGGCCGAGACGCGGACGTGGGACGGGCGCGACCGCTGGGCCCGGTTCGAGATCGTCAAACCGTCCGAGGCCGAAAGCGTCCAGGTCGATCCGGGCGGCATCTGGCTCATCGACGAGAACCTGGCCAACAACAGCGCGGGCGCCGGGGGCCTCAGCCGCAACCTGTCCAAGCTGATGAGCCAGCTCCTGTTCAGCGTGCAGCTCCTCCTTCATGTCTTCGGGTCGTGGAGCTGAGGAGGGGACCATGGGCATCGGGAAAGCGATCGCCAACGGGATAGGGGCGACAGGCCGCAAGTTCCGGGTCGTCGTCATTCTCTACTTCGTCAACCTGGCCTTTGCCCTGGTCGTCGCGCTGCCGTTCCTGGCCCTCGTCCAGAACGAGCTCGGCCGCTCCCTGCTGGGTCTTTCGGTCCGTCCCGTGGACCTGATGTGGCTCGGGGAGGCCGTGCTCAAGCACCAGGACGCCCTGGCCGCTATCGCCGCGGGCGCCCTGGGAGCGGGCTTGGGCTACCTGGCGCTTCACATCTTCCTTTACGGCGGCATCGTCGGCCGTCTGATCGACCGGGAAGGCCCGGCCGGGCTCGGCGCCTTCGCCGGCGACGCCGGGCGCTATTTCGGACGGTTCGTAAGGATCTTCCTCATCTCCCTGATCTTTCTCGTCCTGACTCTCGGCATCCTGATGAAGCTCGTCTCGGCCCTCTTCGAGCCGCTCTCGAACGCGGCCGTCACCGAATGGGCGCCGCTCATTTTTTCGAATCTCCATTTCCTGCTCGCGCTCGCCCTGCTCTCGATCGTCCACATGGTCATCGACTATACCCGGATCGCCGTGGCGGCCGACGGCGAGCGGAAGGTCCTGCGGGCCCTGCGCCACGCCCTGACCTTCCTCAAGACCCGGTTCTTCCGGGCCTGGGCCATCTACCTCGTCATCGTCGCCGCGACGGTGGCCGGAAGCGTCGTTTTCTACATCGGGCTCGGCCGTTTGGGGGCGCCGGCCGCCGGCCTCGTCATCGCCGCCTTCATCTGGATGCAGGCCTACATGGTCTTCCGCGTCTGGATCCGCACTCTGTTCGTCGCCGCTCAGGCGGAATACTACCGATCGCACCCCTATTGAAAACGGAGGCATCATGAAACTGGCTTTTCTCGGGGCCGCCCGGCAGGTCACGGGCTCGTCCTATTATTTTGAAGACGGCAACGTCCACGGACTCGTCGATTGCGGGCTCTATCAGGAGCGCTCGCTTCTCGGCCGGAATTGGGACCCGTTCCCGGTCGCTCCCGACACGCTCGACGTCATCCTGCTGACGCACGCCCATCTCGACCACAGCGGGCTCATCCCGCGGCTGGTCAAGTCCGGTTTCTCCGGCACGATCCTGACCACGGCGGCGACCGCCGACCTCATGTCGATCGCCCTGATGGACGCGGCCGAGATCCAGGAGGAGGACGCGGCCTTCAAGACCAAGCGCCACCAGCAGGAAGGCCGGAGGGATGCCCGCCCCATCGTCCCTCTCTACACGACTGAGGACGTCCAGGCGGCCATGCCCCTGGTCGAGGATGTCGTCTACGGGGCGCCGGTACGGCTCAGCGACGCGCTCTCGGCCACCTTCCGCGACGCGGGCCACATCCTCGGCTCGGCCATGATCGAGCTCACGGCCCGGACGTCGGAGGGGGACCGGACGCTTGTCTTCTCCGGCGATATCGGCCAGTGGGGCATGCCCTTCGTCAACGACCCGACCCTTTTCGCCAAGGCCGACTACGTCGTCATGGAATCGACCTACGGCGACCGGGACCACGAGGACCCCGGCCGCGTCGACGAGCTGCTCGGCCGCGTCATCGGCGAGACGGTCGCCGCCGGCGGCAACGTCGTCATCCCGACCTTCGCCATCGAGCGGGCCCAGGACCTGATGTACCACCTCAGCAAGCTCGTCTACGCCAAGGCCATCCCGCCCGTGCCGGTCTACCTCGACAGTCCCATGGCCCGCGAGGTGACCCAGGCCTTCGAGCGCCACAACGAGTTCCTGGACGACGAGGCCAAGCGCATGTTCGCCTCGGGGCGGAACCCGTTCCGCTTCCCCGGCCTGACCATCGTCCGCACGCCCGAGGAATCCAAGGCCATCAATACCGCCCGCGGCCCGGCCGTCATCATGGCCGGCTCGGGCATGATCACCGGAGGCCGGATCAAGCACCACGTCGCTTTGAACATCGGCCGGCCGGAATCGACCATCCTCTTCGTCGGCTACCAGGCCCGCGAGACCTTGGGCCGGCAGATCCTGGAAGGGGCCCCGGAGGTCCGTATCCTGGGCCGGACGATCCCGGTCCGGGCCCGGGTGACCAAGATCAACGGCTTCTCCGCCCACGCGGACCGGAAGGCCCTGGACCTCTGGCTCAATGGCTTCCAGGCGCCGCCGCGGCGGCTGTTCGTCACCCACGGCGACGCGGACGTCGCCGCGAAGGCGGGAGACCGCATCCGGCAGGAGCGGCACTGGACGGTCGAAGTGCCCGTTTACCGCGAGATCTGGGACTTAGACTAATCTGGGCCATTCATAGAAGTGCCGTTTTTCGCGGCCAGCAAGAAGATCCAAGACGGCACTTCTACCCTGCGGGCAAGCCGATCCGGCCGCATCTGCGTCGTTGCAAAGGGTTCGCAGTACTAGGAGTACAGCTTCACCTTTGACGCCTCGCATTTGCAGCCGCCTCGACTCGTGAATAGCCCAGATTAGAACAGCGTCGACGGCTTGAAGCCGACCCCCGCGGCGCGCCCGTAGGCCGCCATGATCCGGTCGAGCTCCCGGCGCGTCTCCGCCGCAAGGGGCGGGGCGGCATAGAGCTTGAGGCGGCGGGCGACGTCGGCATGCGCTTTGTCGACGATCGACGTCCGGCCGGCGGCGACCCAGGCTTCGTAGGGATCGCGGTCGGCGAGCCCAGCCGGGATGTGCTCGGTCCGGTACCAGCGCCGCGTCTGGGGGTGCGTGAGGAACGACATCCCGGGCTTGAAGCCTTCGAAGGCGCCGAGGGCGACGGGATCATCCCGCTGGGCGATGCCGTCGAGAAGGCGGTAGGCCATGGCGCAGATGCCGTCGTCGATGACCAGCTTCTCCAGGCTCTGCGCGCTCTCGAAGTCGAGCATGCCGGGGCCGGAGATGACGTTGATCCCCGCCAGGACGGCCAGGACGGCGCCCAGGGCCGTCTCGAAGCCGGCCTGGGGATCGTTGACCTTGGCGTCGCTCAGGGCCATGTAGGCGTGCGTCGGCAGCTTCAGGTGCTTGCCGATCTGGGCGTACGCGGCGTCGATCATCATCGTTTCGATCGCCCCCATGGGCGTCGTGCCCTTGCGCATGTCAAAGCTCGAAGGCGAGCCGCCGAAGATGATGGGCGAGCCGGCCGCCGCCAGCTGGCCGATCACGACCCCGGAGAGGTTCTCGGCGACGTGCTGGACGAGGGTGCCGGCGATCGTCGTCGGCGAGGTCGCCCCGGTCATGCCCATGGAGATGAGCTCGGAGGGCAGGCCGGCCCGGGCCGCGTCGATGAGGCTCTGGGAGGTCAGGTGGCTCCATTTGAGGGGAGGGGAGGGGCAGGCGTCGAA
>CAZIQR010000133.1:0-1293 GCA_964541055.1 uncultured Eubacteriales bacterium
TGCTGGTGCTGCTTCTGCTTAGAACTCGAACCGAGCGCCGAACCTCCAGATGCGGGGATTCAGGATCTCGTTCAGGGTCCGGTTGGTGGGATTGGGCCAGTAGTCGTAGTAGCCGTCCGCGTTGCTGTAGTAGACGTCCCCGTAGTAGGCGTCATAGGCGCGGTTGACGATGGCCGAGTTGAAGAGGTTGAAGACGTCGGCCATGAGATACAGCTTGCCTTGGCCGATGTTGATCTTCTTCTCGAGGCGCAGCGTCACGTTCCAGAACGTCGGCAGGGAGTCCTTGAGGTACTCCTGAGTGTAGATGGCCGTGGTCCAGCTGCCGGCCGCGTAGTTCGGGGCGTCATCGTTCTCGATGTAGAAGTAGTGGGGGATCTTCCATCCTTCGCGGGCGTTGAAGGTTCCGGAAATGTCGAAGCCCAGAGGCAGCTGGTAGAGGCCGCTGACCTTGAACATCCAGCGGGTGTACATGAGGACGCTCAGCTTGCCGCTGGCGCCGCCGCCCCAGTCGCCGTAGGGCTTGCCGTTGAAGGCCCAGTAATTGGTGGGATCGAAGTAGTCGGAGCCCCAATAATTCCGGTTGTCCTGCCACGTGAAGGAGGCATTGGCGAACCACTTGTTGGAGAGCCGCTTGTTCATGACGAGGTCGACGCCCATGTAGGTCTTGTAGGCGTCCGCCTTGCGGTACAGGGAGTAAGACGTGGACGTGGTCGGCCAATTCGGGCCGGGCAGGTAGTAGGGCCGTCCGGCCGCGTCGGCGGTGCTGTAGGTCGTGCCGCCGATGTTGATCGAGTTGGGAATGGTCCCCGCCTCGACGTACCAGCCGCCCGCCGGCGGATCGCGCGGATCGATGACCTCGGGGCCGTCGTAGGTCGGATACTGATCGGAGTGCTCGGCGGGATAATAGGTCATGCCGTAGTCGAAATTGTCATACCGCCGGTAGGTGCCGTTGATCGACACCGACAGGTCGGGCAGGAGCTCGCGCTCCAGGGTCAGCATGATCTCGCGGGTCCGGGTGGACGCCTGGGAGGACCGGTTGAGGAAGTAGTCGTACTGGACGCCGTAGACGATGTTGGTCGGGTTGTAGTAGTCGAAGCCGTAATAGCCGCCGGCGTAGTAGGCGTCGCTGTCATAGCCGCCGACGAGCATGGCCGTCGCCTCGGGGGTCAGGGTGCCGCTGGCGTCCGCGAACACCTGGTAGGGGACGTACCGATACGGCAGTCCGGGATTCAGAGGATCGGCGACCGGGTTCCTGTTGGAATAGGCCCAGTACATCTCGTTGAACTGCATCTT
>CAZIQR010000133.1:1393-6352 GCA_964541055.1 uncultured Eubacteriales bacterium
GAGTCCGCCGCCCGTGCCGACCGGGGAGGCCTGCCACCAGCCGACGCCCATGACGTCGCCGTACTGGGACAGGGCCAGTTTGGCCACCGTCTTGCCGTCGCCCGTGACGTCCCAGGTCACGCCGATGCGCGGCGACCAGGTGGACCAGGAATAGGCGTGCTTGGCGCCGTTGACGATCTGGTCCTCGCCCTTGACGGCCTCGACCGCGGATCCGGGAAGGATCGCGGCCAGGATGTCCGACGTGCCGCCATCGAAGACCGTGTCCCACGCGGTCTGGCCCTTATAGATGGCCGACCGGGAGTAGGCGCCGGCGCCCGGGGCCTGGTAGTCATAGCGCAGGCCGAGGAGGACGGTGAAGTTGTTCTTGGTGATCGTGTCCTGGATGTAGCCGGCGTATTGGTCGGCGATGTCCGAGCCTTCGCTGGAGCGGTACAGGGACACCCGCTGCCAGCCGACCATCTCGGTCGAGAGGCGCGTGCCGTCCGCGTTCACATCCAGCTGCTGGCTGTTGTAGTTCCGGTTGATGTTGAAGCCCTGCAGGTTGCCGACGTGATAGGTCTGCTCCTTGTGGGAGTATTCCGCACCGACCTTGATCTCGTGCGACACGTTCAGGAACGTGTCGTTGAAATAGCTGCCCTGGATCTGGACGTTGTTGCGGGGCCGGCCGACGCCGTAGGAGCCCCAGCTGGCGTTCATGCCCGAGGCGTAGGGGGTGTATTTTTGGGTCGTCTGGTCATAGACGATCGGGTAGATGACGTTCTCGTCCGGGATGGGCCGCCAGCCGAAGCCGGAGTCGTTGAACGAGTACTTCAACGACACGTAGAGGTTGTTGCCGAAGACGTGCTCGTCCTGCAGCTTGAGGATCGGGCTGCCCCAGTGATACTTGCCGGTCTGGTGGTCGCCTTCGGGCTTGGCCAGGCTGGAGTTCCGGCCGAACTTCTCCTTGGCGCCCGACGTGACCAGGGCCTCGAAGCGGTTGTTCGGCAGGATCTGGGCGTTGATCTTGAGGTTGTAGTTGTTGAGCAGCGACTGATCCTTGTTGCCGGTGATGGTGTAGACGAAGATGTCCTGGACGCCGTAAGCGCCCCACCACCACAGCTTGTCCTTGATGATCGGGCCGCCGGCGTTGAAGCCGAAGTCCTTGATCTGCTGGATCTTGTTGACGTTCTGGACGCCCTGGGCTTGCAGCTCGGGGGTCAGGTTGTTGCTCTGGAAGAAGTTGTCGGTCAGGTAGAAGCGGCCGGCCAGGCTCATCCTGTTGCCGCCGCGGCGGGTGACCATGTTCAGGGCGACGCCGCCGGTCTGTACCGTGACGTCCGCCGCGCCACCCGTGGTGACGTTCAACTCTTCGAACATGTCGAAGTCATAATACAGGGCGGAACCGCCGAGGGCCGCCGGGTCGGTGATGTCGATGCCGTCGACCGACCAGATGTTGTTGGCGCCCTGGTTACGGCCCATGCCGCCCGTCGCGTCGCCGCGGGCCACGAAGCCCGACTGCTGGCCGGACTCGTTGCCGCCGACGTTCTCGCGGTCGACCATGATGGCCGGCGCGAGCTGCATGACGACCCAAGGGTCGCGGGCCGTCGGCAGGGACTGCATGGCTTCCTTGTCGATGTTCTGCCCGACGGTCGTCTTCTTGACATCGACGACCGGCGTCTGGGCGACGACCGTGACCTGCTCTTCGAGGGTTCCGACCTCGAGGGTCAGGTTGATCTCGACATTGGCGCCCAGGGTGACGATGATGCCGGTCCGGGTCTCTTTTTTGAAGCCCGTGAGCTCGGCCGTGATCTCGTAGTCATTCCTCGGTCCCAGGGACACGAAGCGATAAAGACCCGTTTCGCCGGTGACCGTCGTGAGCGGGGCCATCTGGGACCCGCGCAGGGTGACGCTGACACCGGGCAGGGGGTTGCCTTCCGCGTCGCGGACCGTGCCGTACACGTTTCCGGTTCTGACCTGCGCGGCGGCCGAAAGGGCCAGCGCGAACAGGGCCAGAACGACGAGAAACTTCTTCATTGATACCTCCTGTCCAAAATGCATCTCCTCAGTTTGAGCGGCCGTAAATCGAGGGCCCGGCCGCTCACCCCATTCCCGATACAGGCATGCCCCAGGTCATTATCACCTCCGATCGTTCGTGGGATTTGAAAGGATATTGCCATACGATTCCCTTTATTGGCTTCTTCTTGAGCAAATCTCGTGCCAGCAGGTCCGAAGGGGATGAATTTAGCATAAAATGATTTAAAACAGTGTCTTAGGTGTGGCTCGGAACGGGCAAGATAGGGCCCGGCCCTTCAATTATTTGAATACTATTCAATAATTTGGATTCGGGGAGGTTTTAGCGGGATAATTCGTCGACGAGCTTCTTGATCTCAGGCTGCTCGGGATTCAGCTTCAGGGAAGCCTTATAGGCGTCCAGAGCTTCGGCCTTCCGGCCCAATTTCTGGCAGCACCGACCGATCCCGTTCAGCACCCCGGTGTCGCTGTTGTAGGCCCGGTTGGCCTGGCTGAAGTCGTCGAGCGCCTCTTCATACCGCGCCAGGCCGTAGAGCGCCTGGCCGCGGATGGTATGGAGGACGAACTTCCTCCGGTCGTCCTTGCGCAGGTCCTCGGCGATCTTGAGGGCCTCGTCGAAGGCGCCGGTCTTGTTGAGAAAGTTCGCGTATCTCACGACCCCGTCCAGGTACTCGGGCCGGAGCTGGTAGGCCTCTTCGTAAAGGGCCTTGGCCTCGGCCGGCCGGCCCGTTTTTTCGCACTGCTCGGCGAGCATGAAGCGGAAGAGGAACGCGTTGGCCAGCGGGATGCCCTTGGCCTTGGCGATCGGGTGGCCGACGGCGCGGGCCGGAGAGATGGTCACCTGGTCCTTCTGCGCGTCCAGGACCTCGCCGCCCGCCCCGACCAGGGTCGCCGCGATCTCGTAGTAATCGGGCTCGAGATCGCCGGCCGGGATCGTCGTGGAAACGACCGTGAGGGGGTCCGCCGCGGCCGCGTCCAGCTTGACCGTGTAGGTCTTGGTGACCGGATTGGCCTGCCGCTGGCCCCGGGCCGTGATGCGGACCTCGCCGCCGCGGGCCGGCCCCTCGTTGGCGCGGCGCACGCCGAGCAGGACGGCGAGCGGGTCGGTCGAGGAGAAGGTCTTCCGCGGGTCGATGACGAGCTTCTTGTCGAAGACCTTGAACGGGATATGGACGTCGCGCGGATAGGTCTCGAACCGGTAGCCGACAAGCAGGCCCTCGAGCGACGGCTTGGCCGGGACCGGCGGCACGTCCAGGGGCTCCTCGAGCAGGCTGAACTGCTTGCCGACCGTGTTCGTCAGCAGGACGTTCAGGTTGTAGCGGCCCTCGGCGACGGGGAACGACTCTTCGATGGCCAGGCCGCTGGCCTTGACCAGGTCCCACTGGTCCTCGGGGAAGTAGAGCGGGAACTCGCGGTTGTACTGGAAGACGATGTCGTCGCCCCGGCGGAGGCTGATGTTGATCTGGTAGTTGCAGTAGAACTGGCTCTTGGGCTCGTAGTAGTCGACGTTGATGTCCGTCGGGACCATGGACAGGTGGAGGAAGCGCAGCCCGGTCGCCGGGTCCTCGACGAGCGTCGTCTGGGTGTAGCATTCGACGTAGTTCGTCAGGTATTCGGTCGAGACGAGGCCCTTGTAGTTGAGGAAGTGCGTCGCGTAGGAGGGATTGACGTCCTTCTTCGGGGACTCGAGGATGTCGGCGAGCAGGATGTTGTTGCGGGGCGACGGGGACAGATCGTAATTGTACTCGCCCGGGATGCGGGTGATGGAGATCTCGGCCAGGGTCGGGGCCAGGTCCTTGATCTTCTCGTAGAGCGCGCTGTAGTCGAAGGGGTCGGTGACTTCCTTCTGGTCGAGGATGAGCCGGGCCGGGCCGTCCGTGACCGGGTCGTAGAGCTTGAACTCGCCGACGCCGCCGCGCTGGTAGAACAGCAGATAGAACTGGGGCGGCAGGTCGCGGCGGGCGTCCCCGTAGTAGCTCCAGGAATAGCAGGGGACGAGGCCGATCGAGGCCTCGAAGTGCTCGACGCTCGCCGGCGGGCCGAGGATCATGTGGATGCGGCCCATGTCGGTTTTCCAGCCCTCGCGGGTCGTGCCCCGGCCGTAGAACTGGTTGCAGTAGGCGAAGCGCTTCTCGATCTCCTCCTTGTATTCGTTCGCGGGCGTGCCGGGGGTCGGGTCGCGCTGCTTCCAAAAGGTGTCGATGAAGAGGTCGCGGTCGCGGTCGTTCTGGAGCTGGAGGAAGACGTCCTTCTCGACCGGCTGGATATGATAGGCGACGAGGTTCAGCCACTCCTGGTACTTGGGGCCGAGGGACTTCGGGTTGACCTTCTGGGCCGCGGCCGGGACGGCCCCGGCGAGGAGGGCGGCCAGGACAAGAAGACCGGCGGTCCGCGATCTCATCCGCGGGGGACCTTCACTTCGAAGATCTGCCGGATCTTGCCTTTCATGCCCTCCTTGCCCATGACGATGACATCGATGAAGTTCGTCCCCGATTTAAGGGGCTTAGCGAAGCGGTAGTCGAGGGTCTTGCGGCCTTCGAGCTCCGCGTCGGTCAGGACCGTCGTCCGGGCGTCCTCGAACGTCTCCTTGGTCAGGCCCTCGTCCGTGTAAACGTAGATGAGGAAACGCAGGTCGATCTGCAGCTGGCCCTCGTCGTTCTCCCGGAGCATCAGGCCCTTGACCGGGAGGCGCACTTCGATCTCCCCGGCCTTGGCGTCGTAGGACGCGTCGAACTTGACGAACTTCTTGCTGAAGACGTCGTCGGCCCGGACGTAGCGGCCCATCTTCATAAGGTCCATGGCCCCCCAGAAATCGCCCTCGACGTCGGTCAGCCGGTACTTCCCGCCGCCCGTCTCGTCGATGAACTGGACGGCCATCCGGTCCTCGTAATAGCTCCACCAGATGGTGAAGCCCCGGACCGTCGAGCCGGGCTGGGGCGAGAATTCCTC
>CAZIQR010000133.1:6452-7594 GCA_964541055.1 uncultured Eubacteriales bacterium
TCTGGAAGAACTTGGCGCTCTCCGGGTCGAGCTTGGGCTTGGCCGCCGCCGCGAGCCCGATCGCGGCCGGCACCACGGCGGCAATGAGGACTGTCGCGAGGAAACGGGTGCGGGAACGCATGGCGCTACTTCCTCAGGTAGTCCAGGAAGCTCTTGACCTGGGTCGCCCGCTCGGACTCGGAATCGACCTTGAGATAGGACTCGAACGTGGCGATGGCCTCCGCCTTTCTCTGAAGGCTGAGATAGGTCAGGCCGAGCTGGTAGAGGGCGTCGGTCGAGTCCTTCTGCTTTTCGACGGCCTTCTGGTAGAACTTCAGGGCGTCCTCGAACTTGGCGTTGTTGTAGTAGGTGGTCCCCAGGTTGTAGAGCACGGTCGGGTCGTCGATCTTCTCGAACTCGATCTTGCCGTACCATTCCTGGGCCTTGGCCACGTCGCCGCGGTTGGCGTAGCAGTTGCCGACGGCGATGATGCCATTGACGTTCTTGGGGTCTTTCTCCAGGAGCTTGAGGTAGGACGCCTCGGCCTGATCGTATTTCTCCTGGGCGAAGTGGCAGTTCCCGACGTTCATATAGACCGGATAGGCGTCCGGGTACTTGACGAGAAGGTTCTCGTAGGCCGCCAGGGCGCCGGCGAAGTCGTTCTTGTCGAAGAGCTCGTTGCCCTTGGTGAGGAGGTCCTTGATCTCGTCGGTCAAGACCAGGCCCTCGATCTTGTCGAGCACGATCTCGACGTCGGGGTTCTTCTTGTTCTCCGAGATCTCCACCGACAGTTTTTTCGGCGCGTAGCCGACCTTGTCGAAATCGACGTTCCAGGCGCCGCTGCGGATCCACGCGGCCATCCAATGGCCGGACTTGTCGGTCTTGACCTCGGTCCCCTCCTGCGCCTTGAGCGAGAAGAGCTTAACCCGGACGCCTTCGATGCCGGCGCCGGACTTGTCGAGCACGACGCCGCCAAGGCGGCCCTTGCCCTTCCAGTCTTGAGCGCCGAGGAAGGCGGTCGAGACGAGGATCAGGCAAAGCCCGAAAACGATCGCGCGCTTGTTCATCATGACCTCCTGGACGTCCCCGTGGACGATCTATTGACCATCAGTTGACTCATTTTACCACTATCTTGAACTCGAGAAAAGGCCTGGACGTTCCGC
>CAZIQR010000134.1:0-7581 GCA_964541055.1 uncultured Eubacteriales bacterium
TCGTCTTGTCCACGCGAAACTCGACCTTGCCCGCCTTGGTCTCCTCGACGGCCTTGCGGATGTCGAAGGTGACCGTGCCGGACTTGGGGTTGGGCATGAGGCCCTTGGTCCCCAGGATGCGGCCGAGCTTGCCGACGCCGCGCATGACGTCCGGCGTGGCGATGACGATGTCGAAGTCGATCCAGCCGGTGGCGATCTTCTCGATGAGCTCGTCGCCGCCGAAGTGGTCGGCCCCGGCCTCCTCGGCCTCCTTGATCTTCTCGCCCGCGGCGATGACGGCGATCTTCTTGGTTTTCCCCGTGCCGTGGGGCAGGACGACCGTGCCGCGGACCATCTGGTCGGAGTACTTGGGATTGACGCCGAGCCGGATGTCCACGTCGACCGACTCGTCGAACTTGGCGAAGTGGGCCTGCTTGAGGAGGCTGGCGGCCTCCTCGAGGGTGTAGGTCTTCGGCTCGGGGCCCTTGACCTCCCGGGCCTTGAGGGTGTTCTTGCCGTGCTTACTCACTGATGATCTCCAGTCCCATGTTGCGGGCCGTGCCCTCGATGATCTTCGCGGCGGCCTCGACGTCGTAGGCGTTGAGGTCGGGGAGCTTGATGCGGGCGATCTCCTCGATCTGCTTCCGGGTGACCTTCCCGACCTTCTCCTTGTTCGGCGCCCCGGAGCCCTTGGCGATCCCGGCCGCCTTCTTCAGGAGGTAGGACGCGGGCGGGGTCTTAACGACGAAGTTGAACGACTTGTCCTTGAACACGGTGATGAGGACGGGGACGACCGTGCCCTCGTCCATCTTCTTCGTCCGGTCGTTGAACTCGCGGACGAAGCCCATGATGTTGACGCCCTGCTGGCCCAGGGCCGGGCCGACGGGCGGCGCGGGGCTGGCCTGGCCAGCGACGATCTCCAGCTTGATCTTAGCGACGACTTCCTTCGACATCCGAATCCTCCTACGCCTGCGCGTCTAAAGTTTCTCGACCTGTAGGAACTCCAGCTCGACGGGGGTCGACCGGCCGAAGATGGTCACGAGGACCTTGAGCGTGTTCCGCTCCGGGTGGACCTCCTCGACGATACCGTTGAACTTGAAGAAGGGCCCGTCGATGATGCGGACGGCCTCGCCCTTCTCGAACGAGTGCTTGGGCTTGGGCTTCTCCGAGGTCGTTTCCATGTGCTCGACGATCTGGCTGACCTCCTTCTTGCTGAGGGGGGTCGGGGTGCGGCCCGATCCGACGAAGCCCGTGACCTTCGGGACCTGCCGGATCATCAGCCAGTTCTCGTCGTTCATCTCCATCTCGACGAGGATGTAGCCGGGGTAGGACCGCTTCGTCGAGACGACCTTCTTGCCGCCGCGGATCTCGATGACGTCCTCGGTCGGGATGATGATCTGCCCGACCTGATCCTCGAGATGGCACTCGATCGCCTTCTGGCGGATCGACTCGGCCACGAACTTCTCGAAGCCCGAGTAGGTGTGAACGACAAACCAATTCTTAGCCATCGGACCTTCCTTGGGCTCACCCGAAGAGGGACTTGACCTGGGTGATGACCCAGGCGAAGATGACGTCCATGAAGAACAGGTAGAAGCCGAAGAAGACCGTGGCCGCGATGACGACGACGGTCGTGTTGACGACCTCGTTGCGCGACGGCCAGGTGACCTTCTTGAGCTCGGACCGGACATCCTTGAGGAAGTTCCAGAACCGCTGGTACCAGTGGATCTTGTCGTTCATGGCGTGCTCTCTTTCGCTCGTCGGCGGCCGGGCCCGTCAGGCCCGAGCCCGCCCTCTCCGGGAGGAACGCTGGCAGGTGAGGCAGGGCTCGAACCCGCAACCTGCGGTTTTGGAGACCGCTGCTCTACCAATTGAGCTACTCACCTGTCGATCCTCGCCTATTTGACTTCCTTGTGGATCGTATGTTTCCGGCAGAAGCGGCAATACTTGCTCGTCTCGAGCTTGTCGGCCTGTTTCTTCTTGTTCCGCGTGGAGCTGTAGTTGCGCCGCTTGCACTCGCCGCACTGGAGCGTGATGATCTCTCGCATATCGGTCCTTCCCGGCCCCGCGGGGCCTGATTCATATTCGGAAAAAAGCCCAAGACCAGAATTGAACTGGTGACCCCGTCCTTACCAAGGACGTGCTCTACCAACTGAGCTACTTGGGCCCGGCCAACTCGAAAGAGAGCGGGAAACGGGACTCGAACCCGCGACGTTCAGCTTGGAAGGCTGACGCTCTACCAACTGAGCTATTCCCGCCTCCCCCGGCATCTTCATCAGAACGCCGGGTTTTTTCATCAGAAAAAAACCAAGACCGACGTTCCGACCCTTCGGGCGAGCCGATCTAGCCGTGTCTGCTTCGTTCCTCGGGGTTCGACGCACCCCATCGTACGCCTTCACCCTCGGAGCCTCGCATCCGCAGCCATCTCGGCTCGTGCAGAAGCCGGGGCAAAAAATGGGCAGGGAAGGATTCGAACCTCCGAAGCGTTTCCGCAACGGGTTTACAGCCCGTCCCATTTGGCCACTCTGGAACCTGCCCGTTTTATGATGCATCGTCCTCGCCTATCGCCCGTCCAAGCCAGCGAAGGGATTCGAACCCCTGACCCGCTGATTACAAATCAGCCGCTCTACCGACTGAGCTACGCTGGCGTTCCCTTAACCTGCCCGGTTCCCGCTGCTCCGCTGCGCTCTGCTCAACTGTGGATATGTCGGAAAGGGTCAAAAAATAGAAAAACCTTCTCTCCTCGAACTCGAATTGTTCTTTTTTTCAGATGGGTTAATCTGAAATATATAGAACGACCAACGGATACTCTAGAGGAAATTCAGGTTCTTGTCAAGGGGTTCTTTTCAAAGAAGGCCCAAGGTCCCGGCCCTTGGCCAGCCTATCCTGGAGGCCCCTGAGAAACTCCACCGTAAAAATGACGTAGCGGGCCTTTTGGAGGGGGGTCAGGACCCGGTCGAGGGACGCTTCCACGTCCTCGTCCGTCTGACGGATGAGCCGCCGCGCCTCCCGGATCCGGACGACCAGGGCGTCGATCTCCTTGTCGCGGGGGGCCGGCCGCGCCAGCTCGTCCCTGAGGTTTCGAAGGTCCAGGCCCGTCTTCCTCTGGATCTCGGCCTTTTCCTTTTCGGCCCGGGTCAGGAGCGGATAAACCCTGGCCGTCTGCTCCTCGGTCAGGTCGAGGGCCCGGGTGAGCCGCAGGAGGTAGAGCTCGCTGATCCGCTGCCGGAGCCCCGCTCCCTGACGGGGGCTCGCCGCCTGGCCGGCGCGGAGGGTCGCCGAGCTTCCCGCCGCCAGGGCCGCGACGACCAGGCAGGCCGAGGCCGTACGCGCGATCTTCATCGTGTTCATGCGGGACCTCCCTTTCCGGTTTCTCGTTCAAGGTCGCTGATGATGGCCCTGAGGTCATCGTCGCTCAGGCCCTCCCAAAAGAGGGGGTCGGCGGCCGGTAGAGCCACGGCCTCAGCGTCAGGGGCCTGGGCCATCTCGTCGATCATCGCCCCGACTTCCCGGTCGATCCTGCCCGCCAGGTCGCTGTCGGCCTCGGCCGCGGCCATCAAGGGGTTAACGATGTCGTCATAAGCCGCCCACGTCTCGACACCGGACCCCCCCGACTGCCTAAAGGCGTGCCAAGCCGCGACCGCGATCAGGGCCATCGCTGCGGCGGCGGCCCAGGCCCATCGGGGGCGAGCAGCGAACGGGCGCAGGACGTGCCGGCCGCCGGGCTTGACGGCGTCCAGCCGGGCCTCGAGGGACCGCTCGAACGCCGCCCATTTCTCCGGAGCGCGCTCCCCCGCCAGGCGCCCCTGGGCCTGGATCCGGGAAAGCCGCTGGCCGTAAGCGAGGCAGGCCGGGCAGGCCCTCAGATGGGCCTCGAGCCGGGACTTCCTCCCCGGCCGAAGGGCTCGGTCGATCTCGTCGGAGAGCCGCCGGCGGGCTGTGACGCATCTCATGACCGGGCCTCCTCGAAGTATGTCCTAAGCCGGGACTGGAGGAGGCGCCGGGCCTTGTGCATCCTCCAGGACACCGTTTTTTCGGAGCAGCCCAGGACCTTGGCCGCCTCGGCGTGGCTCAGGCCCTGGTCCACGACCAGGGCGAAGGCCGCCCGGAAATGGGCCGGGAGCTGGGCGACCGCTCCCGAGACCCGGCCGGCGAGCTCGTTCAGGGCCGAGGCGCCCTCGGGCCCGGAAACCGCTCCGTTCGACGGGGCGCCGACAGGCAGGTTCTCGTCGAAAGGGGACCTGTTTTTTTCCCGGGCCCGTTTCTTGAGGAACGTCAGGGAGACGTTGACCGCGATGCGGTAGACCCACGTGTAGAACGACGATCCGCCGCGGAACGACCCGATCGACCGCCAAGCCGTCAAGAAGACCTCCTGGGCCAGGTCGTCCGCTTCAGCCGGGTTGCCGGCCATGCGCAGGGCGATTCCGTAGACCTGGCGTTCGTGGCGGCGGACAAGCTCGGCGAAGGCCTCGCGCCCGCCGCGGCGGGCCTCGTCGACGAGACGGTCTTCCGGGCGGTCATCCATCACGTCCTCACCGTGTTAGACGCTCATTATAGCGTTTTCTTTGAAGGGCGCGGAAATCGGGGACACGAAACCCCCTCATTCATACCTTGCCCACTTTACAAGCCCGTGCCCCTGCTGTTATCATCCTGTTCATCCCACGAGAGGCTGACCGACATGATCGAACGCTACACCCGCCCCGCCATGGGCGGCATCTGGACGGAAGAGAACAAGTACCGCAAGTGGCTGGCCGTCGAGCTGGCCGTCTGCGAGGCCTGGGCCCGGCTGGGGAAGATCCCCCGCTCCGACCTGAAGACCATCAAGGACAAGGCCGGTTTCTCGGTCGAGCGCATCGACGAGATCGAGAAGGTCGTCAAGCACGACATCATCGCCTTCCTGACCTCGGTCGCCGAGAAGGTCGGTCCCGCGTCGCGGCACATCCATCTCGGCCTGACCTCCTACGACATCGTCGACACGGCCCTGTCGCTCCTCATCAAGGAGTCGCTCGAGAACCTCCTCGCTGACGTGCGGGCCTTCCGCCGCGTGCTCAAGCGGCAGGCCGTCCGGCACAAGAAGACCGTCTGCATCGGCCGGACCCACGGCATCCACGCCGAGCCGGTCACCTTCGGTTTCAAGGTCCTGGTCTGGTACGAGGAGATCGGACGGCAGATCGTCCGGCTCGAGGCGGCCCTGAAGACGATCTCCGTCGGCCGCATCTCCGGCTCGGTCGGAACGTACATCCATCTCGACCCGCGGGTCGAGGTCACGGCCCTCAAGGCCCTCAAGCTCCAGCCGGCCAAGGTCTCGACGCAGGTGCTCCAGCGGGACCGGCACGCCGAGGTACTCTCCGCCCTGGCCCAGCTGGCCACGTCGGTCGAGAAGATCGCCGTCGAGGTCCGCCATCTCCAACGGACCGAGGTCCTCGAGCTCGAGGAGCCCTTCACCAAGGGGCAGAAGGGCTCCTCCTCCATGCCGCACAAGAAGAACCCGGTCCGCTGCGAGCGGATCTCGGGCCTGGCCCGCGTCGTCCGCGCCAACGCCCAAGTCGGACTCGAGAACGTCGTCCTCTGGCACGAGCGCGATATCTCCCACTCCTCCGCCGAGCGCATCGTCTTCCCGGACTCGTTCATCCTGACCGATTTCCTCCTGGCCGACGCGGCCGACATCGTTGCCCACTGGGTCGTCCATCCGGACCGGATGCGGGCCAACATCGACGCCACGCGCGGCCTCATCTTCTCGCAGAGCGTCCTGCTCGCCCTGACCCAGAAAGGCCTCGTCCGCGAAGAGGCCTACCACATCGTCCAGCGCAACAGCCTCAAGGCCTGGACCGAGGGCCTGGACTTCCGGGCCCTCATCGCCGCCGACCCCGACGTCGCCAAGGTCCTCGCGCCGGAGGATGTCGAGCGCTGCTTCTCGCTGGACCCGTATCTGGCCAAGATCGACTACATCTTCGAAAGGGTGCTCGGATGAAAGTTCGGATCCTCGTTTCGTTCAAGGACAGCGTCCTCGACCCCCAGGGGCAGACCGTCAAGAACGCCCTGCACACCCTGGGCTACGACGCCGTCACCGACGTCCGCCAGGGCAAGGTCTTCGAGCTCGACCTCGAGGGCCTGACGCGCCAGCAGGCCGAGGCGCTCGTCCCCGAGATCTCGCGCCGCGTCCTGGCCAATCCCATCATCGAGAAGTTCGAATGGGACATCCTCAAGGGCCGCTGAGGTCGCGACCATGAAGTTCGGTGTCGTCCAATTCCCCGGCTCCAACTGCGATTTCGACGCGTACCACGCGCTGCGGCACGCGATGAAGCGGCCGACGGTCATGCTCTGGCACAAGGACCACGACCTCCAGGGCGTCGACTGCGTCGTCCTTCCCGGCGGCTTCGCCTACGGCGACTACCTCCGGGTCGGGGCCATCGCCCGCTTCTCCCCTCTCATGCAGCAGGTCAAGGCCTTCGCCCGCGGCGGGGGCCATGTCATCGGCATCTGCAACGGCTTCCAGGTCCTGCTCGAGCTCGGGCTCCTGCCCGGGGCCATGCTCCGGAACAAGAACCTGAAGTTCCTTTGCCAGCCCGTCCACATCCGGATCGAGAACGCCCGGACGGATTTCACCCGGGCGGGGCGCAAGGGCCAGGTCCTGCGCGTCCCGATCGCCCATTTCGACGGCAACTATTACGCGCCGGCCCGGACTCTGAATGAGGTCGAGGCGAACGGTGAGGTCGTCTTCCGCTATTGCGACGAGGACGGGAAGGTGACCGACGAGGCCAACGTCAACGGCTCGCTCCACGCCATCGCCGGCATCCGGAACGCCGCCGGCAACGTCCTCGGCATGATGCCCCATCCCGAGCGGGCCGCGGAGGCCCTGCTCGGCTCGACCGACGGCCGGACGGTCTTCGAGTCCCTGATCCTCAGCCTGGAACGGCCCGGCGCAAAGGCCCGCCCATGATCGACAAAGCCCTCCTCGACCAGCACAACCTCACCGAAGACGAATACCGCCTCATCGTCGAGCTCATCGGCAAGGAGCCCAACCTGACCGAGCTCGGCATCTTCTCCGTCATGTGGTCCGAGCACTGCGGCTACAAGAGCTCGCGCGTCCACCTCAAGAAGTTCCCGACCGAGGGCCCGCGCGTCGTCCAGGGCCCCGGCGAGAACGCCGGCATCCTGGACATCGGCGACGGCCAGGTCGTCGTCTTCAAGATCGAATCCCACAACCACCCCTCGTATATCGAACCCTACCAGGGCGCGGCCACCGGCGTCGGCGGCATCCTGCGGGACATCTTCACCATGGGCGCCCGCCCCATCGCCGTCCTCGACTCGCTGCGCTTCGGGCCGCCCGACGACGCCAAGAACCGCTCGGTCATGGAAGGCGTCGTCTCCGGCATCTCGGGCTACGGCAACTCGATCGGCGTCCCGACGGTCGGCGGCGAAGTCTATTTCGACCCGTGCTATAACCTGAACCCTCTAGTCAACGTCTTCTGCCTCGGCCTCGCCGACAAGGACAAGATCTTTTACGCCAAGGCCGAGGGCGCCGGCAACAAGGTCCTCTATGTCGGAGCCAAGACCGGCCGCGACGGCATCCACGGCGCGACCATGGCCTCGGCCGAGTTCGGC
>CAZIQR010000135.1:0-7551 GCA_964541055.1 uncultured Eubacteriales bacterium
CCCCGAGCCGGTCCCGCCCGAGCTCGATTACGACTTCTGGCTCGGCCCGGCACCTTATAAGCCCTACCACCCGCACCGCGTCCACGGCACGTTCCGCGGCTATTGGGACTACGACGGCGGCGGGCTCGGCGACATGGGCATGCACTACCTTGACCCGGTCCAATACATCCTCGACAAGGACAACGAGAGCCCGGTCGAGATCGCCGCCGACTGCCCGCAGCAGCACCCGGACGCCTGCGGCAGTTGGCGCCGCATCGAGATGAGGTACGCCGACGGCTGTGTCATCGTCCTCGACGGCGAGAACAGGGACGTGCGGGCCCCCTTCCTCGCGGGCCCCAAGGGCAAGCTTTTCCGCGGCTTCGAATCCGACATCCCCGCCCTGCGCCGGACGCTGGCCGCCCTGCCCGATCCCGAACCCCAGGTGACGGACTTTTCCGAGGCGGTCCGGACCCGGACCCGCTTCGCCCTCAACGAGACGAACGGCCACCGCTCCTGCACGATCGTCAACCTGGCCAAGATCGCCGTCCAGCTCGGCCGCCCGTTGAGGTTCGACCCCGCGACCGAGACCTTCCCCGGCGACGAGGCCGCCAACCGCCTCGTGAGCCAACCCATGCGCGCCCCCTGGCACCTTTAGAAAGGACCGTGAGGAGACACCTATGAAAAGCCCCATCAAGCCCGTCGCCCTCGCGGCCCTCGTCGGCACCCTCGTTGCGGTCCTTTGCGTTCCGGCGCCTTCCCAAAGCGTCCCGACCCCGAGTTCGGGCGACGTCAAGGCCAAGGTCTCGGCCATCGTCGATCGTTTCCCCGCCGAAACGGCCGCGGCGCGCGACGCCCTCTGCGCCGAGATCGTCAAGCTCGGCCCGGCGGCCCTCGCCGACCTCTTCCGCCGGGTCCTGCCGCCCGGCGCCGGGGACGATTCCAAGGCGCGCTTCGCCGTGAACGGCCTCGCGGTCCATGTCACCCGCACCGGGGCCGAACCCGAGCGGCTGATGTTCAGCAAGGCGCTGCTTGCCGCCCTTCCCAAGGCCGCCGACAAGCAGGCCGCGGCGTTCCTGATCAGCCAGGTCCAGCTCACGGGCCGGGCCGAGGCCATCAAGCCGCTGGCCCCCTATCTCAAAGATGAGGCCCTGGCCGGGCCGGCGGTCGCCGCGCTTCAAGCCATCGGCGGTCCCGAGGCCGGCAAGGTCCTGATCAAAGGACTGACGGGAACAGAAGGGGCGGCGCGGCTCTCGATCGTGGACGCTCTCGCTGGCCTGCGCAACCGCGAGGCCGTCAGGCCGCTCCTGACGCTGGCTGGAGCATCCGACGAGGCGGTCCGCCGCGCCGCCCGGTCCGCGCTGGCCAACATCGGCGATCCCGCCGCGGGGCCGGTCCTGGCCCATATCGGCGTTGCCGCTCCAGCCGCGGAGAGGGCCGAAGCGCCGCGCCTTTATCTTCTCTACGCCCGCCGACTGTCCGCGTCGGGCCAAGCGGCGGAAGCGCTTGACGCCGCAAGAGCGATCCTTGCTTCCTACTCCGGCACCGGAGGAAGCCAGATCGCTTCGGATGCGCTCTCGCTCATCGTGGCCCTGCTCAAGGACAAGGCCGTTCCGGACCTGCTCACGGCGGTCGAAAGCCCCGATCCGGCCCTCCGCGGCGCTGCTCTGGAGCTCGCGCTGGCCACGGGCCAGGCCGAGACAACCGGCCGATGGGTCGACAAGGCGGCCTCGTCCGGGCCCGAGGCCCGGGCGGCGATCATCGGCATGCTCGGCCGGCGCGGCGACAAGACGGCCCTGCCGTTCGTCCGCGAATGTCTCACGAGCGGCGACGAGGCCGTTCGCCTGGCGGCGATCCCGGCGGCCAGGCGCCTCGGCGGCGAAGCTGTCCTGCCCGATCTCTTCGCCCTGATCGGCAAAGCCGACGAGAAGACGGCGACGGCCCTAAAAACGGCCTGGCTCGGCTTCGACGGCCGCGCCGTCGTTCCGGCCGCGGTCAATCTCCTCGACGCCACGCCTCTCCCCGGCAAGGCGGCCCTCATCGACGTCCTCGGGGAAAAGGGCGCGAGCGACGAGATCGACCTCGTCTTTGCCCTCGCGACCGATGCGGAGCCGGCCACGCGCGCCTCGGCCACGGTCGCCCTTGCGAAGCTCGCCGGCCCCTCCGACCTGCCGCGGCTTGTGGCTCTGCTCGAGCAGGCCTCCGGCGCGGACGATATCGTTCATCTGCAGGACGCGGTCGCGGCGGCGGCGGACCGCGACGCGGCGCCCGGCGGAAAGGGGGCGGCGCTCCTCGAGCTGATGAAGGGGGCCGCATCGGGCCGCAAGGCTCAGATCCTCCGGGTCCTTTCCAAGGTCGGAGGCGACCCCGCTATGCGCGCCGTGATCGCGGAAACGGACAACTCGGATCCCCAGGTCCAGACGGCCGCCGTCTACGCCCTCTCCCAATGGCCCGATTATCAGGCCGCCGGCGATCTCCTCCGGATCGCGACGACGACGGCCAGCAAGCGCTTCCGCCTCCTCGCCGTCGGCGGCTACGCCCGGCTCATCGGCCGGGCGCCCATGACGGGCCCGAAGAAGCTCGGCCTCTTCCAGGACCTGCTCGGAAAAGCGTTCGACGACGCCGACAAGAAGGCCATCGTCACGGCCGCCTCGAACATCCGAGAGCCCGAGTCCCTACGCCTGCTGGCCTCTTTTCTCGACAATCCGGCGCTCGGCGAGACGGCCGCCGCCGGCCTCCTCGACCTGGCCTCGGAGCAGGCGCCGCAGGAGCGCTGGCTCTCGGGCCATGAAGCCTATTCCGTGTTGCGCCGTGTTCAAGCCCGCGCCGCCGCCGACCCGGCCGAATTCGAGCGCATCGGCGCTCTCATCATCGAACGCCTGCGCCAGGGCGGCTTCGCGCCGCTCTTCGACGGACGGTCGCTCGCCGGCTGGAAAGGCCTGGTGGCCGATCCCCCGGCCAGGGCCAAGATGGCGCCGCCGGAGCTGGCGGCGGCCCAAGCCGCGGCCGACGATCGGATGCGGGCTCATTGGAAGGTCGCCGACGGGGCCCTCGTCTTCGACGGCCACGGCGAGAGCCTCTGCACCGCCTCGGACTACGGCGATTTCGAGCTCTTGGCCGATTGGAAGATCGAGAAGGGCGGCGACAGCGGCCTCTACCTCCGCGGCTCGCCGCAGGTCCAGATCTGGGACCCGGCCGCGAATCCCGTCGGCTCGGGCGGGCTCTACAACAACCAAAAAGGCCCGAGCAAGCCGGACGAGCGGGCCGACCGCCCGGTCGGCGAATGGAACTCCTTCCGGGTCATCATGATCGGCGACCGGGTCTCGGTCTATCTCAACGACAGGATGGTCGTCGACAACGTCGTTCTCGAGAACTACTGGGAGCGCGACAAGCCGATCTATCCGGCGGGCCAGATCGAGCTCCAGGCCCACGGCAATCCGCTCTCGTTCCGTAATGTCTTCATCCGCGAGATCCCGCGCGACACGGCCGTTCCGGAGATGAGCCCGGCCGAGGCCGCCGAGGGCTTCACGCCCCTCTTCAACGGCCGTGACCTCGAAGGCTGGACGGGCGACACGAAGGGCTACGCCGCCGAGAACGGCAAGATCGTCATCCACCCCGATCTCGGCAGCGGCAATCTCTACACCGTCAAGGAATACGCCGACTTCACCCTCCGCTTCGAGTTCAAGCTGACCCCGGCCGCCAACAACGGCCTCGGCGTCCGCGCCCCCCTCGAGGGCGACGCGGCCTATGTGGGCATGGAGATCCAGATCCTGGAGGACGGCTCGCCCGTCTACTGGGGGCTCCGGCCGTACCAGTATCACGGCTCGATCTACGGCGTCGTCCCGGCCCGGCGAGGCTTCCTCCGCCCCGCCGGCGAGTGGAACGCGGAGGAGGTCACGGTCAAGGGCCGGCACGTCACGGTCGCGGTCAACGGCGCGACGATCGTCGACGCCGATCTCGACCAGGCCTCGGCCGGCGGCACGATCGACCACAACGAGCACCCCGGCCTGGGGCGCTCGTCCGGCCACATCGGCTTTCTCGGGCACGGCTCGATCGTCGAGTTCCGCAACATCCGGCTGAAGGAGATCCGTTAGCCCTGGATCATCCGGGAGGAAGCGTCCAGATCGTCAGTCCGTCCGGCGGGGGTGCCGGCCGAGCGACGGGAGCCCCAGGGCCTCGCGCAGCGCGGCGTTGATCTGGGTGTTGTCGAGGATCGGGCCGGGATACCAGGTCCCCCTGTAGGACATGAAGACCCGGGACGCGGCGCCCATGACGGCCAGATCGACGAGCTCGTTGGTATGGCCGGCCGTTCCGTAGGAAACGTCCCCGTCGGGATATACATAGGGGGAGGCGTATTCGGGTGACTTGATGACGGCGCCGTTCGCGGGGCCGCGGTCGGGCCCGGCGCCCGGCTTGGCCGGGACGGGCGCCGCCGGTTCCTCGACCCGGGCGTTCTCGGCGGGCAGGTCGCCGGGGCCCAGCGTCCTCTCCGGATCGAGCAGGAGGCCGCCGGTGGCGTGGTCGGCGGTCACCAGGAGCACGGTGTTCGACCAGTCGATATCGTCCATCGGCCGGTCGACAAAGGCCAGGGCGGCCCGGACGGCCTGATCGAGGTCGGCGACGCAGCCGATCATGGCCCGATAATCGTTGTCATGGTTGGCCCAATCGATATCCCCCTGCTCGATGACCAGGAAAAAGCCCTGAGGATCGTGGGCGAGAACGGTCAGGGCCGCTTCGGTCGCCTCGGCCAAGGTCGGATTCTCGGGATTCCCGGGCGTGACCGTCGGATGCCCCGGCGTATCCTCCACCCGGGGCACTTCGAAGTTGCCGCCTTTGCCGCCGAAGAGGCCGAAGAGCTTGCGTCCCTGGCGCACCGCCTCGGAGGCGCCCGCGATGAGGGCCGGACCGCCGCGCTGCCCGGGCTTGCGCTCGACGAGAAGATAGTCCTGCGAGGTCTGCAGCGTCCGATAAAGCGATTCGGAGATATAGCCCTTCTTCGGATCGAAGCCGGGGTTGTCGAGGAGCGGCGCGCCGCCGCCGATGACGACCTCGGGCTTCGTCCGCAGAATGATCTCGTCGCCCAGGCCAAGCCCCTTGTAACCCTTAAGCCCCGTGTAATAGTTGCCGCGGTTGGTGTTGTGGCTGACGAACCCGGCCGGCGTGGCATGGTCGAAGGGCACGGTGGTGACGACGCCGATCGAACCCCCGGTGCGGGCCCGATACTCCAGGGGCAGGGTCAGGATCTCCCCGTCGGGCGGATCTCCGGGGAGCCAGGCGATGTTGCCCGAATCGGTCTTAAAGCCGGTGGCCAGCGCGGTCGCGGCCGAAGCCGAATCGGTGGCTAGGCCGGGCGGGAAGCGATGCTCGGCGCCGGGGCCGGCCACGGGCCTGGCTCCGTCGGCGCGAACGTCGTAGCCGAGGACCGGCGTGAACGATGAACGGGAATACGGCGGCCGGCCGGCTTGCCGGGCGTGGCCGTTGTAGACGTTGACGTCCCACGTCGTGACGTAGGCCCGGGCCGGAAGGGCCTGCCAGGAGAGGCCGTTGTCCCGGCCAAAGAGGTAGCGGCTGGCGGCCACCTCGGACTCGGCCGACATGCCGTCGCCGATGAAAAAGATGACGTGCTTGAGGGCCGGCGCCTCGCGGCGGCAGCCGGCGAGCGTCAGGAGGACCGCGACCATAAGGAGGGCGGCGCCGAGCGGGAGCGCGGCGATGCGGGTCCGGGTCCTGATCATTGTCATAACGCTCTATTATACCAGGGAGGTTCGACCTCCGCTCACCACGTGACGAGGCCGGCGAGCTTCAGGATCTCGAGGTCGTTGAGGACGGCCTGCAGGCTCGAGCGGCGCTCGTTCTGGGCATCCAGCATCTTCAGGAGGTCGAGGGCGCTGTGATGCCCGTTGACGAGGAGCTGCAGCTCTCCCTGGTTCGAGAGGACCAGGCCCTTCCCCGCGATGGGGAACTTGAGCCGGGTCTCGCCCGGGACGGCCGAGAGCAGCTTCTGGTAGCCGCGATAGCCATCCTGGCGGACCTTGGCCGTCGGGCGGGGCACGATCTTGGCGGCCGTCTTTTCGAGCTCGGTCGGAACGAGGGGAACGGCTTTGACACCGAGGCCGCGGGCGACGGCGGCCCGCTGCGTCTCGAGCGAGGCGAGCTCGGCCGCGCCGACGGCATCGATGGACTTGGCCAGCCGGCCCAAGTGGGCGGTCAGGGAGGCCGCGCCGGGCGCCAGCTCCGCGACCGAGGCCAGGGTCTCCTTCTCGTTGATGACGGCCGCCTCGAGGATGCCCCGGGCATAGCGGGAATCCGCGTCGAAGGTCTCGGCCGTGGCGGCCTCGACGGCCTCGAGGGCGGTCACGAGCTCATGCCCGAGGCGCCGGGTCGCGTTCGAAACGATCTCGCCGGCGATCTTCTCGGCCAGGGCTTCGTCCGCGGCGGCGACGGTGTAGGCGCCGGCGGCGCCGATCACGGCCGCCCGCTTGAGCTGAGTCGGGTCGGACTTGTCGGCCGTGTCGCCGGAGGTGTGATACCACTGGTCAGGCCAGGCGATCATCATGACGCCGGGGACGCCGACGGCCCAGTCGTTGAAGACCTCGTGGTCCGAAGCGCCGTAGTGGGTCTCGATCGAATACAGGAACGGCTCGTCGGCGCCGGTCGGAGCGACGATGCGGACCGGAACGCCGGATTCGCCGCCCCGGTTCTGGATGCGCTCGCGGTTGCCCTCGCCGACATAGCGGTAATAATTCTCCATGACGTCGTTGATGTAGTGCGGGTTGCCGTAGGTCGTCCGCATCAGGCAGAAATAGGACTTGTTCTTGGACAGCCACTCCCCGACCATATCCATGTTGATGTTGCAGAGCGTCCGGTCCATGATCTCGGGATGGGTCCGGACCCATTCGCCGATGCCGGAGAACTCGGGACCCCAAATGAAGCGGATGGTCCGCTTTGGCCGCGGCAGGCGGCCGTCGGCGATGAGCGTCTGAAGGGTCCGGGCGGCCTCGAGGATCGTGGCGCTGCCGGAGATGTTGTCGTTGGCGCCCTGCTTCTGCATGCCTTCGAAGAGATGGGCCGAGAAGATGATCTCGCCCGCGGCCGGGTCGGTGCCGGGGATGAGGGCCACGACGTTCTCGAGATCGGCCGTCTCGGTCCTGGCTTCGACCTGGGCCCGAACGGTGATCTTCTCGTTCGCGAGCAGCCGGCGCTTGAGGATGTCGCCCTCGCGGACATTCAGCTGGAAGGCGAAGCCCTGCGGTTGAGCGGCGGGGGCCGCCGGCGCGGGAGCCGCGCCGGCCGGGGGGGCCTGTCCGGCGGCGGGCCGGCGGCGCTGCATGACGCCGCTCCAGGGCATCTGCAGCGGGTCGAAATAGGGCCGCGACAGGCTGATGCCGACAACCCCGAGGGCGCCCTGCTGCAGGGCCTGGCTGTAGGCCGTCATCAGCTGGCCTTCGGTGACGGCGATCTTGCCGGCGACCTTGGCGTCCGTGATCTCCTTGGGCGTGCCGCGGCCGACCCAGACGAGCTCGGCCGTGACGTCGGCCGAAGCGCTGCCGGACAGGAGCTCGGGCAGCATGTCGT
>CAZIQR010000136.1:0-7298 GCA_964541055.1 uncultured Eubacteriales bacterium
GGCCCCAGCAGGAACAGGAAGGAGGCGATGATCATCGTCCCCGTCATGTCGAACCAGAAGGTCATCTGGGACAGACCGAGGGCCCACCAGGGCATCTTGCGCCCGGCGAGGAAGTAGTCTTCGACGCTGGCCGCGGCTTTCTTGCGGAACGCGGCGCCGATCCCGATCAGGATGGCGAAGTAGGCGAGAATGACGGCATAGTCCCCGACCCTCAGGAAACGCACTGGGATAGGACTAGCATGATCCGAGAGGGCCTGTCAACGCGACGGAGCGATCCGACGAGGAGATCCCCCCGAAAATAAAAAAGGGCGGAGGCCCCTTCCGGGACATCCGCCCTTTGGCGTTCGAAAAAAGTCGCTTACGCGATCAATACCGGCCGCGGCCGCCGCCGAAGCCGCCGCGCCCGCCGCCGCCGCCCGTGCGGGGCCGATCGGTCCGGGGCCGGGCCTCGTTGACCGTCAAAGGTGATTTGTCACTCAACGGATAGGATTTGACTCTTTAGCCGGCTGGGCCTAGCATAAACCCAGGCTGGGGATCGAAAGAGCCGACCTGGCTATGCCGAACATGGGACCCGCGGGGTGGGCAAGCTTGGCGCAGGGGGTCCGGATGCGCGACCGGGCCTCCGAGGAAGAATTGGCCCGGCTCTTCCATCCCCACCTCTTGGCCCTGGCCGCAAGCCGGCTGGGCGACCGGGAGACAGCCCGGGAGATCGCCCAGGAGGCCATCCTGGCGGTCCTCGAAGCCCTCAGGGAAGGCCGTGTGCGCGAGCCGGGCAAGCTCCCCGCATTCGTGGTCGGAACGGGCCGCAACATGATCCGTGACTATCTGCGGCGAAAGGGCCGGCGCCCGAAGCCCCTATCGCTCGGTTCCGATGACGCGTCCATATCGGACCCGGCCTCGGGTCCGTGCGAAACCCCTCCGTTGGAGAAGAAGGAGGAACGCGACGGAGTTTTCGAGGCCCTCCGGGAACTCAAGCCCGCCGACCGTGAGATCCTGTTCCTGACCCTGGCCAAAGGCCTGAGTCCGCGCGAGATCGCGGTCGAGATCGGGCTGAAGTCGGAGACCGTCCGCCTCCGCAAATCGCGGGCCCTGAAGCGTCTTCGGAGAAAATTGAAGAGCCTGACACGAAAAGGCCTCCTGGACCACATATGATGAGAGAGCGGGATCATGGATTGTAAGCGGATCGAACACGAAGAGGTCGTCGAAAAGTACCTGGCCGGGAGGCTCGATCGGGCTGAGCGGGAAGAGTTCGAAGCCCACTATCTCAGCTGCGCCAAGTGCCAGGAGGAACTTGAGCTCGTCCGGGCGATCCAGGAAAAGCTCTGGGAAAAGGGAGAAGAGCTCATCGAGGAAACCGCACAGCCATCTCGCACCCTGCGGGTCCGCAAGGCCTGGGCCTTCGCCGCGGCGGCCGCCGGGCTGCTCATGATCATTGGCGCGGCCGTCTGGTGGCAGGCCAAGGGCCCGGGCCGGCCCCCGGCGGGCCCCCAAGCACCTCCATCCTCATGGATCGCCCTTGCCCGCTTCGAGCCCCCCTTGTTCATTCCGCCGGCGCTCCGGGACGAGGAGGATGAGGCCTCGCAGCTATTCAGGTCGGGCATGGCGTATTACCAAGCGGGCCGCTATGGCGAAACCATCCCGTACCTCCGGGCCGCGGCGAGGCTCGATCCGAACGGGGCCGGGATCCGGTTCTTCCTGGGCATATGCCTGCTCTTGACGGGCGAAACAGCCGAAGGGATCGAGAAGCTCGGAGCGACGATATCGCTTGGGGACTCGGCCTATCTTGAGGAAGCCCATTTCTACCGAGCTAAGGCTTTATTGGCCCAAATGGACGTCGACGGTGCGAAATCGGAACTCCGTTGGGTCCTGAGCGAGGGCTCCGATCTCAAGGAAGAAGCCGCCCGGATGCTGGCCCTGATCAGATAAAAGCCCCACGAAAACTGACACGTTTTCCCCGCGCCGACCACTCCCCTAAGAGGGTGCCCGAAATCAGCCGGATCGTCAAGTCATTGGTCATCGAGCCATGAAAAAGGAGGCCCATATGTCCATCAAAAGAGGGAGTCTTTGTTGGGTTCTTTTGGGGGGGGCTGGCCATCCTCGCCGGAATCATCCTGACATTGAACGCAGGCCCCGGCGGGACCGTCGTCAACGTCAGAGCCAGGTTCATCAGCGGCTACACGCTGGACGTCAAAGACGCGTTAGGGAACCCGATCCCGAACAAGATCGTGAACGACGATCCGTCGGCGTATTTCGAGAACGTCGGGAACAGCATCATTCAGCTCATGGATTCGCCGAAACTCGGCAGGTGTCTGTTCATGAGCATCGTGACCGACCGGACTTCCCCGCGGCATGCTGAGATCTCTCTCGATTCGGTGGTCTCCGCTCCCAGCTCGTCCCTGCCGCTGTCCTGCACAAAGCCTTATTTTATCTATGATCCGATGCACAATGTGCCGCCGGTCTCGACGGTCAAGCTCTTCATGAAGGCGCAAGGCGAGTGGGAGATGATCGCCGACCCGACAGATCCTCTGGGGATCCCCACGTTGAGCCCCAAGGACAGCTCGCTGAATTTCTTGGCCATGACGGACGGTCAGGAAGCCTATGTTTATGTCGGCTTCTTCTATTTCGACGTCCCCGATCTCCCGGAGACCAAGAAGGTCGACGAGAGCGCGATGGATTACTGGTTCGCGGACTGCCTGTGGGCGAAAGTCAAGGCCTGGGATTGGGACGGGCAGAAGGTCAATACCTGGACCTTCACGCCGGTGACCGAGCCCTTCAAGCACAAGGCCTGGGACAATTCGGGCAACTGGTGCTATCACCCCGAGGGCGCGATCCCTTATATGCTGTATTCTAACGCTCGGCTGTCCTGCAACCACGGAACGTACAATATGCCATGGCAGCTAGAAATCACCCGTCGGTAGCCCCGGAAAGAGAAAAATCTCCCCGTCAACCTGACACGTTTTCCCGGAACGGACCACTCCTTTATGAGGGATGCTCGATCCAGGCCGGGTTGTGACGTATTTTTTCAGCCATAAATAAGGAGGTCAGCATGATCGGCAAAAGGAAGGTTCTCGTTTGGGCATGCACAGCGGCGATGGCTCTTCTCTGCGCGGGTTTGTCCTTCGGGCAGAACCCCTGCGGCGGGGTCTACAAGGGGGAAGGGCTTAAAGCCACGTTCTGGCCGACGTATAGCGACCTCGATCCACAGAACCCCGATCCGAATGTCCTGATCAGCTTCACCGGCAAGATCTTGAACGATTTCGGCCTCATTCCCTACGAGTACATCGTCCCTGGAGGAGACTGCGTATTCCTCTACGACCGGGGCCATATCGTCGTGGATGTCAACCGGCGCGAGAAACTCGACGGAACGGACGAAGACCGCTACGTCCAGATCGACCTCGAGCTGGCGCAGAATTCGGGATTTTGCGAGAACACGCCGGGCCCCTTGAGGCTGGCCCATCTCCACACCGTAAGCTTCCATGTGTTGACCGAGAAGGAGTTCATGGGGACCCGGGAGAACGGCAAGCTGATTCTGAGCTGCACGAAATACGGCTGGAATTACCTCAATTTCGCGACACTGACGCCGGGGCGGACCTACTATACCCAACTCTCGGTCACGTTCATGGTGTACGGCGATCCCAATACGTATAGATTCGACACTCAGGCCAAAGTTTTCTTCGGGGACTTGGTGAACAGCACCGGAGGCCCGGGATGGGAGATCACGCCCATTCATGAGCCCTACATGGTCCGTGTGATCACAATGAAAGGCAAGAAGATCGCTCAGATCGATAACACGGACCACTTCCCCTCTGTGTACCAAGCCATGGGCGGTTGTCCGGAAGGGGCGCCCTGGAAGCCGGGCCCGACCTGGCAGCCGGGGGACGGGGTCTTCTTTGTCCCGTTCAAGCTGGTCCTGGAGCGGCTGAAGTAAGCGGGGAAGGCCGCCGCTTGTCTTGACATCGACCTCGGGCCCCCCTAGAATTCAAGTCAGCAAAGGGACACGCCCCGGCGGGGGATGAGGACGTTCTTTCTGTGAGCCGGGGATCCCGCCTTATGCCGCGACGATAGGGGCGGGGACCATGCGGAATCGAGTCCGTGCCTTTTCGGGCACTCTCCTGTTTCTGCTGCTGATTTTCTTTGCCGCGGACGCGCCCACCTCCCACAGGATTCCGGCTCTTGCACCCAGCGCCGCGCCGATTGCTGCCCGAGCCAGGCCGGACGAGTTTGCGACGCGGCTCAACGAGGCCCTGCGGCAAGAGGATCACGGACGGGCGCTCGAGCTAGTCGTGGACGATCAGGACGGTGCCGACCGGCTCTTCCTGGGGTACCTCGAAACGACCCTCGACCCGGCCCCTTCCAATGAGGGAGAGGCCGGCCCCATCGAAAAAGCCCGGTGCCTGGCCGATGTTTTTTCCCGGATCTACAACCTCGACCTCGAACGTGGCGTCGTCTCGTTCTGGGACAAGGCGGACACGGCCCGGAGACGCGAATTGCTCCCCATCCTACGCGACCATTTCGCGGCCTATCAGGAAGCCCGCTGGATGAGCCGCCAGATGCCCGAGCCCATCGATAAGAACAAACACCTCTTGGACAGATGCCTGTCCCTGGCCGAGCGCTACCGGAAGATCCCCTTCGCCAAGGGCGAACTCGAAGCCAGGCTATGGGCCGGCACCCTCGGTTCGATCGAGGGCTGGAAGACATGGCAAATGGCGAAAAGCGTTGGCGACGACGTCGTCGAGGCCTGGGCCGCCTATTATTTCGGAGGTTGGTCCGGCGAGGGACAATCCGAGTTCGCGGCGGCTCACGCCGTTGAAGCGGCCGAGCGGCTCCATCTGCCGGTGCTCCTCCAGTTCGCCCTGGCCCGCCAGGCGTGGCGGGCCCTCGCCCATGACGATTACGAAGGGCATATCAGGTATCTTCAAGAAGGTCTCCGGGTCGTCCAGGCCATCCCGGTCCGCCAGAGCATGGCCGCGAAGTCCGGCCATCAGTTCTACCCGGGGGAGGCCTGGTTCCTCAAGACCCTTTGGCGATCCTATCAGCTGAAAGGCGTCGCAGCCGGGGGGGAGCTCTTCGAGCGAGGCCGGCTCATCAGCCGCCGGTACGGCGGTGATGTCGGGGAGCTAGCCTATCTCATCGCCGCCATGCCGGAATTCGTCCGCCCGGGGATCACCGAAACCGTGGCGTCCGAGGCGGAAGCCCTGGCCCGGCGTTTGGGTCATCCCGGCTGGCTCGCGGCCTTCCTCATGACCAAGGCCGGCGGGCTCAAGGGCACGAGGGAATCGCAAGAAGCTCTCGCGGCGCTGGAGGAGGCCGCCGGGATCTACAAGGCCCTGGGGGCCCGAGGTCAATATGCGAATTGCCTGAACCAGCGGGCTTCTTTCCGAGTCCAGGCCAACGACCTCAAGGGCGCAGCGGCCGATTTCGAGAGGGCCGTCGAGATATATGACGAATTGGGCCTTGGGGAGGCTGCCCTCGGATTGCGGACCGGAGCCGGGGTATCCCTCCAGGCTCAGCCGACGCTAGCTCTGAAATTCCTGGACGACGCGCTAGCCCGGGCCAAAGCCATGAACGAACCGGGCTTCATCCGGGGCGCCTACTCGGGGCGCGGCAAGGTCCTGGCGGCCATCTCGCCGACCCAAAGCCTCGAGGATTTCAAGCAGGAACTTTGTTACTGCGAACGCCATAGGGAGAACATCGGGTATCCCGGCGAGGTCCCGGTGGCCATGAGGCTGGTGAGCCGGGCCCTGCGCCGGATGGGGGAATACCGCGAGGCAGTGGAGATGGAACAGCGGCGGGCCGAGTATTCCCGGACCGAGGGCCTGTCCGAGGCGGAAGCGGATGCCTACTTCGAATTATCGACGATCTACAGCCGCGACCTCGGCGAGCCGGCTGCCGCCGCCGAGTTCGTCGAGAGATATGTCCGGCTCCTGACCCGGCCTGGGAGAAGGCTGACCGTCAACAATTGCGACCGAATCGCGAGCGCCTACCTCTCCATCGGCCAGCCCGGGCGGGCTCTCGAGTTCTGGTCAAAGGCCCTCGATCTGGCCGCGGCGATGCCGGCCGGCGAGTATTACCTGCGGATGCTTCATTTCAACAGGGCCCGGACCTATCTCGACCTGGGAGATTATGACGCCGCGCTTTCGGAGATGGAACTGGAGGGCGGCCTGATCGAAAAGACCTTTGAAGCTTACTACGAAACGTTCTCAAGGACCGTCATCGACATCGAGGACTATCAGGCGACGTTCACGGAGATCGCATCGTCGGATGGCCAGTCTCAACGCCAGTTCCAGTCCTATGACGACCCGATCGATATCCAAAAGGCCGAATGGCACAACCGGGTCGCCATGGCCTACGCTTTGTCGGGAGACGCGGCCCGCTCGGCGGAGGCCTCGCGCCGGGCGATCGCGCTTGAGTCCGGCTCGCCGGCCGGGTCCGTCCTAGCCGACGATGACTCCGCCTTCACGCCGGGCGATGCCTTGGTCCTGGCCGGCGCTACGGACGAGGCCATCCTCTTCTTCCAGAGGAGCGTCAAACGCGCCCGGGATGTCGGGTCCCTGCCGAAACAGAGGGAATCCCTCCTGAAGCTCGGGGTGACCTATGAACGGGCCGGCCGTCTAGGCGACGCACGGCGGAGCCTGCTCGAAGCGGTCCGGATCGACCGCGAGCCACCGGGTCCGCAGGTCGGCCGGCTAGCCGAGTCGTTGCTGGCCTTGGGCTCGCTCGAGTTCCGCGCCGGCGATCTTCCGCGGGCCGAGAAGCTCCTGACAGAAGCCCGGAAGATGGCCAACCCCTACGATCTCAACCAGATCTGGCGGATCGAACGAGCCCTGGCGGCCGTCAGTGTCGCCCGAGGGAAACACGACCAGGCCAAGGGTCATTTCGAGCTTGCCTTGACCGCCCTGGAAGGGGGGCGGGAGAGGCTACGGCCGGAGGAGTTTGCCCTCCGCTTCGCATCGGACCGCCTTGGGCTCTATGACGAATACGCGTCGTATCTTGCCGGGCGGTCGATCGAGACGGGAGCTCAGGGTGACGCCGAAAAAGCCCTGCTCGTGGTCGAGCGCCGTCGTGCCCAGGCCCTTTGGGACCTGATGTCTTTGGGCTGGGCCGGCCTCCGGCCCGAGGCCGTGCCCGAGCAGTTGCGGCGCGCCCGCGCGGCCGAGGCGCGACTCGCGGCCAAACAGGCCATTCTTCGCGAACAATTCGGTCTCCCCCCCGATGAACGCCAGCCGGCGCAGATCGCCGAGCTCGAGGCGGACCTAAAGCAGGTCAGGGAAGAGCACGCCCATCTTCTGACCGCCCTG
>CAZIQR010000137.1:0-7294 GCA_964541055.1 uncultured Eubacteriales bacterium
GCTCGACGACGCCCGTTCCGAGACCGCCCTGATGGACGGCCGCCGCTGGCGGAGCCACTACAACGACCAGCTCTCGGTCGACCAATACCGGATCGAGAAGCTCCGCCAGCGCTACCCGCAGATGGAGCTCGTCGACATCGCCCCGGCCATCGACGCCCTGCGGGCCGTCAAGACGCCCGAGGAGATCGAGATCCTGCGGCGGAACGGCACCCTCTCGGCCGCGGCCGTCAAACAGGCCATGCTCGCCGGACGGCCCGGTGTTTTTGAATACGAGATCGAGGCCGCGGCCATGGGGGTCGTCCTGAAGGGCGGGGCCAAGGGCGCCGCCTACGCCCCCATCGTCGGTTCCGGCCCGAATTCCTGCATTTTCCATTATGAGAAGAACGACCGCCGCGTCGAGGCCGCCGACGTCGTGCTTATGGATTTCGGGGCCGATCTCGACCACCTGGCCATGGACATTACCCGGACCTGGCCGGCCTCGGGCCGGTTCAGCGCCGAGCAGCGGGAGGTCTACCGGATCGTCCTCGAGATCGAAAAGGCCTGCATCGAGGCCTACAAGCCGGGCGCGACGCCCAAGGACGTCCGCGACCATGTGGCCGAGGTCATGAAGGCCAAGGGCCTCGATCCCCGCGGCCAGCTCGGAGGCTTCGGCCACGGCGTCGGTCTTTGCGTCCACGACGTCCCTCTCGGGCCGGTCCTTAAAGAGGGGATGGTCTTTGCCATCGAGCCCGCCCTTTACGATCCCGAAAAGGGGTTCGGCGTCCGCATCGAGGACACCGTTCTCATCACCGCGGCCGGCTGCGAGGTCCTGACCAAGGACGTGCCGAAGGAGATCGACGAGATCGAGAAACTCCTGGCCGGGCGTGGCCGCTGACGGGCGATCCGATGCGCCCGAGTCCCGAGGAGCTCCTGGCGCGGATCGAGAAGGGCCTCTGGGCCCCGCTTCCGGGCATCCCCGCCCAGCTGGCCATGGCCCCCGAGCCCCGGACCGGCCACAAGGCCTATTTCGAGGTCGAGGACACCTGCCGCAAGGCGGGCGTTCTTATCCTCCTTTATGTCAAGGCCGGGCGGCTGACCGTTCTTCTGACCCGGCGCACCGAGCAGGTCAACCACCACCGCGGCCAGATCTCACTCCCGGGCGGCGAGCAGCATCCCGGCGAGTCCCTCGAGGCCACGGCCCTCCGCGAAACGATCGAGGAGCTAGGCCTCGACCTCACCGCCGTGCGGATCCTCGGCCGCCTGACGCCGCTCTACATCCCGCCAAGCAACTACTGCATTTATCCGACGGTCGCCGTCATTCCGGGCCCGCTGGCCTTCCGCATGCAGCCGGAGGAGGTCGCCGAGGTCATCGAGGCTCCCCTCGACCATCTGTCCGATGCGGCCTACCGGCGGCGCGAGACCTGGCACTACGGCGGCCTCGATCACGACGTGCCCTTCTTCGAGTTCCAGGGCCACAAGATCTGGGGGGCCACGGCCATGGTCCTGGCCGAGCTCCTCGCCCTGCTGTGATACAATACCCCTGAAACGAGGTCCGACATGAGCCAGCGCAAGCGCATCCTGAGCGGTATCCAGCCGAGCGGCACGATCCACATCGGCAACTATTTCGGGGCCATCGAGAACTGGGTCCGCCTGATGGACGACTACGATTGCTTCTTCACCATCGTCGACCTCCACGCCATCACCATCACCTACGACCCGAAGCTCCTGCCGCAGAGGGTCTGGGACGCCGCCCTCGACAACATGGCCGCCGGCCTCGACCCGGCCAAGTGCACGATCTTCATCCAGAGCCACGTCCCGGAGCACACAGAGCTCTGCTGGCTCCTCAACTGCGTGACGCCGCTCGGCGAGCTCAACCGCATGACCCAGTTCAAGGAGAAGTCCGAGCAGGAGCGCGAGAACGTCACGGCCGGCCTCCTCAACTATCCCATCCTCCAGGCGGCCGATATCCTCATCTATAAAGCCGAGGCCGTGCCGGTCGGGGAGGACCAGGCCCAGCACCTCGAGCTCAGCCGCGAGGTGGCCCGCCGCTTCAACGCCCGCTTCGGCGACTATTTCCCCGAACCGGCGACCCTGATCGGCCGCGGGGCCCGGATCATGGGCCTCGACGGCGCTGCCAAGATGAGCAAGTCCATGGGGAACATCATCGGGGTGACCGAAGAGCCCGAGGCGATCTGGGAAAAGCTCCGCCCGGCCAAGACCGACGAGGCCCGCAAGCGCCGCAGCGATCCCGGCGAGCCCAACCGCTGCAACATCTACAGCTACCATAAGCTGGTGACGCCCGAGGCCGATCTGGCCGAGATCGCCAAGGGCTGCCGCGAGGCGTCGATCGGCTGCATCGACTGCAAGAAGATCTTTTACCGCAACCTGATGACGGTCCTCGACCCCATCAGGGAACGGCGCCGCGACCTCGCCGCCCATCCCGACCGCGTCCGCGAAGCCCTCGACGAGGGGGCCCGCAAGGCTCGGAAAGCGGCCCGGGAAACCCTGGACGGGGCCAAAAAGCTCATGGGCCTCCTGTAGAGCCTGCTCGAGCTTCGATTTTTTTCTCGCCCCCCCGGAACCTTTTCATCCCGTCCGCCGTCTATCCCTTTGAACGTCGATCTCCAGGAGGTATACCCGTGTCCAAAGTGAAGGTCCTCATCGTCCTGACCCTGACGGTCCTTTTCCTGGCCGTGTCCTGCGTTCTCGCCGCCGGGGAAACCAAGGACACCTTCGAAAAGACCCTGCCTCTCAAGGCCGGTGACCGGTTCTCCCTCGAGAACGTCAACGGCAGCGTGTCCATCGCCACCTGGAAGGACGCCAAGGTCGAGATCAAGGCCGTCAAGACCACCCGGCGGGATCAGGCCGAGCTGGACAAGGTCGAGATCAAGGTCGAAGAGGGAGCCGGATGGGTCTCGGTCAAGGCCGTCTGGCCCAAGTTCCCGCGGAGCGCGCGCGTCACCGTGGATTTCACGGTCGTGGTCCCCGAGGGCGTCAACCTCTCGGAGTTCGAGACGGTCAACGGCGATGTCGACGTCACCGGAACCTACGGCCGGGCCGAGGTCGGCACGACGAACGGAACCGTCACCGTCAAGGACGCCTCCGGCGAGTTCACGGCCGGGACGACCAACGGCGCGGTCAACGCCAGGGGTTTTTCGGGGCACCTCGAGGCCGAGACGACGAACGGCAATATCAAGCTCGAGGGGGTCCTGCTCAAGGACGGGCTCAAGGCTGAAACGACCAACGGCTCGATCAGCCTGGCGGTCGCCGTGCCCGAGGCCCTCAACGCCGATCTCACGGCCGGCGTCACCAACGGCCACATCACCGTCGATTTCCCGATCACCCTGCAGAACCTGAGCCAGTCCAAGCGCCGGGTCGAGGGGAAGATCGGCCAGGGCGGGCCAGAGATCTCGCTCCACACGACAAACGGCTCGATCACTGTGACGAAATAGCCAAGCCCTACCCCAACCTCATTCCTCGTGGGGGCCGGCGCCATCCGGCCCCCTTTTCTTTGTCCCGGCCATGCTCCGGGCCTGAGGACGCCGGTTTGAAGCGTCGACAGGGAAGCCGGTCCGCGCCGGCGTTGCCTCTCCCGCCTCGATCGGAATAAGATAGGGCACAGAGATGTCCGCGAAACGCAAGCCCGGAGAAACACATCGCGGCCGCGTCGTGACTTATGGCCAGGTGGCGGCCATGGCCGGCCGGGAGCGGGCCGCCCGGGGCGTGGCTTGGATCCTTCATTCGTCGTCGGAAGCGGCCGGCCTGTCCTGGCATCGGGTCATCGGTGGAGGGGGCCGCATCTCCTTGCCGCGTGGACGGGGCTTTGAGGAGCAGAAGAGGAGGCTCGTCGCCGAAGGGGTCTTGGTCGGGCACGGCGGCCGGATCGATCTCAAGCGCTATCAGTGGGATCCGGCCTCCGGCTCGGCCGCCCGCTCCCGCGCCGCTAAGCGGTTCCTCAGGGAGTGCCTTAAGGCGGCTTGACACCGGCTCCCCTCCTTAATGACAGGTTTCCCGTGGGCCGAAGGAGACGGTCACGATCGATGCTTCCGAGCCTCGAATTCTCCGGGAGAGCTGCTCGCCTGGCTTAAAATCCGGGGGCATCCAGTCCATAACGGTCCCGCCGCTAGTGAAGAAGAAAGGACTGACGAGGAAATCCATCGCCCTTCCCCGGAGGACTCGAAAGTCCCGGACCTTGAACAGCTTCTCTTCATGGAGGTCGAACATCGTCCTGTCGAGATCGGGAACGGGCTCGAAAGGATACATGCCGTCGAGGACCTTCGCTTTTTCTTCATCCGGGATGATATACTCCGCGACGGAGGTATTCCCCAGGCCGATGGAGCGGGTCGGGAACGGCAACCTCGGCAGAACCGGTTTTCTTTTCCAGAACATGCCTGACCTCCTTGTGAAAGGGATGACTGTTATACACAGTGAGAGACGTCCGGCGGGGCGCTGGCGTCTCATAGAGGGGCCTTAGGGATGCCCAATATTCCCTTGACATTGCTGCACATTTTAGGTTAATTATAGATAACGTAAAAACGATATTAGGTTAGCTTCATATGCCGCAGATTAGTTCCGTTCTTTCCGATCTTAACCCTTGGTGGAAGGCGCCGTTCGAGGCCGATTATAGGGAAAGAACGATTTACCCCTGGATTAAGAAATTCCTGCCGGAGCGCCAGATCATTTCCCTAACAGGCCTGCGGCGGGTCGGCAAAACGACTTTGCTCAAGAAGATCGCGGCCGATGCCATCGCCGAAGGCCTGGATCCAAAAGACCTGGTCTACTTCTCCTTTGATGAATTCAAGGGGATTGAGATCCGCGACATCCTCAGAACCTATGAGGAATTGCTCGGTCGAAATGTGACAGACCGGCGAATTCTGCTTCTCCTCGACGAAGTCCAGAAGCTGGAGGATTGGGAAAACCAAGCCAAGGCCCTTTACGATCTCTACCCCCAGATGAAAATCCTCATCTCAGGGTCCGAATCACTCTTCATCAAGCGGCGGGCGAGGGCAACACTTGCCGGAAGGCTCTACGAATTCCAGATCGAGCCATTGCGTTTCGAGGAGTATCTGGGCTTCAAGGGCGTTCCATGGAATCCTCCTGGCCTTTATTCTAGGGAATTGAAGCGGACATATGAGGAATACCTGAGCACTCAGGGATTCCCCGAGCTCGTTGGGGTTCAGGACCGGAAGATCCTCCGGAAATATGTCAAGGAGAGCATCGTCGACAAGGTCCTCTATCGGGACATCACGCTACTCTTCCCCATCAAGCAGATCAGCGTCCTCGAGACGTTGCTGGACTTGCTCATGGACGAGCCGGGGCAATTGATCGATCTGACCTCGCTTGGCAGGGACCTAGCCATTTCCCGACAAACACTCTCGCTCTATCTGAGGTACCTGGAGGACTCTTTCCTGATCAGAAAGCTCTTCAACTATTCGAGGAACAAACGCAAGACCGGGCGAAAGCTCAGAAAGATCTATCCGACCATTTGTTCCCCGGATCTGTTCTTCGGAGACGATCGCTCCCGGTCAAGGGCTTTTGAATGCGCCGTCGTCAACCAGCTTAATGCCGAGTATTTTTGGCGGGATCCCTATAAGAACGAGGTCGATGTCGTCCTCGCTGGAGATTCTCCAATCCCAATCGAGATCAAGTCCGGGAAGATCGAAATGGCCGGCTTACTGTTCTTCATGAAAAAGCATAGGCTCAAAGAAGGAACTGCCATCTCCCGCGATATCGAACGCATCCATGACGAGGATGGCCGGCGAATTCAGATCGTCCCTGCGTATAAGTACTTTCTTCCCAGAGAAGCCGATGAAGTGGGGGAGGGGCGGCGATGAGCGCACCCAAGGACGTCATCCGCCTTGTTGAGAAATTCGACCAGAATCTCGAGTCCTATCGATTGCCCCAGTATAACGAAGCCCAACTTCGGAATGAGTTCCTCAATCCGCTATTCAGGGCCCTCGATTGGGACATGGACAATTCCCAGGGTTTGGCTGAGGCCTATAAAGATGTCATTTTTGAAGACGCCATTCGTATCGGCGGCGCCGTCAAAGCGCCGGATTATTGCTTCAGAATCGGCGGAACGCGCAAATTCTTTCTTGAGGCCAAGAAACCGAGCATCGACATTGGCAAGGACGTCTCGCCGGCCTATCAGCTGCGCCGATATGCCTGGAGCGCAAAATTGCCTCTCGGCATCTTGAGCGATTTCGAGGACTTCGCCGTTCATGATTGCCGGATCAAGCCAAAGCTGACAGACTCAGCGGCCACGGCCCGCATCTTCCTCTGCAACTTCAGGGAATATCCGGATAAATGGGACTGGATCTATTCAATTTTCTCCAAAGGAGCCATTCTCAAGGGGTCTTTTGACAAGTTCTCCCAGGAAGCCAAGGGGAAACACGGCACTATGGGGGTGGATGACGATTTCCTGGCCACGATCGAGCGCTGGCGCAGTGAGCTGGCCCGTAATCTCGCTTTGCGCAATTCCCATCTCACTCAGCGCGAGATCAATTTCGCGGTCCAACGGATCATCGACCGCATCATCTTCCTGCGGATGTGCGAAGACCGGCAGATCGAACCTTTCGAACGCCTCCGGGCCCTTTCCAACGGCGTCAACGTCTATCCCCGGCTTTGTGAGATCTTCGAAGAGGCTGACGCCAAATACAATTCGGGGCTCTTTCATTTCCAGGCCGAGAAGGGCGCGCACGAACTGCCGGACCAGATCACGATGGGGCTGTCGGTCGATGACAAGTTGCTGAAGTCGATCATCAGGGATCTTTATTATCCGGAAAGCCCGTATGTTTTCGACGCCATTCCTCCGGACATTCTTGGCCAGGTTTACGAACAGTTCCTGGGCAAGGTCATTCGTCTGACTGACGGCCATCGGGCGATCGTCGAGGACAAGCCCGAGGTCAAGAAAGCCGGAGGCGTCTACTATACCCCGACCTACATTGTCGATTATATCGTCAAGCAGACCGTCGGGAAGTCGGTTGAAGGCAAAACCCCCAAGCAGGTTTCGGGGATCAAGATTCTCGACCCCGCATGCGGATCGGGTTCGTTCTTGATCAACGCTTACCAATATCTCCTGGACTGGCACCATCAGTGGTATCTGCAGAATGATCCAGCCAAGTGGGCAAAGGGTCGAAGCCCTGTCTTGGTGCAAACCACTTCGGGGTGGAAACTGACGATTGCGGAAAGGAAGAGAATCCTCCTGGATGGCATCTACGGCGTCGATATCGATTCTCAAGCGGTCGAGGTCACGAAACTGTCCCTTTTGCTTAAGGTCCTAGAAGGGGAAAGCGAACAGACGATTCAACCCTAT
>CAZIQR010000138.1:0-7230 GCA_964541055.1 uncultured Eubacteriales bacterium
CCCCGGCCATGACGTCGCCGTATTGCGAGAGAGCCAGCTTGGCGATGGTTTTGCCGTTGCCGCCGATGTCCCAGGTCAGGCCGATCCGCGGCGACCAGGTGTTCCAGCGATAGGCGTGGAGGCCTCCGCCCAGGAGGTAGGGATTTCCGCCGACCTTCTTGATCGACACGCTGGGAAGGATCTCGGACATCCGCGACTGGACGGCAGCGTCGAAGATCGACCAGGGCGAGGGGTTGGCCGACGCGTCGGGGCCGGCGGCGAAGGTGTAAGCGCCCAGGCCGGGGACCTGCCTGTCGTAGCGCAATCCGAGGGTGGCCGTGAACCGGCCCTTGGTGATCGTGTCCTGGGCGTAGACGGCGAATTGGTCGGCGACGCCGATATAGCCCGAATCGCGGTACCAGTTGATCCGCTGCCAGCCGGAACCGACCATCTCGGCGGCGGTCCGGCTGCCGTCCCGGTCCGTGTCCAGGCCTGCGGTGTTGTAGTCGGTCGTGATGTCGAATCCCTGGAAATTGCCGAACCGCTCCTGGGCGGTCCGGCGGGTGTATTCGGCGCCGGCTTTGATCTCCTGCGACAGTCCGAGGAAGGTGTCGTTGAAATAGCTTCCCAGGACCTGATAATTGCCCCGCAGCCCGGCCCCGAGGTAGGAGTTGTAGCTCGGCGCGTTGAAGCCGTAGCCGAAGGGGACGTATTTCGCGGCCGTCTGGTCATAGACGACTGGCATGGCCCGGCCCGGATCGGTCGTGGGCCGGTGGGTGAGCCCGGTGTCGTTGCGGGAATATTTCAGGGCGAGGTAGAGGCGGTTGCCGACGCTCTGCTCGTCCTGCACCAGGATGAGCGGGTTGCCCCAATGATACCGGCCCTGCTGGAGGCTGCCCTCGGGCTTGGCCGCCGTGGCGTTGCGGCCGTAATTCTCCTTGTCGCTGACCATGATCGAGGCTTCCAGCCGGTTGTTGGGGAGGAGCTGGGCGTTGAGCTTGAAGTTGTAATTGTTGAGGAGGGTCTGGTTCTTGGTGCCGTAGACCGTGTAAACGAAGATGTCCTGGACGCCGTAGGCCCCCCACCACCAGAGCCGGTCCCTGATGACCGGCCCGCCGGCATTGAAGCCGAAATCCTTGATCTGCTGGATCTTGTTGGTGTTGACGATGCCGTTGGCCTGGAGGGCCGGGGTGAGGTTCTCGGCCTGGAAGAAGTTGTCGGTCAGGTAGAACCGGCCGGCCAGGCTCATCGTGTTCCCGCCGCGGCGGGTGACCATGTTCAAGGCGACGCCGCCGGTCTGAACGATGACATCGGCCGCGCCCCCGGACGTGATCGTCAGCTCGTCGAACGCGTCGAAGTCGTAGTAATGGGAGGAGTAGCCGATCGAGACCGGATCGGTGACATCGACGCCGTCGAAAAGGTACAGGTTGTTCCAGCCGGTGAGGCCGCCCGTCGCGAAGACCGGCCCGCCGGCCATGTCGCCCTTGGCGATGATGACCGATTGCTGACCGGACTCGTTCCCGCCGACGTTCTCGCGGTCGACCATGATCGCCGGAGCCATCTGCAGGACCACCCAGGGGTCGCGGGCCGTCGGCAGGGATTGGATCAGGTCCCTGGCGAACGTCGTGGACAGGGTCGTCTTCTTCGGGTCGACGACCGGCGTCGGGGCCGTGACCACGACCTGCTCCTCGATCCGTCCGGCTTCGAGCGCGAGGTCGATCTCGACGTTGGCGCCGATGGCGACAATGATGGGGCCCTCGGCGACCGTCTTGAATCCCGCAAGCTCGGCCTTGAGGGAATAGTCCTTTCCCGGCGGGATGGCGGGGAACCGATAGATCCCGGCCGCGGTGGTGGCGGTCGAGAGGGGGGCCATCCGCGGCCCGCTGAGAACGACGCTGACGCCCGTGAGCGGATTTCTGTCCTGGTCCAAGATCTTGCCATAAATGTTGCCGGACCGGACCTGGGCCGAAATGAACGCGGCAAGAACGAGCGCAACAAGGATGCCGAGAAGCCCCCCGAGAACCCTTTTCCCCCTCATGACCCCTCCTGCGGGAAGGTCAATCCACCCGATCATCGCGATCTCTGGGAAAAAAGATGGGACGGGTCCGAAAACGGTCCCCGTCTAACCTTATAGGTAGGGCCAAGTTCAGGGAAAAGTCAAGTTTTCCGTAGGGGTCAAGCTCATTGGCCGGGCGGTTGACATTTTGGCCCGGCGCTTATACAAGTAGGTCCGTGCGTTTCCGAACCCCGGATATCCGTTCTGACAAGGAGCTCCCCATGAAGAGACTTCCCATCCGGTCCCGTGTGGTCCTTGGCCTGATCCTCGCCTTGACCCTTCTCTGGGCAGCTGCCCCAATGCCGGCTTCCGCCCAGGCGGCCGCCTCCGCTCCGGTCAAAAAGGCCATGACCGTCGACGATTACCCCCTGTGGCGGACCATTTCGGCCCAGGCCCTTTCGCCCGACGGAAAATGGCTGGCCTACGTCCTCGAGCTCACCAACGTGCTGCCGGCCGAGGCCAAGCCGGTCCTCCATATCGTGAACCTCGGGACGAACGCCGACGTGGCCGTGAACGACGCGACCGCTCCGGTCTTTTCGCCGGATTCGCAGTGGATCGCCTATCAGGTCGATGCCGGCGCGGCCCAGCGGGCCCGCCAGGCGAGGGCAGGATCCGGCGGTTCGGGGAACGCGCCTGGGAATGCTCCCTCCGCTCAGCCGGCTCCGGGACAGACCGAGCCCGGATCGGGTCAGCCTGGTCCGCGCGGCGGAGGGGCCGCTCCGATCCCGCCCCGGCGCGTCGAGCTGAGAAACCTGGGGACGGCTGCCGTCCGGTCCTGGGAAGAGATCGGCACGTTCGCTTTCGCCCCGGCGTCCACGCACCTGATCCTCCGGAGGCGGGGCGGCGAAGCCTCGACGCCGGGCGGCCGGCGAGGCGGCAGCATGCCGCCCCAGGCTCCGCCCGCTCCCGGTTCGGCGCCTGCCGCAAGCGGCGCCCGCGGCCAGGACGCCATCCTCCTCGATCTGAAAACGGGACGCTTCCAGCTCTTCGGAAGCGTCGCCGACTACGCTTTCAACAGGACGGGCGACCTCCTCGCGTACACGGTGGACGCGGCCGTGAAGGACGCGAACGGGCTCTTTGTCTTCGAGACCCGCACCGGCCGCGTCACCCCGCTCGACAACGACGCCAAGAGCTACAACCGCCTGGCCTGGAACGACGACGGCACGGCCCTGGCGGTCCTTAAGGGGACCGAGGTCGAGAAGATGCGCGAGAAGGACAACGTCCTTGTCGCCTTCCCGAACGTCCCGGCGCTGCTGAAGGAGGGCGCTCCCGCGCCCAAGCCGGCCGTCCTCGAGCCGGCCAAGGCCGCGGGCTTCCCGAAGGGCTGGGTCGCGAGCGACCGGGCCGGCCTTGCGTGGAGCGACGACGGGAAACGCGTCTTCTTCGGGATCAAGGAGCAGGTCCCGACGCCCGACACGTCCCGCAAGTCCACGGACGAAACGGCCAACGTCGACGTCTGGAACACCGGCGACCCGGAGGTCCAATCCCTCCAGATGGTCCGGGCCGACCAGGACCGCAACTTCACCTTCCGGTCGGCCTTCGACGTCGCCGCCGGCAGGTTCGTCAAGCTCGCCGACGAGACGATGCGCGAGCTCGACGTCGCCGAGGACGGCGGGTGGGCCGTCGGCCTCGACCGGCGGGCCTATCTCCGCGACGAGACCGTCCTTCCGGCCGGCGACTATTACCGGGTCAACACGTCGACGGGCGAACGGACGCTCATCGCCAAAGGCCAGCTCGTCGGCCGGTACGTCTTCGGCATCCATCCCCGCGGCACCCACTTCCTCTATTGGAAGGACGGGGCCATCGTGGCCTACGACTTCGCGACCGGAAAGGCCCTCACCCTCGGGGCCGGAAAAGTCGACTTCACCGACACCGAATACGACCATCCCGGGACCAAACCGTCCTACGGCGTCGCCGGCTACACGAGCGACGGCAAGGCCGTCATCGCCAACCACCGCTACGACCTGTGGCTCGTGCCGCTCGACGGCTCCGCCCCCAAGGACCTGACGGGCGGCTTTGGGGCGAAGAACGAGATCCGCTTCCGCCTCCTCCGCGTCGAGCCGCCCGACCCGTCCCGGCCCCGCGCGGCGGCGGCCCGACAGCTCTTCGACCTGGCCAAGCCCCAGACCCTGTCCACTTACGGCGAATGGACGAAGAAGTCCGGCTACTCGGAGCTCGCGAACGGGAAGATCACCGAGCTCGTTTATGAGGACGCTTTCTACGGCAATCCCGTCCGGGCCCTAAAGGCCGACGTCTTCCTCTTCACCCGCCAGACGTTCGCCGAGTTCCCGGACCTCCGCGTGTCCGGCCTCGGCTTCAAGAACGCCCGGAAGGTCTCCGACGCCAATCCCCAGCAAAAGGATTTCCTCTGGGGCCACCGCCTGCTCTTCGATTACACGAACAAGGACGGCCAGCGCCTGCAGGGCATCCTGGCCATCCCGGACGACTACAAACAGGGCGAGAAGCGGCCGATGATCGTCATCTTCTACGAGAAGAACTCGCAGACGATGCACATCTACAACGCTCCGGCCTATCTGCCCAGCATGGGGCGGATGCCGATGCAGGCGACGAGCGACGGCTACCTGGCCATGCTCCCCGACGTCCATTTCCGGACCGGCAACTCCCACTCGGACATGCTCGAATGCGTCGAGGCCGCCACCCAGAAGGTCATCGACATGGGCTATGCCGACCCGGCCCGGATCGGCGTATCGGGCCACAGCTACAGCGGCGAGGGCGCGGCCTTCATCGGGACGATGTCCAAGATGTTCGCCGCCGTGGGCATGGGGGCGGGCGTCGTCGACCTCTACAACGACTTCAGCATGCCCTGGGGCTGGGGCTACGGCTACCAGGGCGGGAGCGGCGACACCGCTTTCAATTATTACCTCTATGACCAGGGCCGCTGGGGCTTCTCGCCTTGGGACAAGCCCGACAAGTACCATTTCGAATCGGCCCTCACGCACGTCCCGAACGTCACCGCCCCGTTCCTCATCATGCACGGCACGTCAGACCCGACCGTCGGCTTCATCAACGGCCTGGCCTTCTACCACGCCCTGAGATACTTCAACAAGCCCGCGGTCCTGTTGGCCTATCCCGACGAGGGCCACGGCCTGCGCGGGCTGGCCAACCGGAAGGACCTGACCGTCCGCTTCTTCGAGTTCTTCGACCACTTCCTCAAGGGCGCGCCGGCGCCCAAGTGGTGGACCGACGGCGTGCCGTTTCTGAAGAAGGCGGACGGGCCGGCGAAATAGAAAGGGGAGAGGCGGATCGGACGCGGGCTAGCGGAGGGCCCCGGCGGCCGCGGCGGCGACTTCGTTCGCGTCGAGGCTCGGGCTTGGCCGTTCGCCGATGAAGCTTGCGATCGCTGCAAGGAGCGCGAGCACGATCAGAGCCTTGACGGCCGAGCGGCCGAACGAGCCCTGGCAGCGGATCGTCACGACGCGCCCTGGACGCCTCGGCAGCTTGTCCGGCCGGCGGGGATCGAACGGCCGTTTGAGCCAAAAAGCGAAAGGATCCATGGGCATCTCCAAAGCGCGATCAGGCTGCATGTTTTACCACGTTTGAAAGGCCGTTACCAGTTTCCGCTCCGTCAGCGGCGAAGGAATCCCCCCAAGCGGGTGTTTCCGGGGGGCAATGCGCGGCCCTGAGGTTCAAGCGGGCGGGATCCGCCCGTCCTTGATGGCCAGGTCATAGATGGGCTTGATGAGGACGCCGAGAACGCTCCCGCTCGCCTGTCCGTCCTTGAGAAGCCTCGAGATCCGCAGCCCGCTCTCCGTGAAAAGCGCGGCCGCGATCCCCAGCTTGACCAGGCTCCAGGTCTCTAAAACGCCTTGGGCCATGGCCTTCAGGCCGGGGCCGGCGAGGGCGAGGGCCACCAGGACGGTGACGACGGCCGAAATAACGACGTTCGGCCGGGGCTTGTAGCGGCCGTAGGATGCGAGGACCGCCTGGCGCCGCGCGGGCAGGAATCCCCAGATCGGAGCGAAGGCATAGGACAGGTCGGAGGACCTGTTCCGGGCTTTCTCGAGCTCGGGGTCGAGGACCGGAAAGCCCTGGCCGCCTTTCAGGAACCGATACGCATACTTCTTGTTCTCGCGGCCCGACCCCGTCAGAACGTAAGATTCTCCGCCGCAGGTCACCCCTCCCGCTCTCTCCCACCAGACCTTCGGCACTGTCGAGAGGACCTTCAGCTCGGCCTCGCTCTTCTGGACCTCGTCGCCTGCGTCATGTTCGGGGCCCTCGCGTTTCGAACGGAGATCGAGGAGAACGAGGAACAGGCTCCCCATGGGCTCCCCAGTCGATAGGGCCGCCGCCAGCCGGAAGGCCCCCTCGGCCAGGACCAGACACGCCAGAAGGCCGGCCCAGGCCGGGACGGACCTTGCTGAGCCGGCCGCCGTTCCGGAGACCGTCTGCGCGAAAAAGGAGAAGGCGAACGGGAGGGCGATCATGATCTCCAGGACGGCCGACCAGAGCGTCGCCCGGGCGGGATCCAGCCCGGCCTCCTCGCAGCGCCGCTCCTGCCGCCGGGCCGGCAGGAATCCCAAGAAGGCTTGACCGGCCCAAGAGAGGAAGCTCTTCTGTCCGCGGATCCGGTCCTTGTGCAGGGCGTCGGCGAATTCCCGTTCCGAGCCTTCTCCCCATTCGACATAAACGCGGATCGTGTCCTGCCCGGTCCACGGCTCAAGCCGGTAGATCCACTCTCCGCCCGACCGCTCGGCCGCCACGACCTCGTAGAGATCCTCCCCGATCCGGACGGCCGTCCCCGGATGGGCCGGCCGGCGCAGATCCTCAGCGACCCTTGGCCGGAGCTTCGGATGCGGATGGGTAAGGCGGATCTCTTTGCTCACGGTCCCCCGGACCGCATGATAATACGCGCCGGGAGGCAAATCAACGCCGCGGCCTGGCCGGCCGCGATCGTCCCGTTCCCTGGGGGGGCGCCGCCGGGAATTCTGGCCATCACCCCCGGCGATGAGACAATTTTTGCTATTTTCACCCAGGCAATGCTCACCCCGGGTGATTGACGCAAATTGTCTCTCGGCGAGAATGGAACCCGTGACAGCAATGCCTCCTATCCCTTATAATTTCTCTCCTATAAGAGAAAAGACGTCTGTTCGAGCGTCTCTAAGATTAGGAAGTATGGCCTTTGTTTCATTGACAGGAATTGTCCATCATTATAAGATTACGGGATAAAAAATGGC
>CAZIQR010000139.1:0-7192 GCA_964541055.1 uncultured Eubacteriales bacterium
CTCCTTGACCGGGGACTTGCGGGTCGAGGTGAAGTAGGACGTCAGCGGATTGAAGGCAACGGCCAACCCGACGCCGACCGAGGTCAGCATGGCCAGCCGCCAGTCGTGGGCGTAGTTGACGGCCACGACGAACGACCACACGATGGTGTTGACGCTCGAGACCTCGTAGGACCGGAACATGGCCTCCTCGGCGTCCTTGGCCCGCATGAACTTGATCGGGAAGCGCTCCCAGATCGGGACGGTGAAGGTCCCCAGGATCGAGGAGATGACGCCGATGGCCCGGATGATCAGGGGGTAGACGATCCACTTCAGGGCGTGGGTCGGGTCGAGGGCCATGAGCGCCAGCCCCAGGATCAGCCCGGAGACGATGGTCACTTCGTACGACTCGAAGATGTCGGCGGCCATGCCGGCGCAGTCGCCGACATTGTCGCCGACGAGGTCGGCCACGACCGCGGCGTTGCGGGGATCGTCCTCGGGGATGTCCTTCTCGACCTTGCCGACGAGGTCCGCGCCGACGTCGGCGGCCTTGGTGTAGATGCCGCCGCCGACCCGCATGAACAGGGCCAGCAGCGTACCGCCGAAGCCGAAGCCCAGCAGGGCGTCGGGCGCCGCGGTGCCGAAGACCATGAAGATCAGCGTGCCGCCGAACAGGCCCAGGCCGTCGGTCAGCATGCCCGTGATCGTCCCGGCGTAGTAGGAGATCGACAGGGCCTCGTTGAAGCCCCGCCGCGCCGCCGCGGCCGCCCGCACGTTGGCCTGGATGGCCATGCGCATGCCGAGCTGGCCGACGAGCAGGGAGAACGACGCGCCCATGATGAAGGCGATCGTCCGGCCGATGGCGACGATGATCAGGGCGTTCTTCTCGCCGAACTCGGCGATGGCCTCGCGGCTGGCCGGCACGACGTAGACGCTCAGGAAGAGGGCCACGGTCAGGCCGCCGATGATGGGCAGGATCTTGCGGAGCTGCGTCTTCAGGTAGCTGTCGGCCCCGACGCGGATGGCGTTCCAGACCTCCTGCATCTTGTCCGTGCCCTTGTCCTTCTTGAGCACGACCTTGCGCAGCATCCAGGCGTAGAAGAGGCTGACGAAGGCCGTCAGCATGACGCCGCAGATGGCGATCTGCTCGAACGAGTTCAGCCCGTGACGGGCGAGACCCAGGATGTTCATATCGACTCCTCAGAATGCGGATTATTGGTGCCCGGGAAAGCGTTAATTTTACACAAGTCCGGGCAAAAAGCAACCCCGGGATTGTGCTATAATATCGCTTCTGTCCCCAGGGACGGACCGGATCCATGAGCGAATACCGTTTCGAGTTCAAGCCCTACGCCGAGATGACCGCCGCCGACTACGCTGAGGTCGGGTTCCGCTCGGGCCTCGAGATTCACCAACAGCTCCTGACCGAGAAGAAGCTCTTCTGCCGCTGCCCGGCCGGCCGCTACAGCGACCATTACGACGCCGAGATCCTCCGCCACATGCGGCCGACCCTCTCCGAGCTCGGCGAGTACGACGGCACGGCCCTGATGGAGTTCAAGACCAAGAAGGAAATCATCTACCGGATCAACCGGGAGACCGTCTGCACCTACGAGATGGACGACACGCCGCCGTTCATGATGGACGAGACGGCCCTCGACTTCGCCCTCGGCATCGCCATGCTCTACAGCCTCAATCTCGTCGACGAGCTCCATATCGCCCGCAAGCAGTACCTCGACGGCAGCATCCCGACCGGCTTCCAGCGGACGACGATCGTCGGCGTCACTGGTTGGGTCCCCTACAAGGACCGCCGCGTCTCGATCGTCCAGCTCGGCCTCGAGGAGGACGCCTGCCGCGAGGTCAGCGACATCGGCCACCGCCGCGTCTACCTGACCGACCGCCTGGGCATGCCCCTCATCGAGACCGTGACCGGACCCGACATGCGCACGCCCGTCGAGGTGGCCGAGGTGGCCCAGGTCCTGCGCCGCCTCGTCCGCAGCACGGGCCATGTCCGGACGGGCATGGGCGCCGCCCGCGAGGACGTCAACGTCAGCGTCCGCGGCGGGACGCGCATCGAGATCAAGGGCGTGCCCCGCATCCCGCGCATCCCGCTCCTGACCTACCACGAAGCCATGCGCCAGTGGAACCTCCTCCGCCTGCGCGAGGAGCTCCACCGCCGCGGCGTCACCCCCGAGACTTTCCGCTCCTCCTCCGAGGACGTCACCAAGATCCTGGTCAAGACGAGCTACGAGCCCATCCGCGACGCCCTGGCCGCCGGCGCCGTCGCCTCCGCGGTCGCTCTCCGCGGCTTCCGCGACCTGCTCAACTGGCAGACGCAGACGAACACGCGGTTCTCGCGCGAGATCTCGGACCGGGTCCGCGTCGTCGCCTGCCTGACGAAGCTGCCGAACATGATCCACTCCGACAGCCTCTCGGAGACGCTGTCGAGCTCCCGCTGGGATTCCGTGCGCAAGGCCGTCCAGGCGTCGTCCGACGACGTCGTGGCCGTCGTCTGGGGCCCGGCCGAGGACGTCAAGACGGCCGTCCAGGAGATCGCCATCCGCGCCCGCGAGGCCGCGACCGGCGTGCCCTCCGAGACGCGGCAGGCCCTGCGGGACGGGACCAACGGCTTCGAGCGCATCCTGCCCGGCCCCGACCGGATGTATCCCGACACCGACCTGCCGCCGAAGCAGGTCACCGAGGAGAGGCTGGCCCGCATCCGCGATGGCCTGCCGGTCCCGGTCTGGACCCGCGAGGCTTGGTACCGCGAGCGCCGGCTCCCGGCCGACGTCGTCGAGCCCCTGGCCGTCTCGCCGTGGGCCGGACTCTTCGAGGGGCTGGTCAAGGACTGGGGCATCGACCCCGTGGCCGCGGCCGTGGCCCTCATCCAGTTCCCCAAGCGCCTGAAGAGGAAAGGCTTGGATCCCGAACGCCTGACCGAAGCCGCGCTCCGCCGCATCTTCGCCCTCTACCGCGACCGCCGGATCTCCCGCGAGGGCGTCTACGCCCTGATGGAGCGGGCCGCCCGCGGCCAGGACCTTCCCGAGATCGCCGAGATCCATCCGGCGACGGACGAGGAGATCTACGCCCAGGTCGTCGAGTCGGCCGGGGCCCTGAAGCGGACGAAGGTCCACGATCCGGCGAAGAAGGCCCACGTCCTCATGGGCCTGGTCATGACCGCCCTCCGGGGCCGAGTCGAGGGCGCCACCGTCCGCGAGCGGGTGGAAGCCGCCGCCGAAGGGACATGCTGATGGCCGGAAACGACGACTACAAAGGATACCGGGGCGAGGCCCTGGAGACGCTCCGCACGTTCGGGGCCATGGTCTGGAGCGACGTCGACATCAAGACCTCGCGCGGGACCTACACCGGCATCATCCTGCCCCGCTCCGAGACGGCCGACGCCCTTCACATCGTCATCAAGCTCCGCTCGGGCTACAACATCGGCCTGGCCGCCAAGTCCGTCGAGCTGATCACCATCAGCGGCCGCAAAGAGGCCCATTACAAGATCCCCGAGAAGGAGTTCCCCTTCGACCCGGCCAAGCCCAGGGTCAAGCTCCTGGGCACGGGCGGGACGATCGCCAGCCGCCTCGACTATCGGACCGGGGCCGTCATCCCGGCCTTCTCCCCGGGCGAGCTCTACGGGTCCGTGCCCGAGCTCGGCGACATCTGCAACCTCGAGACCGAGAAGCTCTTCGGCGTTTTCAGCGAGAACATGGGGCCGGAGCAATACATCGCCACGGCCCAGGCCATCGGCCGCGAGATCGAGAAGGGCGTCCACGGGATCGTCATCGGCCACGGCACGGACACGATGCACCACACCGCGGCCATCCTCTCGTTCATGGTCCAGGACCCGCCGGTGCCGATCGTCATGGTCGGCTCGCAGCGCTCCTCGGACCGGCCGTCCTCCGACGCCGCCCTCAACCTGATGCACAGCGTCAAGACCGCCGCCGAGAGCGACATCGCCGAGGTCATGGTCTGCATGTTCGGGCCGACCTCGGACATGTACGGGCTGCTCCACCGCGGGACGCGGGTGCGCAAGATGCACTCGAGCTACCGCTCGACCTTCCGGACGGTCGGCGACATCCCCATCGCCATGGTCAGCCGGGAGGCCATCATGCCCCTCCGGCAGGACTACAAGCGCCGGCGGACGGACCGGTCGGTCAAGATCAACACGGCCTTCGAGGAGAAGGTCTCCATCGTCTATTACTACCCCAATATGAGGCCGGACATCATCGACTCGCTCATCGACAACGGCTACCGCGGCATTGTCATCGCCGGCACCGGCCTCGGCCACGTCAACAAGCCGCTCTACCCCGCCCTCAAGCGGGCCCGGGACAAGGGCATCGCCGTCTACATGACCGTGCAGACGCTCTGGGGCTACGTCCAGATGTACGTCTACGACACGGGCCGCGACATGATGGAGCTCGGCGTCATCCCGGCCGCGAACATGCTGCCGGAGGTGGCCTACGTCAAATTGGCCTGGGCGCTGGGCCAGACCTCGGACCCGGCCGAGGTGCGCCGGATCATGCTGACGCCGATCGCAGGGGAGATCACGGAGCGCGAGCCGTCCAACGGCTACCTCGTCTTCCAGGGCGGGATCCCGGAAGTCGAGGAATTCATCTCGACGATCAAGAAGTAGGAACGGCCCCGCGAGGGCCGCCCTCCCTAAAATTCAAATCGCAGCCCGAACCGCCAGATCCTGGGGTTCAGGATCTCGTTCGCCAGCCGGTTGAAGGCGTTCGGCACGAACTCTTCCGTATCGACGTAATAGACCCCGTAATAGGCGTCGTAGGCCCGGTTGATCGTGGCCTTGTTCAGCGCATTGAAGAGGTCGGCCATGAGGTACATCCGGCCCGCGCCGAGCTTGAAGCTCTTCTCGATCCGGACGCTCAGGTCGCTCATCGCCGGCAGGCGGTCCTTGTCGAGCGACTGGATGAAGACGGTATTGGAGCGGTAGAGCCCGGGCCAGTTCTCGGAGTCGGCGTAGGCCAGGGTGATGTAGTTGGGGATGGCCCAGCCCTCCCGGGCCTGGACCGTCGCCGAGAGGGCGATCCCGGCCGGGAGCTGGTAGAGGGCGCTGAGCTTGGTCAGCCAACGCGAGAACATGTGGATGCCGATCTTGCCGCCGGCCCCGCCGCCCACGTTCGCGTAGGCCTGGCCGTCGAGGGCCCATGCGTTCGTCGGGTCGATATAGGAGTCGCCCCAGTGGACGCGCTGGTCCTGGAGCGTCAGCGAACCGTTCAGGAACCAGCGGTGCGAGAGCCGCTTGGTCACGACGAGATCGAGCCCCGTGTAGGTCCGATAGGAGGAGCTCTTGTCGACCATCCGATAGGGCGTGCTGCCCGGGAACGTGGAGACGGGAAGATACCAGGGCCGGCCGCCGGCGTCGCCGAGGTCGATGGTCGTCTCTTTGTCGTCGCTGTTGGTGTAGGTGATGGTCTTGGGGACGACGCCCGCCTGGGCGTACCAAGGCCCGGTCGTATCATCGATGACCAGGTCCGGCGTCGAGGGATAGATGTCGGCCGGATAGAACGGCTTGGACCAGTCGAAGCGGTCGTAGCGGCGGTAGGTCAGGCCGAGCCAAGCCGAGAGGTCGGGCCTGATCTCCTTCTCGAGGCCGAGGGTGATCTCGCGCGTCCGGGGCGAGGACTTGACGTTCCGGACGTTCGGGTCGATGTCGGAGCGGTAGAACGTCGTCAGGTAGTCGTAATTGATCGCGTCGCGATGGGACCAGTCGAAGCCGGAGAAGTTCCCGGCGAGGTAGGCGTCGCTCTCGAACCCGCCCTCTAGGGCCGCCGTGGCCGCGGTCGTCAGCCCGCCGGCGCTGTCGAAGACGGCGTAGAGCTGGTTGGGGGTCGAGGCATGAAGCGAGGAGTATTGCCAGTAGATCTCGGTCATATCGACCAGGTTGTCGGCGTCCCCGTCCTTCCACCAGAAGTTGAAGTTTCCCGCGAGGCCGAGCGGCTGCTGGACGTTGGCCCCGCTCGCCAGGACGTCGCCGTACTGGGCCAGGGAGAGCTTGATCACCGTCCGGCCGTCGCCCTTGAGGTCCCAGGACAGGCCCAGCCGCGGCGACCAGGTGCTCCACCGGTATCTCGGATCGATGGCGTTGACGTCCAGGGACGGGAAGTAAGTGTAGAGGGGGGTCAGGGCGTCGGTCGTGAACACGTTCGTCCACGTCGTGGCGATCGTCGACAGGCTGCGGGCGGCCTCCGACGGCTTCTGGGAGTCATAGCGGAGCCCCAGCTGGGCCGTGAGCCGGCCCTTGACGATCGTGTCCTGGATGAAGCCCGACGTTTGGCCCAGGAGGTCGATCTGCTTATCCTCCCGGTTCAGGACGAAGCGATGCCAGGCCGCGGGCGGGACGACCAGCCCCTCGCCGAGGTCGATGAGGGGCTCGTTGAAGCTCCGGAAGATCTCGTAGTTCTGGGGGAAGCCGGAGACGCTGGTGGCCTTCTTGTCGGCGAACTCGAGGCCGGCTTTGATCTCGTGGGACAGGCCCCAGAGATCGTCCTTGAACAGGGTGGCCATGATCTGGGCGCTTTTCTTGGCCCGTATTGTCCGGCTGTAGTCCCAGGACCTCCCGAGCGTCGTCGAGAAGGGGACGTAGAGGCCCTCGGCGACGTCGAAGACCGCCGGATAGGCCATGGCCTCGTCGACCATGGGCCTGGTCGTGGAGCCCGTGTTGGTCGAGGTCAGCTTCGCCGAGAGAACGAACGAGTTGCCGAAGATCTGCTCGTCCTGGACCTTGAAGATGGGACTGCCGAGGCGGAAGCGGCCGGTCTCGTGGTCGCCCTCGGGCTTGGCGACGCCGGCGTTGGCGCCGAACCGCTCCTTGGAGCTCACCGTGAGCAGGCTCTCGAACCGGTTGCCCTTGAAGACGTCGGCGTTGAGCTTGAAGCTGTAGTTGTTGAACAGGACCCGGTCCTGGAAGTCGTAGATCGTGTAGGAGAACAGGTCCTGGACGCCATAGGCGCCCCAGAGCCAGAGGTGGTTCTTGACGATCGGGCCGCCGGCGTTGGCGCCGAAGTCCCGGATCTGCTGGATTCTGTTGGTGTTGGGAACGCCCTGCGAGCGGAGCGCCGTCGTGATGTTGCTGGCCTGAAAGGCGTTGTCGGTCATGAAGAAGCGGGCCGAGCCGGCGAGCCTGTTGCCGCCGCGGCGGGTGAGCAGGTTCACGGCGATGCCGCTCGTCTGCCGCGTGACGTCGGCGGCGCCGCCG
>CAZIQR010000140.1:0-6945 GCA_964541055.1 uncultured Eubacteriales bacterium
GAATCGTCTATTATCGCAGATTTCCCGGCTGCGGTGAAGTCGCTCGATAGGCTTTGCTCGGGGATCGCCCCAAATTGACTTTTCAGGGGGGGTGGCGTATCCTTTACTGATAGAAAATAGGGCTGATTTCTAAGGAGATAGACATGCTTGGATCCATCGGACCGACCGAACTGATCCTGATCCTCCTCATCGTCATCATCATCTTCGGCGCCCGGAAGCTCCCGGACCTCGGCAAGTCCATCGGCGAAGGCATCAAGAACTTCAAGAAGTCGATGAACACCAAGGACGACGAAGGCCCCAAGCCCCCCGAGGCCCCCAAGGGCTGACCCTCACCCTGACGGCCGCCGGGCCTAAGGCGGCCCGGCCCCCGAGAACCCCATGACATCCGCCTACGACGCCGGATTCGACATCGGCGGCACACAGATCAAGTACGGCCTCGTCGACCACGACGGCCGGCTCGTCCAAAAGGGCAAGGTCCGCAGCCCGGAGTCCATGTCCGGGATCCTCGCGGTCATTGAAGAGACCTGGACCGGTTTGAAGAAGAAAGCCCCGGGCCCCGTCCGCTCCTGCGGCTTCGGCATCGCCGGTTTCTATAGCGCCAGGGAGCGGAAGATCCTCCAATCGCCCAACTATCCGGTCCTCAACGGCTATCCCATCCTCGCCGCCTTCCGCAAGATCACCGGCGTTCCGGTCCGCATCGGCAACGACGCCAACATGGCCGCTTTTGGGGAGTACCGGCACGGCGCGGGCCAGGGCGCCCGCAGCCTCGTCCTCTTGACCGTCGGGACGGGGATCGGCGGCGGCATCATCCTCGACGGCAAGCTCTGGGAAGGCAGCGGCGGCTACGCCGGCGAGCTGGGCCACATCACGGTCAACTCCGAGGGCGAGACCTGCGGCTGCGGCCGGCGCGGCTGTCTCGAGACCGAGGCCTCGGCCCCCCGGATGGTCCGCAACTACCAGGCCCTCTCAGGGCGGACCGACGTCACGGACTCCCGGGAGGTCTATCTCCGGGCCAAGGCCGGCGACCCGGCCGCCGTGGAGAGCTTCCGGAAGATGGCCTATTGGCTCGGCATCGGCATCGGCATCATCGTCACCGCCCTGAACCCCGAGAAAGTGCTTATCAGCGGCGGCGTCGTGGCCGCCGGCCGGCTCCTGCTCGATCCCCTCGCCGAGGAGGCCCGCCGCTGGTCGCACCCCATCTCCTTCGCCGGCTGCCGCATCGAGAAGGCGGCCCTCGGAAACGACGCGGGCTTGGTGGGGGCCGCCGCCTGGGCCCGTCTCAAGGCGAAAAGGCTGTAACCAACCCGTCCGGAACGGCGTTATTTGTTTTGACAACCCGGGCGGAAAAAAGATACAAAAGACGTTGATCCGGAGACCAAGGAGGCCTCGTTGACCCGAAAGTCCCTCGTTTTCCTGGCCGCAGGCCTGGCCCTCTTATCTCTTTCCTTGCCCGCCCAGACCGGCCTGACGGGGGCGATCAAGGGCCGGATCACCGACGATAAGGGCGCCCCCCTCAAGGGAGCCTACCTCTACCTTACTTCGCCGGCCTCCCTGGGCATCGCCAACTACATGACCGGCCGGTCGGGCCTGTTCGAGGTTGCCGGCCTCATCCCGGGGACCTACAAGGTCATGATCGAGATGCCCGGCTTCAAGACCGCGATCGTCGAGAGCGTTCAGGTCTCGGGCGGGGCCTCGTTCACCCTGAATGTCCGCCTCGAACCGGCGGCGATCGAGGAGGAAACGGCCGCGGCCCGGCCCGGCTCGGATCTCGACCGGGATTCGGCCCGGTTGGCGACGGTCATTGACCGCGACCTCATCGAGCGGCTGCCTCTCCACCGCGATCTCTCGGCCCTGCTCGGGATCGTGCCCGGCCTCATCTTCGAATCGGGCGTCGACGAGGGCCGCTTGTCCGTCGGCGGCACGCCGTTCTCCCAGGCCGTCGTCGACCAGGACGGCATCATCGTCAGCCATCCCCGCGACGGCCAGATCCTCGACCGCGTCAACCTCGACCTCATCGACGAGATCGTCGTCGAGTCGGCGGCCCACCCCGTCGCGACCGGCCCGGACCAGGCGGCCACGGTCCGCATTATCCACCGGTCCGGCGCGGCCCAGGCCCGCGGCAGCCTGGGCTACAGCGCCTCGGGCAAGGGCCTGGTCGATTCGCTCTGGTCGGCCGCGGAGCTGGCCGAGATGCCCGACGCGACGCCGACGGCCCTCAAGCGGGAACACGATGTATCGTTCTCGTTGGCCGCCCCGGTGCTCGAAGACATGGCCTGGATGTTCGTCAATTTCCGCTATGACAGCCTGGGCCGCCTGGCGCCATTCAGCTACTGGACCGACCCCTTCGGCGTCCGCCATTTCGTCTACGACTACAAGCGGCGGGACCTCGCCGGAACGGCCAAGCTCTCCCTGAGCATCCTCGACAAGGTCAAGGGGGTCCTCGAGTTCGGCTACACAGGCCTCAACGAGCCCGTCTATGAGTCGGACGTCGACAAGCTCCGGCCCGAGGCCTCGACCCGCAACCTCGGCGGCGCGGGAACGATGTTCTTCCGGATCGGCGGCGCCTACGTCATCGATCAGAACATGCGGGCCGACCTCAACCTCGGCTACGCGAAGTCCAAGTCCCCCCTGCTCCTGAACGCCGCGTCGACCAGCAAGCCTCAATACTACGACATCATCACCGGCCGGAGCTTCGGCAGCGGCTCCCTCAACGACCGCGAGGGCTCGAGCCGGATGAGGGGCGAGGTGACGGTGACGCGCTTCCAGGACCATCTCCTGGGCATGTTCCACGAGTTCATCGCCGGCGCCGGATACGAGACGATGTCGACGAACTCGTCGACCTGGAAGGCCAACAACCTCATCTACAACTACGCCAACGGCAGCCCCTACACCTACGGGACGGCCGTCTCCCCCGTTTCCGAAGAGGAGGTCGGCTGGGGCCTCGTCGGTTTCTACATCGCGCCCTCGTCCGACAGCCTGTCGCTCAAGCGCGAGATCCGGCGGTTCGGTTTCTTCCTCCAGGATACAATGCGGATCGGCGGCCGCCTTTCCCTCTCGGCCGGCCTGCGCTTTGACCGGTCTTCGGCCCGGTTCGGCAACCTCTCCAAGGGCTCGAGCGGCAACTCGGTCTCGACCAGCCTGGGCAGCACGCTCATCAAACCCGTTCTGGGCTACAATTTGTACAGCTCGATCAGCCTGAGCGGCTGGGACAACGGCATCGTCTGGAACACGCTCTCGCCGCGCTTGGGCCTGGCCTTCGACGTCTTCGGCAACGGCCGGACCCTCCTCAAGGGCAGCTGGGCCCGGCTCCCCGAGCATCTCGATCTCGGCTACTCGCAGGACCTGGCCCAGATCGACCCGACCGCGTCGCACGATTTCATCTGGTACGACGAGGACGGGGACGGCACGGCCGACAGCACCGACACCTATTCCCTGGTCTCTTACGACTTCCGCGTCTACAGCAACGCCTACCATCGCCAGGCCGTCGACCCGAACCTCTCCGCCCCGGTGATCACGGAGTGGACGGCGGGGATCGAGCAGGAGATCGCCCGGGGCTTCAGCCTCGGCCTCCGCTATGTCGACCGCCGCCATTCCAACCTGACGGGCCATGTCGTCTACGACCCGTCGACCGGAGCCGAATGGTGGCGCCGGGAGGACGCGCCGGAGGGCTGGTGGGTCCCCTTCTCGACCACGGTGCCGGGCGCGGACGGCTATCCGGCGAAGGACGTGACGATCGATCTGCCGTCCTCGACCGCGCCCGCGTTCTTCGAGCGCATCGAGAACGTCCCCGAGCTCGAAGCCCGCTACCGGAGCCTCGAGCTCTCGTTCCACAAGCGCCTCGCGCACAACTGGCAGGCCTTCGGGTCCCTGACCTGGAACCGGGCCACGGGAACGGCGACGCAGGCCTCACGCTGGAGCGCCGGTAATTCTCCGGCGCTCCTGACGCCCAACTCGTTCCTGAGCCTCTCCGCGACGGACCGGCTCTTCCAGGACCGGCCGCTCGTCGCCCGGCTGGCCGGGACCTACCGCTTCCCCTGGGACATCTACGCCTCGGTGGTGTTCAAGGCCACGAGCGGCGCGCCCTGGGCCCGCACGGTGACCATCGTCCCGCCGTCCTCCTGGACCGCGGCGAACGGCGCCCAGATGATCCCCGTCACGGTCTACCTGGAGGGCGCGGGCTCGAGGCGGTACGGCGCGTGGCGCACGGTCGACGTCCGGCTGGAGAAGGATTTCGTCGAGGCCGGCCGCAGCCGCTTCGGGATCTCACTCGACGTTTACAACCTGCTCGGGGCGAAATACCGCACCCTCGACCTCAACGACGGCGGGACCTGGGCCCCCGCGACGGAGGGCGGCGCCGTCGGGACGCGCACCCTCAGCGGGACGTACGGGACCTACACCCCCATCATCGGGACGCGGACCGTCCGGCTGAACCTGAACCTAAGATTTTAGCTGGAAGTTGACGGTCTTCTTCAGGCCTTCCCCTTCGGTCGTGCTCTTGACCGTGACGTCCATGCGCAGCTTCTCTTTCTTCAGCCGGTCCAGGTCCTTGTCGATGCGCAGGGGATACTCGATGCGGAAGCGGGCCGTGCGGTGCTCGACGAGGTCCTTCTCCTCGATGGCGAACGGATAGGTCCCCTCGGCCTGCCAAACCATATTGCCGTTCGGCTCGGAGATCTGGACCTGGACCTCGAAGCCCGTCTCGAGCTTCCCCTCCTTGAAGTTGAACCAGATCGTGTCGTAAGGGATGTCGACGAAGACCTTGCCTTCGAAGGCGGCGTCGGTGACCTGGGTCTTCTGCATCGAGACCTCGTAATCGAAGAGCTTCTTGTCCTGGCTGTACGTCTTCTGGAAGTAGCCCTGGGCGATGTTGAGCTCGTGGAGATGCTCGAGGTTGATGGCCGTCATGACGTAGAGGCCCGAGCAATGCTCGTCGATGAAGATAACCGGGAAGGCGCCGTAATACCAGATCTCGCGGCAGTAGCCGGAGGCGTCCATGGGAAAGGTCAGCCGCTCCGAAGGCGGTCCGAAGAGGATGAAGATCCGGCCGCGGTCGGTCTGCCAGCCCGGCCGGCCCTCGCCCCGGAACAGGGTCTCGGTCTTCGCCAGCCGGTCCTCGTATTCGATCTTGAACTCGTTGCGCTCCGTGTCCGGGAACGGGTCGCGGCGCTTCCAGAACTGGGCGATGAACTCGTCCCTCGCGTTGTCGGGAAGCTCGGTGAAGATCTTCCGCTCCTCTTTGGTGATGATGTAGCCGACCTTGCTCAGCCATTCGCGCCGGCCGGCCGGAAGCTTGACCTTGGCGTCGAGGGTCGCGACCGAGAGCCCGGCGAGAACCGCGGCGGCCAGGAGGACGACGGCGGCGAGCTTCTTCATCGGGACACGATCCTTTCGCTCAATAAGGTAGTCTTTGGGCGGCCGATTATCAAGCCCGGGCCTCGGGCCGGGCCGCGAAGGAGCGGGCCGACCTCTTCGGGGGGCAGGCCGGACTTGAGGGTGGCGAAGGCGATCTTGTTGTGGAGGAGGGGGTCGGTCCGGCCGTCGACGGCGCCGGTCCGCGCCAGGGAATCCCATTCCGCCGTGCCCGGGATGGGCGAGAAATAGGCCGCCCGCGGCACGGCGCCGAGGCCGCGGACGTAGCGGATGCTCTCGAAGACGCTCTCGGACGGCTGCCCGGGAAGCCCCACGATGAGATAGACGCTCACGGCGCTCCGGTCGTAGCCCGCCGCTTCGAGCTCCCGCAAGGCGCGGTCGAGGTCCTCGGGCGACGCTTTGGGCGAACGATCCCGGAGGAGGGCCGGATCGGCCGACTCCAGGCTCAGATAGAGCGATCGGAGCCCCGCGGCGCGCATGAGCCGCGCGGTCGGCGCGTCGATCTCGCGGAGGTGAAGGCCGTTGGGGGTGTGGAACGAAAGCGGCGGGGCCGCCGCCAGGCGCTCAAAGAGCGGCCAGGCGTGGCCCTCCTTGCCCCAGAGAAGAGCGTCGTCGTAGAAGGCGAAGTGGCGCGTCCCGTAGCGGGCGTGGCTGTCGGAGATCTCGGCCAGGACCGCTGCGGGTGGCCTCTGGCGGAACCCCGAGGAAAGAAGGGCGCTCGCACAAAAGGTGCAGCGCATCGGACAGCCCCGTGAGGTCAGAACGGGGAGCCAGGTCCGATCGCGCAGGAGGTCGAACGCCGGGAAAGGAAGAGGTTCCGGGGCGGAGGGATCGAGCGGGGCCGTCTCGCTCCCGCCGAGGACCTCCGCCAAGGCTGGAACGAGCCCGTCCTCCGCCGGACCGGTCACGACCAGATCGGCCCCGGACTCGGCCCGGGCATGCTCGGGGCAGAGCGTCGCGTAGATCCCGCCCAGGATGACCGGCACCCGGCCGAAGCGCCGCCGGACGAGGTCGATCGCCTCCTGGACGCCGGGATACCAATAGGTCATGGCCGAAGTGACCAGGACGGCGTCCGGGCGCCGCAACCGGGCCAGTTCGGCCTCGAAGAGGGCCGGCGGGATGCCGTAGCGCGAAAACCGGCGGGGCACGCCCCGGACGGCCTCCGGCTTGGAGATGGCTTCCTTAGGGAACGGCCCCCTGCCGTCGGGTCTGCCCCTGACCGGTCCGGGCAGGCCGGGGTGGAAGCGGTCCAGGCAGTCGATCAGGCTGACCTCATGGGGGGTCGAGCGCCGGATGAGCGCGGCGACGTAGAGAAGCCCGAGGGGCTTCATCCAGAAATCATAGGCCGTGAAGTCGTGGATCCAGGGATTGATGAGGAGGACCGATTTAGCGCTTCCCATGGCTCGGCCCCAGGGGGGAGGATCAGGCTGGTGCGGAAGGAGGGACTCGAACCCTCATAGCCTTGCGGCCACAAGCTCCTGAGGCTTGCGCGTCTGCCAATTCCGCCACTTCCGCGCTCAGAGAGTCCCTTATTATAGCGATTTTCCCCCCGAGCGCAACTGCCGGGGGGCGAAC
>CAZIQR010000141.1:0-6932 GCA_964541055.1 uncultured Eubacteriales bacterium
CCGTTCTCGCCGCCGGGCTCGACGCCCCAGCTCTTGAGCAGGGACTCGACCCAGCTGACGCAGGCCTCGTACTCCGGCGTGCCGGTCAAGCGGCCGCCGTACTTTTCCGAGGTGAGCTCGGCGACATAATTGTAGAGCGGCTGGCTCTGGATGAGGTGCATGGCCGCGAGGATCTTGGCCTCGTCGGTCTGAGGGGCTTCGGCCCGGCGGGCCGGCTGGGCGAGCAGGCCTGCTCCGGCAAAGGCGAGGGCGAACAGAACGGATACGGCGAGGCGGCGGGACGGTTTCATGGGCTCCTCCTTGATCGATGACATCGATAGCTATTCTATGTTCGAGACCGAGGCCAAGTCAAAGGCCCGGCGCCTCCCCCCGCCCGCCGCGTCCCGCCCATGAGGGTCTCGTAGAGGACGGGCACCATGATCAGGCGGAGAAAGATGGCGAAGAAGAAGCCGCCGATGTAGACGACGGCGAGCGGCCGGTGGAGCTCCGAGCCCGTCGTTGTGATCAGCGCCATGGGAAGCAGCCCGACGATCATGACCATGTCGGTCATGAAGATGGGGCGGAACTTGACCATGGCCCCTTCGACGACCGCGTCCCGCAGCGAGGCGCCGCGCCGCCGCAGGTCGTTGATCTTGGCGACGAGGATGATGTCGTTCTGGGCGCAGATCCCGAAGAGGGCGATGAGCCCGATCGTCGAGGAGACGTTGAGCGTCTCGCCGACGACGATCAGGGCCACAATGCCTCCGATGAGCGCCGAGGGGATGTTCATGATGATCAGCAGGGCCTGGCGGATCGAGCCAAAGGAGGAGAAGAGGATGACGAACACGATCAGGATGACGAGGGCCATGAGCAGGGTGAGGTGTCGGAGGGCGCGCTGCTGGCTCTCGAACTGCCCGCCGAACGTCACATAATAGCCCGGCGGCAGGTCCACCCGGGAGCCGATGAGGCCCCGGGCCTCCTCGACGAAGCCGCCGAGGTCGCGCCCCTTGATGTTGCAGAGGATGGTCTTGCGGCGCTGGAGGTTCTCCCGGAAGATCGTCTGCGGCCCCTCGTCCCGGCGGATGTCGGCCAGGTCCGAAAGGGGGATGCGTTGACCGCCCGGCGCGTCGACAAGCAGGTTGCGGACCGACTCCTCGTCGCCCCGGTAGCTCTCGGGCAGCCTGATCAGGACGGACGTCACCCGGTCGGGCTCGTAGACGTCCGTGGCCTCGATGCCGTTGAGCGCGGTCTCGATGAGGTCGGCGACCTCCCCCACCTTGATGCCGTGGAGCGCCATCCGGCTCCGGTCGAGCCGGATGACCAGCTGCGGGATGCCCGAGGTCTGCTCGACCTGGAGATCGGCGACGCCGCGGACACGGCCGAGAACGCCGTGGATCTCCTCGACCTTGTCGTTCAGGACGCGGAGGTCCGGCCCGAAGAGTTTGACCGAGAGCTCGCCCTCCGAGCCGGTCAGCATCTCGGCCAGCTTGTTGGCGATGGGCTGCTCGAAGATGACGGCCAGGCCGGGGATCGCGTCGAGCTTCTCTCGCATGTCCTGGGTGATCTCGTCGAATCCGCGTTTCCGTTCCTCGCGCGGCAGGAGCTCGATATTGTAGTGGCTGTGGCAGACGGGATGGACATGCTCCGAGGCCTCGGCTGTGCCAGTCGTGCGGGTGACCGAGACAACCTCCGGGACGGACAGCAGCAATCCCTCGACGCGCATCCCCATCTTGACGGATTCCTCGAGGGACGTCTCGGGCAGCATGACCGTCGAGGCCAGGATGGCCCCCTCGTCGAGCGGCGGGACGAACTCCTTGCCCAGGAACGTGAAGGCCACGCCGGCGAGCACGACGAGCGCCGCGAAGAGGGTCAGCATCAGCGGCTTCCGGGCGAGGGCCTTGCCCAATACGGCCTTGTACTTGGAGGTCAGGAACTCCGTGACGGGGTCCCTCTTCGAGGTCTTGCGGCCGCGCACGAGGAAGGTCGCGGCCAGGATGGGCTGCAGGGTGATGTTGAGGAGCATGGCGCCGAACAGGGCGGCGGCCACGGCGAAGGCCGTGGGCCGGAACATCGCGCCTTCGAGGCCCTGGAGGGTCAGGAGGGGCAGAAAGACGAGGATGATGATGAGGCTGGCCGAGAAGAGATAGCGCCCGACGTCCTTGGCGGCCTCGGCGACGAGCTCCTGGGGCGAGGCCCGGCCGCTCTTCTCCGCGAGGACGCGGTAGATGTTCTCGACCATGATGATCGACCCGTTGGCCATCTTGCCGATGCCGATGGCCAGGCCGCCGATCGACATGACCGTGAGCTTGACCCCGAAAAGGCTCATGACGACGAGGGCGATGAGGATCGAGAACGGGATCGTCAGCGAGGCGATGAGCGAGCTGCGGACGTTCCACATGAAGAACATCATGATCAGGACGATGAGGACGATCCCTTCGAGAATGGTCAGCTCGACGTGCCGGATGGATTTCAGGATCAGGACGGATTGATCGTAGAACTGCTTGATCCCGATGCCGGCGGGCAGGTCGCGGGCGATGCGGGCCAGGGCGGCCTTGACGTTCCGGATGGTGGTCAGGGTGTCGCCGCCGTACTGCTTCTCGAGCGTGACGTTGACCGCCTCACGGCCGTCGTGGCTGGCGTCCTCGCGGCGGAACTTGGGCCCGATCCGGACGTCGGCGACGTCCTTGACGTAGACGGGGACGTTGGCCCTCGTGGCGATGACCGTCTCCCGGAGGTGGTCGAGCGTCTCGATCCGGCCCTCCCCCTTGATGAGGATCTCCTGCGCGCCGCTGGGGATGATGCCGCCGCTGAAATTCCGGTTGCTGGCCTCGATCGCCTCTTTGACCTCGGCGATGGCGATGCCGTAGTTCTTGAGCATCTCGGGCTTGAGAAGGACCTGGAACTGGCGAACAAAGCCGCCGAGGTTGATGATGAAGGAAACGCCCGGGACGCCCTGGATTCGGTAGCGGATGGTCCAGTCGGCGACGGAGCGCAGTTCCATCGGGTCGGTCCCCTCCCCGCCGACGACGGCGAACTCGAAGACCTCCCCCATCCGTGACGAGACGGGGCCGAGGATCGGCGCTGACGAGCCCAGGGGAAGCCGGCCGACGACGAGCTCGAGCTTGCTGGAGACGATCTGGCGGGCGTGGTAGATGTCCGTGCCCCAGGCGAACTCCACCGTGACGACTGAGCTTCCGGTCGTCGATTCGGACCGCACGCGGGTGACGCCGGGCGCGCCGGACATCAGGCTCTCGAGGGGGAAAGTGATGAGCCGTTCGACGTCCTCCGAGGCCATGCCCGGGTTCTCGGTGATGACGTTGACCAGGGGCGCGTTGAGGTCCGGATAGATGTCCTTGGGCATCCGGACGTAGACGACGACGCCCCAAAGGCAGACGAGGGCGATCAGCAACACCGCGAGCAGGCGGTGGGACAGGGCGAAATCGATGATCTTGTCAATCATGGCAGTCCGTCCTCAGTGGACGTGGGCCCCTTTGAGGACCTCGTCATAGAGCTTGGATTTCAACTGGTAGTTGCCCTTGGTGACGACGCGCTCCCCGGCCACGAGGCCGCTCACGATCTCGATCGACCCGTCCGTCCTCGAGCCCGTGATCACCACGCGGGGCTGGTAGCCGTCCTCACGGACGACGAAGGCGATCTTCCGGTCGCGGTCGTCGAGGACGGCCTCCAGGGGCACTGTCAGGGCCCGGGCCTGCCGGTCGAGGAGGATGAGGAGCGAGGCGAACATGCCCGGTTTGAGCCTGTCGTCCCGGTTCTCGACCTCGGTCCGGACAGTGACCGTCCGGGTCTCCTCCTTGATCGTGTCGCCGATGTAACGGACGCGGCCCTTGAAGACGAGGTCCGGGTAGGCGGGAACGGTCACGCCGACCTCCTGGCCCTTGCAGATGGCCGCGATGTCGCGCTCGTAGATGTCGGCGTCGACGATGAGCACGCCGGGGTCGAGGATGGTCAGGATCTCCGTCGCTTGGTCGACCATGGTCCCCAGGGCGATATCGTTGTCGACGATGCGCCCCGCGAGCGGGGCGAACAGGGTGATCGTGGCGTTGATCTCGTGGGTCGCGGCCGCGGCCCTGACCTGCTCCTCCGTGAAGCCCAGGACATGGAGCTTCTTCTCGGCAGCCTCGAGGTTGGCCTCGGCGACCTTGCGCTCGGCCTCGGCGGCCTGGAGGTTCTTGCCGGCTCCCGCGCCGCGGTCGAAGAGGCGCTTCTCCCGCTCGTAGCTGCTGCGGGCGAGCTCGCCGTCGGCCAGGGCCTTGAAATACGCGGACTTGGCCTCGCCGACCGCCTCGCTCTGGAGCGTCACCAGCTCCTGTCCGGCCCGGACCCAATCGCCCGGCCGGACGTGGATGCCGGCGACGCGGGCCGGGAACGGATAACTGACAATGGCCTTCTTGAAGGGATTGGCGAGGACCTTGCCGGTAGCCTTGAGCTGGGAGGACATGGGCTTGTAGGATGCCTCGACCGCGACGAGATCGACGGCCCGGGTCTCGCTCTCGGTGAGGCGCAGCACCGTCGCCGCGTCCCAGGCGCGTGCGCCTCCTCCGAGGGCCCGACCCCGGCCGTCGCGGGGCCCGAGTCCATCGCCGCGGCCAGGACCGCGGCCCCCTCCAGGGGAACCGGCCGGGGACGCCGGGACGCCGGCGTCCCCGGGATGACGGTCCTTCCGGTGCGAGCAGGCTTGGCCGCCGGCCGCCAGGGCAGCGGCGAGCATAATAGCGACGAGAGATCTGGATCTAATCATGATCGACTCCTTCGATCTCGAGGGGCCCACCGACGGCCTTCTCGAGAACGGCGATGGCCAGGCTGTGATCGTAGAGAGCGTCGGCGTAGGCCCTCCGCGCCTCGAGCAGGCTGCGTCTGGCGTCGATGAGTTCGATGCCGCTCACCTCGCCCTCTTGAAAGCTGAACAGGACGAGCTCATAGACGTCTTCGGCCTGCCCCAGGATCTCTTTCTCGAACACGGCGATCTCGCCCGCGGTCGTCCGCGCGTTGAAGGACGCTTCGTCGACCTCAAGGCTGATGCGGTTGAAGAGGTCTTCGGACCGCTTTTCAAGGGCCCGGATATTGGCCCGGGCCTCGGCGATCGCGCCGCGGGAAGGCTGCCAGAAGAACAGAGGGACGGGGAACGACATCGTGAAGTCCCAGGTCGACGCCTCTCCCCCGAGCCGATGCCGCGAGAAGCCGAGATCGAGATCGGGGAAAAAGCTCAGGACGGCCGCCGACTTCCTTCCCTGCTCCTTGTCGACCCCGGCCCGGACGCGGGCGACCTCCGGACGGGACCGGACCGCCCGAGCGACGAGCGCCTCCCTGTCGATCGGCACGGGGGCGCGGACGAGCTCGCCGCGGATCTCGAGCGGATCGAGCTTGGACCGTCCCAGCAGATAGTTCAACCGGGCTTTGGCCAGGAGGACCTCGTTCTCGGCCAGTTTGGCCGCCATGCCTGCCTTGGACGCCTCGACGCCGGCCCGGACGGCCTCGAGCTTGGCGACGTCACCGGCCTCGTACTTGGCTTGGGCCTTCTCTTCGAAATCCCGGGCCAGATCGAGGTCCTGGAGGGCGTATTTGGTCCTCTCCTCCGCCAGGAGGACGCTGTAGAAGGCCTCTTTGACCTGAAAGACGATCTCCAGTCTCAGGAGGTCCTTGTCGGCCAGGACCTCCCGGGATTCCGAAGCGGCGATCCGGCCGCGCGCGGACCGGCGGCCGGGGAACTCAAGGGTCTGGCCGATGCCGAAGTAAGACTCCCCGGACTCCCGGAAATTGAAGGGCTTCGGCTGGAGGTCCGAATCGAACGCCAGGAACGGCTGCGGGATCTCCTTCGCCTGCCGGACGCGGGCCAAAGAGGCCCGGTAATCATCCGCGGCGGAGAGCCAGAGCGGATTCTGAGAAAGCGAGGTATCGACGCACTGCTTCAATGTCAGCGCGGCCGGCGGTTCGGCGGCCGCGAAACCGGCGGGGCAGATCGCCAGCATGGCGGCCGCCGCGCAGATCCATTTCACCATGTCTCCTCCTTGATGCACAGGGGGGCCTCCGTCCGGTAAGCGGACGGTCGATCGGCTGCGGAGAGGGATCAGGCCTGCGGAGGAGCCCGCGAGGTCGCGGAAAGGAGGATGACCTCGATCGCCCGGCAGGGTTCGGCGGCCGGAAGCATCCCTTGGCAGAGAAGGGCCGGTACAAGGAAGACGACGCCGGGGCCGGCCGACAGAGACGAGGTGAGGAAATGGCAGGCGGGGCAATCCTTGCCGCCGCCCACGCATTTCTCGGTGTGAGCGAAGTTGATGCCCAGGGTGATGGCCACGAAGAGGACGAGAATGGCGATCCGCAGGCCGGTCCGGGCTCGCTCGCTCATCATGGCGGCACCGCCCCCCTTATACACCCCCTGCTCCGTCGATGCAAGGGTTTGATTCCCCCCGCCGATTCTGCTATTTTGGCCTCTTCCGAACGCATCCAAGGAGGCTCGCATGACGCGCCATCTTCTCCCGATCCTCGTCGCCACCCTGGTCTTCGCCGCCGGACTGGCGATGGCCCAGGCCCCGGCCGCGAACCCCAAGGTCCTGCTCAAGACGAGCAAGGGCGACATCACCATCGAGCTCTACCCGGCCAAGGCGCCGGTCACGGTCAAGAACTTCCTCGATTATGTCGCCGCCAAGCACTACGACGGCCTGATCTTCCACCGCGTCATCCCCGGCTTCATGATCCAGGGCGGGGGCTACACCGCGGACATGCACGAGCGGGCGACCAACGCCCCCATCAAGAACGAGTCCGGCAACGGCCTCAAGAACGCCCGCGGCTGGGTGGCCATGGCCCGGACCCAGGACCTCAATTCGGCGACCTCCCAGTTCTACATCAACCTGGTCGATAACTTCCGCCTCGACGACATGAAGTACTGCTCCTTCGGCAAGGTCGTGGCCGGGATGGAGGTCGTCGACGCCATCGCC
>CAZIQR010000142.1:0-6891 GCA_964541055.1 uncultured Eubacteriales bacterium
GTCCGGTCGCGGAGGTCGAGCGATTCCTCCGCGGCCAGCACGGCCTCGTCGTCGACGCCGCTCCGGTTGAGCAGGAAGGGCGGGAGCGAGTCCCGGGTGAGGACCTTCGAGCGGGCCAGGACGACGGCCCGTTCGATGAGGTTCTCGAGCTCGCGGACGTTGCCGGGCCAGCTGTGGGCGTCGAGGATCTCGAGGACGTCCTCGCTGACGCCCTCGATCTCCTTCTGGTTCTCGCGGCCGTAGACCTCGAGGAAGTGCTTGACGAGGAGCGGGATGTCCTCCTTGCGCTGGCGCAGCGGCGGGATCACGATCTTGATGACGTTGAGCCGGTAGAAGAGGTCCTTGCGGAAGGCCTTCTCCGCGATGAGCTCTTCGATGTTCGTGTTCGTGGCCGCCAGGATGCGGACGTCGACCTTGATCGTCTGCGTGCCGCCGAGGCGCATGAACTCCTTCTCCTGCATGACGCGCAGGAGCTTGGCCTGGGTCTCGAGGCTGATCGAGGAGATCTCGTCGAAAAAGATGGTCCCCAGATCGGCCGCCTCGAAGAGGCCCTTCTTGAGGGCCACGGCCCCGGTGAAGGCCCCTTTGACGTGGCCGAAGAGGTGGCTCTCGAGCAGGTCGGGCGGGAGCGAGCCGCTGTTGACCGTGACGAACGGCGCCTCGGACCGGTTCGAGTTGACGTGGATGGCCCGGGCCACGAGCTCCTTGCCCGTGCCGCTCTCGCCCTCGAGCAGGATCGTGCTCCGGGTCGGCGCGGCCGCCTTGATGAGCTCGAAGACGGCCTTCATGGCCTGGCTCTTGCCGATGATATTGGCGAAGCCGAAGCGCTGCCGGAGCTCGTCCTTGAGGCGGACATTCTCGTCCTGGAGCCGCTTGCGCTCGAGGGCCTTCTCGAGGACGACGAGGAGGTCGTCATGCTTGAACGGCTTCTGGACGTAGTCGAGGGCGCCGATCTTCATGGCCGAGATGGCCGATTCGACCGAGCCGTACGCCGTGATGATGATGACCGCGGCCTGCGGGTCGATCCGCTTGATCCGCCGCAGCGTCTCGATCCCGTCGATCCCCGGCATCAGGAGATCGAGGAGGATGACGTCGAAGGACTGGGAGGGGAACTTGGCCAGGGCCTCCTCGCCCGAGCCCGAGATCTCGACCTCGTAGCCCTCCGAGGTCAGGAGCTGGGCCAGGACATCGTGGATGACCGGCTCGTCGTCGATGATATGGATGATGCCTTTGCTCATGATGCGGCCCTCGCGGCCGGGGCGGCCGGCTTGCGGGCCCCCTCGCCGCCGATCGGCAGGGTGATGGTGAAGGTCGAGCCGCGGCCGACCTCGCTCTGGACATCGATGCGGCCGTCGTGCTCCTTGACGATGGCGTAGCTGATGGACAGGCCGAGGCCGGTCCCTTTGCCGACGCCTTTTGTCGTGAAGAACGGATCGAAGATGCGGGAGCGGTGCTCCGGCTTGATGCCCGTGCCGGTGTCCGAGATGCGGACGACGGCGGACCCGGCCTCGGCCGTCAGGGCGATCCCGAGCTGGCCCCCGCCGGGCATGGCGTCAAGGGCGTTGAGGATGATGTTGATGAACACCTGCTGGAGGCGCTCGCCCTGGGCGTAGATCGGCGGCACCGCGGCCAGGTCGAGGGCCAGGCGGATGTTCATGGTCTTGAGCTTGTAGTCGATGAGCGACAGGATCTCCTCGAGGCTCGACTTGAGGTCGACGCGCTGGAAGGAGGCTTCCGACGGGCTGCGGGCGAAGGCCAGCAGGTTCTTGATGATCTTCGCCACCCGGTCGGTCTGGGCCTCGACCTTCTCCAGGATCTGGGCGTAGTGCGTGTCGGTCAGCTTCTTCTGCAGCATCTGGATATAGCTCGAGATGCCGGTGAGCGGCGTGTTGATCTCATGGGCGACGCCGGCCGAAAGCAGGCCGATCGAGGCCAGCTTCTCCGAGGTCAGCAGCTGCTGCTGGAGGCGGATCTTGTCGGTGATGTCCTCGAAGACGATGATCGTGCCATAGGCCTGGAGGGCGTTGTCGAGAAGCGGCGTCCGGGCGACGTCGAAGATCTTCTGGCCGCCGCCCGGCGTCTCCAGGGTGATCTCGCTGAGGAGGCGGAAGTCGGCCTGGCCCTCCTCCGGAAAGAGGGCGCTGGCCGAGGCCGGGCCCAGGATGTCGTGCAGGCGGCGGCCGAGGGCCTGTTCCTTGCGGACTCCGATCTGGTCCTCGAGGACGCGGTTCCAACCGATGACCTGGCCGGCCTCGTCGATGACGGAGACGCCCACGGTCAGGCTCTCGATGATGTTCTCGCTGTAGTCCTTGAGCCGCTGCATCTCCATGGCCCGGACGGACTCGCGGCCGTAGAGGTCGGCGTTCTCCAGGGCCAGCGCGGCCGGCCCGGAGATCGTCGTCAGCAGCTCCCAATCCTCGCGGGAGAAGAACGACCCGTCGTGCTTTTTGCCCATGGCCAGGACGCCGACGACCTTGTCCTCGACCCGGAGCGGCAGGACGTGGAAGAAGCCCGCCGCCGAGAGCTTCTCCAGGGCCGCCCTGGCCGGCTCCGATTCCGAGGCCGAGATGAAGCCGATCCAGTCCCGCTCCCGGAGGGCCCGGACCAGCCAATCGTCGAGGACCATCCGCCCCGCCGGCGTCCCCGCCCCGCTCCGGGTCTTCAGGACGACAAAGGCCTTGCGGTCGCTCTCGTCGGCCAGGAACAGGCTCAGTTGCCTCAGGTTGAGGGCGTTGGCGATGGCGTCGATCAGGGATTGGGCCAGCCGGCCGAGGTCGCGCTCGCGGTTGAGATCGCGGGTGATCGAGAGCAGCGTCCGGCGGTACTCGTAGCTCCTCTTGTAGATGGCCCGGTCAAGGAGCGTCTGGAACATCCGTTTGAGCGGCGTGAACAGCGTCGCTCCGAGGACGATGGCCAGGGCGCCGAGGACGATGGCGTTGAGCCGGTTCTCGGAGAAGAGACGCGTCCGCGAGCTGACGAAGAGATAGAGCGAGGCGATGACGAAGAACGAGAAGGTCAAGGTCGCCGCCTTCTTGAGGAAGACCTCGATGTCGACGAGCCGGTAGCGGGAGATCGAATACGAGAAGGCGAGCGGGATGAGGGCCTGGAGAAGGACGGTCAGCTCGGCCCCCGTGGACGGCCGGCCGCCGAGCAGGAAGGGCACGATATAAAAGACCAGCGACGGCAGGACGCCGAAGCTGAGGCCGAGGACGATGATGCGCAGCTGCTTCCGGAGCAGGATGTTGGGGGCCCGGAAGGTGCTGTGCGTCAGGATGGCCAGCGTGATCAGGGCGAAGACGGCGAAGTGGAGGAGCTCGAGGTGCTCGAGCGTGTCCTGGGTGCGCAGCACGGTCGCCTCGCTCCAGGGCGCCGGGAAGGGGACGAACATCCGGAGCCGGACGAGCCCGAGGGCCGCCGCCGGGGCGTAGAGGCCCAGCCTCAGGCTCGGGTGCCTCTTGAGGAATCGCTTGCGCAACGGGAAGATCATGAAGAAATGGAGGAGGAGGGGCGGGAAGGCCAGGAAGCCGAGCTTATCAAGGCCGTGAAAGACCAGATCCAGGGCCCCCATCTCGCCCGTCGGCGAAAAGATCATGAAGCCCGCGAAGGTCAAGGCCAGGAGATAGAAGAAGACGTAGGGCAGCGACATCAGGCCGCGGGAGTTGAAGTAGACGATCAGGGCGATCGCCAGGGTCATGATCCCGACCAGGACAAGGTAATAGTAGATCGGGTTGGGCGCCTTCCGCTGCGGATAGAAGGTCGGGTAGATCTGCATCCCCTCTTTATTGATGTCGTAGGTGACGCTCTGGTCAGTGGCGGCGGCCTGCCAGAGGGCCTTGAGGACGTCGCTCTTCGTCCGGACCGGGACCTTGTTGATGGCCGTGAGGACGTCACCCTTGCGGATGCCGGCCCGCAGGAAGGCTTCGCTCTCAGGATCGACCCGGACCGCCCGAAGGCCGTTCTCGGCCGTCGCCCAGACGACGCCGTCCGTGACGTCCCGCCACTGGGCCTTGCGGACGACGTTCATCGCGCCCAGGGCGAGGACCGCGGCCAACGGGACGATGACGAAGATCAGCGATCTCTTCATCGGTCATCCAAAAAATTGAATCCCCGGCATAAAAAAAATTTCCTAGTCCAATACGTGGCGGGAGCCGGACCGGACGGCCCAGGCCGCCGGACCCTGATTGAACATCCGGCGGGCCGCGGGATCGTCCTTGAGGCCGAGGGGATGCGTGCTCCGCGAGAGAAAGCCGCTCATGTAATCGTTGGCGGGCTTTTGGTATTCCCGGGGCGGCGGTTCCTGGGAGGCCGCCTGCGGATCGGGACCGGCCGTTTGCGGCCAGGCGAACAGGCCGATGGCCGCCAGGGCCAGCGCGCCGACGGAAATCCTCCAGGCTCTGGTCACGGCCTCATAGTTATCCCTTATCAGCCGCTTTGTCAACCGGGAGCGCCGGGCGGCGGGCTTTCATCTGTTTCCCGGGACGGCCCTTGGCCCCTCCCCGGGTAGGCCGGCCGGCCGTTCATTGACAATAATTGCGCCCTGGAATAGATTAGGGACGATTCATCGATTGGATTTTTGCCAAATGCCGTACTATCTCTGCCGGGTCGCGGGAGAGGACGGTCGCGTCGAAAGCCGGTCCGTGCTGGCCATGGCGGCCGACGAATGCCGCCGGACCTTCGAAGCCGACGGCCTGCTCGTCCTGTCCGTCCGCCGCGACTGGAACAGGCTCGGCAACCTGGGCCTCAGGAGCCAAAAGGTCAAGGCCAGGGACATCATCCTGTTCAACCAGGAGCTCGTGGCCATGATCAAGGCCGGCTACCCGATCCTCAAGAGCCTCGAATCCATCTCCGGCCGGATCAAGAACGTCCATCTGAGGGAGATCCTGATCGACGTGGCCGGGGAGGTCAAGAAAGGCAAGGCCCTCTCCGAGGCCTTCCAGCCGTATGAGAGGCTCTTCTCCCCGGTCTACACGGCCAGCCTGATGGCCGGCGAGAAAGGCGGCAACCTGCCGGGCTCGATCGGACGTTATATCCAGTACGCCAAGATGGTCAACCAGACACGGTCCCGGATCAAGTCGGCCATGACCTACCCGACGGTCCTCATCGCCTTCTCGTTCATCCTCATGGGCATCCTGATGAACTTCGTCATCCCCCGCTTCGCGGAGTTCTACAAGAGCTACGAGGCCCAGATGCCCCGCATCACCCGGATCATCATGGGCCTGGCCACGGGCCTGAGCCGGCATTGGTATCTCATCGCGGCCGCGCTTGTCGCCGCCGTCGTCGCCTTCGTGGAGCTCCGGAAGCGGCCGGATTTCCGCTATCAGGCCGACAAGCTCAAGCTCCGCGTGCCGTTCGGCGGGTCGATCTGGCTCGAGTCCGGCATCAGCCTGTTCAGCCGGACGCTCGGCCTCCTGCTCGAAGCCGGGATCTCGCTTCTGGCCTCGATCCGCATCGCCATCCAGGCCGTGCCCAACGCCTGGATGGTCCGCGAGCTCGCGGACGTGCCCGACCACATCAAGAACGGCGAGGGGCTGTCGGACTCGCTGGCCCAATCGCGGACCTTTCCGCCGCTCGCCCTGGACATGGTCCGGATCGGCGAGAACTCGGCCAACCTCCAGGGCATGCTCGGCGACATGGCCGATTTCTACGACGAACGGGTTCGTGGTAAAATCGAAACACTCGTCACGTTGGTGGAACCGGTGGTCATCATCATCATGGGGCTTGTCGTGGCCGCCATGCTGCTGTCCGTCTATATCCCGATCTTCAACATCATCCGGGTCGCCCGATGAGCGCGCGGGAGGCGAAGGGGGTGAACAGGGACCGGGGCGCCGGCGGCGAACGCGACGTCCGGGCCCTGGCCGAGCGCTACCGCGTCCCCTACATCGACCTCGAGGGCGAGCGCCTGGACCGAAACCTCATCCAGTCCTTCCCGGTCGAGTTCATCCACCGCCTTTCGTTCGTCCCGCTGGGCGAGGAGAACGGCGTCATGAAGATCGCCGTGTCCGACCCCTCGGACATCGCCGCGATCGACGCCATCGAGGCCTTCCTCGGCAGGAAGGTCAGGGTCTTCGCCGCCTCCAAGCGGGCCATTCTCGAGGCCCTGCGGAAGAGCGAGACGGCCATGCAGGTCCTGCGTGACGCCACCGAGGGCTTCGTGACCCAGGTCGTCGAGCGCGAGACCGGCGAGGACGAGGAGGTCATCTCGATCGAGAAGCTGGCCGACCAGGACGACTCGATCATCAAGCTCGTCAACACGATCATCTTCACCGCCGTCCAAAAGCGGGCCTCCGACGTCCACATCGAGTCCAAGGACGAGGACGTCAAGATCAAGTTCCGCATCGACGGCGTGCTCGGCGAGGCCATGGAGGCCATCGACAAGAAGTTCCAGTCGCCGATCATCTCCCGCATCAAGGTCATGTCCGATCTCGACATCGCCGAGCGCCGTGTCCCCCAGGACGGCCGGTTCCGGCTCAAGATCAAGGACAAGACCATCGACTTCCGCGTCTCCATCATGCCCTGCATCTACGGCGAGGACGCGGTCATCCGCATCCTGGACAAGGAGATGATCACCCAGGCCATCCGCGAGCTGCGCCTGGACGTCCTCGGCTTCTCGGACGAGATCCTGAGGAAGTTCCGCAAGTACATCGCCCAGCCCTACGGCATGGTCCTGGTCACCGGGCCGACCGGCAGCGGCAAGACGACGAGCCTGTACGCGGCCCTGACCGAGATCAAGTCGCCCGAGGACAAGATCATCACCATCGAGGACCCGGTCGAGTACCAGGTCGACGGCATCACCCAGATCCCGGTCAACGAGAAGAAGGGCCTGACCTTCGCCCGGGGCCTGCGGTCCATCCTCCGCCACGACCCGGACAAGATCATGGTCGGCGAGATCCG
>CAZIQR010000143.1:0-6849 GCA_964541055.1 uncultured Eubacteriales bacterium
GACCGAATCCCTCGTGTCCCAGTCTAAATTGCCGCCGAAGCCGGCGAGCAGGCCGCCGCGGCTGCCGGTGATCGTCCCGGCGTCGAGCAACCCGCCGGCCTCCACCTTTTCGATGGTCACCCGCTCGTAGTCGAAGCCGAAGCCGCCGAAGAGGCCGGCCACGATCCGCCGCTTGACGCCGATCTGAACGGCGAACGTCCGCGGCGTGTACGACTCCGCGTCCGCGGCGAGGGTGGCGTTGCCGAGGCCGTAGAAAAGCTGCGGCGTCCGCTCGTAGCGGATGCGGCCGGTGAAGATGAGGTTGTTGCTGCGGACGTAGATCTCGGGCTTGACGAGGACGGTGAACTGCTTGGCCAGGTTATAGCCGGCATACGCATAGATCGTCGACGGACGGGTCACGTCCTTGTGACGGCCGGACCGGAAATTGAGGATGCCGCCGGCGCCGAACGCCAGCTTGGTCTCGGGGGAGTAATAGAGGAAAGGCAGGCCCAGAAGATGGGCCTTGTATTCGGCTTTCTTTTCGGCCGGCTTCTCTTGGGACGAAGGCGGCTCGGCCCGAAGGGGCGGGGCCGCGGCGCTGAGGCCCGCCGCCGCAGCGAGCACCAGCAGGGATGCGCGGCCTCGTCTCGTCATCGTGATCGGTCCTTTATCTGCGGTATAGTAGCATTCGGCGGCCCAAAAGTAAACGGGAATTCCCTTGACCGGCGCCCGGCGCGAGACTATCCTGCCCGACGGAGGAGTGGTATGACATCCAAGGAGCGGATGGCCGCGGCCATGTCCGGCGGCCGGCCCGACCGCGTGCCCGTCATGTGCCAGATGTCGATCGGTCACATGCTGCGCGAGACGGGCCTCCGCCCCCACCGCTTCTGGCATGACGCCGGCCTTTACGTCGAGGGGCTACTGGCGCTCCGGTCGACCTACCGGTTCGACGGCATCCTGGTCAGCCTCCACGGCCACGCCCCCGATTGGGAGAGGCGCGTGGCCTCCGTTTCCAAGGGGCCCGACGGGGAGCTCGTCCGCTGGACGAACGGCGACGAGACCTGGTTCCCGGCCGAGGACCTGCCCGTCTTCCGGCCTGCCGCTTCGCCGTCCCGGCCGGAATTCGCCCGGTTCGACCCGGATACGCTGCCCTCCCGGCCCGAGTATATCCCGGTCTCGCAGGGGCTCCGCTTCGTTCTCGATCCAGGCTCTCTTTATGATGCGGTCGAGGAGACCGTCCGCCGGGCCGGCCGAGACTTTTCGATCCACGGGGAAGTGACCTCGCCCCTCGATTACGTCCTGGACCTCTTCGGCTTTGAGCAGGCCCTGCTGGGTTTCGTCGACGATCCGGCCCGGGCGAGGGCCGTCCTCGGACGTTTCGCCGAAGGCATCACCGTCCTCGCGGAAGGGCTGGCGGCGGCCGGCGTCGACGCCGTCAAGCTCTCGTCGCCGTTCGCGGGGGCCGGCTTTTTGTCCCAGGACTTCTACCAGGCCTTCGTCCTGCCCTACGAGGGGCGCATCGCCCGGGCCGTGGAGGCCCGGGGCGTCCGCTGCTATCTCCACACATGCGGCGACATCCACGACCGTCTCGAGCTCATGGCCGAAAGCGGCGCCTCCGGCATCGAATGCCTCGACCCGCCGCCGCTCGGACGCGTCGAGCTCGAGGACGCGAAGCGGCGCGTCGGCGGCCAGCTCTTCATCAAGGGGAACATCGACCCGGTCCATGTCCTGATGCGGGCCGACCGCCTCGGGGTCCAGGCCGATGCCCGCCGGAGGATCGAGGCGGGCCGGCCGGGCGGCCGCTACATCCTGAGCACGGCCTGCTCGATCGCCCCGGCGACGCCGCGCGACAACGTCCGGGCCCTCGCCGATGTCGCGGACGAGCACGGCCGCTACGGACCTCGGCTTGAAAGTCAGGCCCGACCTGGGTTATAAGGGCCGTTGCGGCCTATCCGCCACATTGGAGCAGCCATGAAGAAGATCGTCGTTCTCGGGTCCGGCATGGTCGGCCGGATCATCGCCCTCGACCTCGCCGGCGAGTTCGAGGTCACGGCCGTCGACCTCAGCGATAAGAGCCTGGCCCGCTTGGAGGGGACGGCGGTCAAGACCGTCCAGGCCGATCTCTCGTCGCCGGCCGAGATCCGCCGGCTCGTGGCCCCCTTCGACCTTGTCGTCGGGGCCGTGCCCGGCTTCATGGGGTTCGCGACGCTGCGGGAGGTGATCGCCGCCGGGCGCAACGTCGTCGACATCTCGTTCTTCCCCGAGGACGCGCTGGCCTTGGACGAGGCCGCCCGCGCCGCCGGGGTCACCGCCGTCGTCGACTGCGGCGTCGCGCCGGGGATGAGCAACGTGATCCTCGGCTATCACGCCGCCCGGATGACCGTCCAGCGCTTCGCCTGCTTCGTCGGCGGCCTGCCGTTCCGCCGCGAGTTCCCGTTCGAGTACAAGGCCCCGTTCTCGCCGGCCGACGTCATCGAGGAGTACACGCGCCCGGCCCGATACGTCGAGAACGGCCACGTTGTTGTCAAGCCGGCCCTGTCGGACGTTGAGCACATGGACTTTCCCGAGATCGGCACCCTCGAGGCTTTCAACTCGGACGGTCTGCGGTCGCTGCTGACCACGATCCGGGTCCCCAACATGATCGAGAAGACGCTGCGCTATCCCGGGCACGTCGGGCACATCCGGGCCCTGCGCGACAGCGGCTTCTTCGGCACCGATGAGATCGAGGTCCGGGGGCTCAAGGTCAAGCCGCTCGACGTCACCTCGGCCGTCCTGTTCAAGCACTGGCACCTCCACGAGGAGGACGACGAGTTCACGGTCATGCGTATCATCGTCGAGGGCAGCGCCGGCGGGAAAGACAAGCGCGTCCAATACGACCTCTTCGACCGCCGCGACCGCCAGACCGGCTTCTCGTCCATGGCCCGGACGACCGGTTTTCCGGCGGCCTCCGCCGCGCGGCTCGTGTTGGCCGGCGCCTTCGCGCGCAAAGGCGTCTCGCCGCCCGAGTTCCTCGGCGCCGAGGGGCCCGTGTTCAAGGCCGTCATGGCCGACATGGCCGCCCGGAACGTCGTCTATCGCGTCCGTCAACGCTGACGGTCCAGAAAGGAAGGTCCCACATGACACGCAAGGTCTTGATCGCAGGCATGATCCTCTCCCTGATAGCTCTTTCGTCCGGCGCCGCCGGCCAGGCCAAGCCGGCCGGGAAGGCGGCGGCCCCCGCCGGCCTCGCGGCCGCGGACGTTCTCAAGGACATCCATTACCGGGCCATCGGCCCGACGCAGCAGAGCGGCCGGTTCATCGACTTCGCCGTCCCGAACGGGCGGCCGAACACGTTCTACGCCGCCGCCGCCTCAGGCGGGCTGTGGAAGACGGTGAACAACGGCCAGAGCTTCGAGCCCCTGTTCACGAACGAAAAGGTCTTCTCGATCGGCGACATCGCCGTGGCCCCCTCGAACCCCGACATCCTCTGGCTCGGCTCGGGAGAGGCCAACACCTCCCGCTCGACCTATTGGGGCGACGGCGTCTACAAATCGGTTGACGCCGGCAAGACCTGGGTCAACTCGGGCCTCAAGGACTCCCAACACATCGGCCGCGTCGTCATCCACCCGTCGAACCCGGACATCGTCTATGTCGCCGCTCTCGGCCACCTCTATTCCGAGAACGCGGAGCGGGGAGTCTATAAAACGACGAACGGCGGCAAGACCTGGGACAAGGTCCTCGGAGTCACCGTGGACGGCCGCGCCGTGGGGGCGGTCGACCTCGTCATGGACCCGTCCGCGCCGGAGACGATCTACGCGGCGACCTACGACAAGTTCCGCCGGCCCTGGATGTTGGGCATCGGCGGCCCCGGGTCGGGCATCCACAAGACGGTCGACGGCGGCAAGACCTGGACGCGGCTCACCAAGGGCCTGCCCGCGGGCCTCCTCGGCCGGATCGGCCTGGCCGTTTCCCCCAAGGACCCGAAGATCGTCTACGCCGAGATCGAGAACGCCAACAAGCCGGGGATGACGGCCGAAGACCGCTACAAGGAGGTCCTGGCCGGCAAGTCGAGCGAGGGCATGATCGACGGCGAGGTCTACCGGTCGGACGACGCCGGCGCGAGCTGGACCAAGGTCAGCCCGGAGAAGCGCTCGATCGGCGGCAACCCGGGCTATTATTACGGACAGATCATCGTCGACCCGAACGATTCCAATACCGTCTACCTCCTGAGCGTCGGCGTCCTCGCCAGCAAAGACGGAGGCAAGACATGGACGTCGCCGTTCCGTTTCGGCGGCGACAACCACGCCCTCTGGATCGATCCCAAGGACAGCCGCCATATGCTCCTCGGCTATGACCACGGCCTGGGCCTAACCTGGGACGGCGGCCAGAACTGGTACCATCCCGACGTCCTGCCTCTCGCCCAGCTCTATGCCATCGACTTCGACACCTCCTATCCCTACCGGGTCGCCGGCGGGCTGCAGGACAACGGCAGCCTGATGGGGCCGAGCACCAAGGCCGGCGCGAGCGGCGGCTACGGCGCACGGGCCGCCTCCGGCCCGCCCATCCGTCTCGAGGATTGGTTCACCGTGGGCGGCGGCGACGGCATGTATAACGTTTTCGACCGGGTGACCAACCGGACCCTCTACAACGAGTCCCAGTTCGGCACACTCGCCCGGACCGACCTCGTGACCGGCGAGGCCAAGAGCGTCGCCTATCAGCGGCTCAAGCCGGAGACGCGCTGGAACTGGTGCTCGCCGATCCTCGTCTCGGCCCACGCCAATGAAACGGTCTATCACTGCGGCAACCTCGTCGTCATGTCGACCGACCGCGGCGAGAACTGGACTGAGATCAGCCCGGACCTTTCGACCAACGACCCGGCCAAGCTCCCGGTCGACGGCAAGGGGGGCGACGGCAACATCCAGTACTGCACGATCACGACCTTCGACGAATCGCCGCTCCTCCCCGGCGTCCTCTGGGCCGGAACGGACGACGGCAACGTCTGGGTCACCCGCGACAACGGCAAGGCCTGGGTCAAGCTCAACGACAAGATCGCGGGCAACCCGGGCTATTGGGTCAGCCGCGTCGCGGCCTCGCCGTCGGACCCGTCCCGGGCCTATGTCGCCTACACGGGCTTCCGGAACGACGATTTCAGGCCGTTCCTCTACAAGACCGCCGATTACGGCGCCACCTGGACGTCGATCGCGGCGGGCCTCCCCGAGGGCCCGGTCAACGTCGTGCGCGAAGACCCGAAGAACCCGCAGCTGCTCTTCGCGGGCACGGACTTCGGGGTCTACGTCTCGCTCGACGGCGGGACGGCCTGGCTGAAGATGGCCGGCAACATGCCGACCCAGCCCGTCCACGATCTCAAGATCATGCCGCGGGAGGCCGACTTGGTCGTCGCCACCCACGGCCGTGGCGCCTTCATCGCCGACATCAAGCCTCTCGAGGATCTGACGCCGGCCGTTCTGGCCAAGGACGCCCACCTGTTCGGCATCGTCCCGAAGCCGCGCTGGGTCGGCCAGGACCGCCGGGAATCGAGCAGCTCGAACTTCGAGGGCGAAAGCGAGCCGGCGGGCCTCGCCATCTCCTACCTGCTGAAGGCCAAGCCAAAGGACACGCCGAAGATCCAGGTCTTCGCCGGCGAGCTGCTCCTCAGCGAGGTCACGGCCACGGCGAATGCCGGCCTCAACACGGTCTATTGGACCATGACCGGCCGGCGGGAGCGCACGGCGGACGAAAAGAAGGCCGCCCAGGAGGGCCAGCGCCGGGCCCGGGAGATGGGCTACGGCGGCGGCATGGGCGACGTCAACTATGCGAGCTTCCCGGTCCAGCCGGGCGAATACCGGATCGTCCTCACCGTCGACGGCAAGAGCCAGGAGACGGTGGGCACCGTGCTTCGGGATCCCCGCTTCTGAGCCGGGTGGCGCTGTAACGAATATTTACGGGAGCGGCATGGCGCGGGCCTGGATTTCCGCCGGTCCGTGAGGCGGCGACGATCGTTTCCCCCCTATACGGGGAGTGGACCGGCGGCGGCCGGCCTTGGATCATCCGTTTGGCACGGCGGTTGCACGGCAGGGGATGAAGACGCGATCAATCCCATGCTGGAGCTCAACAGCGTCACCAAGAGATTCTCGGCCATCCCGGTCGTGAAGGATGTCTCGTTCACCGTCCGCCGGGGGGAGGTCTTGGGCTACCTCGGGCCGAATGGGGCCGGCAAGACGACGACGATCCGGATGCTGGCCGGTCTCCTCCAGCCGACGAGAGGGGAGATCCTCCTGGACGGGCGGCCGATCCGGTCCGATCTCTTCCGCTACAAGACCCGCCTGGGCTATGTCCCCGAACAGTCCGAGATCTATCCGCATCTGAGCGCCTCCGACTACCTTCGAATGGTCGGCCGCCTGCGCGGTCTCCCCGAGAGGCCCCTCGAAGCGCGGATCAGGGACTTCCTCGGCGCGCTCGGCCTCGGAGAGGACATGAACGGTCCGATCGCCGCCTTCTCCAAGGGCATGCGGCAAAAGGTCCTTCTCGCCTCGGCCCTGCTCCATGATCCCGATGTCCTTTTGCTCGACGAGCCCCTCTCGGGCCTCGACGTCACGACGGGCCTCGTCGTCCGCGACCTCATCCGCCGTCTCGCCGCCGAGGACAAGATCATCGTCTATTCCTCGCACGTCCTCGAGGTCACGGAAAAGATCTGCTCCCGGGTCATCATCCTCGACAAGGGCCGGATCGTCGCCGACGATTCGGTCGCCCGCCTCCGCGAACTCATGCATCTGCCGTCGCTCGCCGATATCTTCAGCGAGCTCGTCCTCAAGGAGGACACGGACGACGTCGCGGCCCGGCTGGTCGAGGCCATGAAGGGACGGGGATAGGGCGATGAACGGCCGGCCGGCC
>CAZIQR010000144.1:0-6840 GCA_964541055.1 uncultured Eubacteriales bacterium
AGAACTTGCGGCGCGAGTATCGATCGGACGGACAGGCGTCCTTTTCACCGGTGAGGGTCAGAATGTCGTCTTTGCGCATGGGGCCTCCTAAGATATGTGGGAGTGATTATAAGCGGGGCGAACGGTGAAGGCAACGTCGGTCTCGTTGATTTGGTGGATTACGCCGCATATAATGAACGCCCGGTCCTGTGAGGCCCGTAGACAAGGGAGAGAGCCTGATGGGTGGTCTGGCCGTCCTGTCTTTAAGTCTAATTCTCCTTCGGGCCGTATGCCCTATTCAGGCTTTTCAACTCGAGCCGCTCTCTTTTCGAGACCTTTTTGCCCAGGCGATTCAGCTTCATTCAGAAGGAGAATTTCGCAGGTCATACGACGCCTTCGAGCGGGCTTTCCTCCAATGCCGCGATGACAAACATGAGGACCGGGCAGGCCGGTGTCTCATCCGCATGGGTGTCCTCAAGTGGGATCTCGGCGATAGCAGGGGGGCGGCCCAGCATTTCGAAGAGGCGGCGGAACTCTTCAGCCGGAATCATGACCGGTGTTCGAGAGAATTCTGCCTGGCTAGCCTCGAGATCCTCGGCCTTCAGGACGACGGCTTGGCCGACCGAAAAGCAAGGCTCTATTATCAAGCCCTCGATCACTTCTCTGAGGCCGCCGTTCTGGCGCGCGAGCTTGGCCTTCCCGATTTCGAGGCGAAGTGCCTCCGGCATCTGGCCTTGGCGCACTTTGAAATGGGGGATCTCGAGCCTTTTCAGGAAATGAGCCACCGCGGTTTGGCGTTAGCCTCGCTTATCCACAACCGTGTCGAGCAGTGCCGATCCTTCAACAATATTGGGGTTTACTATCAGAGGCGTTTCGAATATTCGCGCGCCATCAGCTATCTCGAAAAGGCCCTCTCGACGGCTCAGGCGGCGGGGGACCATGAGACCGAGGTGGATTCCCTCAGCAACCTCGGGCTCCTGCATCAGGAGATCGGTAATGCCGACCGCGCCCACTTCTACCTTTCGGAGACCCTCGCGAGAGATCAAGCCGATCAGGCTTTGGATGGGGTCGTGATAGATTTGTCGAACATTGGATCGGTTCTCTGCCGCCGCGGAATCGACCAGGCGAGCCGGCCGGACCTTATCGAAGCCCGTGACGCGCTGCAGAGGAGCTTCTCGGTCCAAGAGGAGAGACCTCCCAGTCCTTTGGTCGCCTTCACGACGCTCAATAACCTTGGCGTCGTCCTCAACGAGCTCGGGGACCCTTTTGGGGCCCGAGAAAAGTTTGAGCAAGCCTTGAAGATCGCGGAGAAGAAGCTCACGAGCGTCGAACGGGCCCACGCCCTCGTCAATATCGCAGCCACATACTTGAACGACGGGAATCTGAAGGAAGCCGAGGCTCATTATCGGGCCTCTCTTCAGACGGGCGGTGGGAGCTCGCTCGAGAATGTTCTGATGGAGGCTTCTTTCGGACTGGGGCAGTGCGCGGAGCGGTCAGGAGACCTCGTATTCGCGCTCTCCTGCTATCGGGAATCCATCGCGGCCTTGGAGAACGTCCGGTCCCGGCTATCCGAACCCCTGATGATCGGATTCTCGCGCAACAAGTTCCGGGTCTACGAACGGGCCGCCGACCTTCTGGCGAGCCGAGCTCAGGCGGACGTGCCAGGATCGGCCGAAGAGATATATGGTCTTCTTGAAAGCGCTAAAGCCCGAGCCTTGATGGAGAGCCTCCGGGAGGCTCACGCGGATGTTCCGGGATTGGATCTTCAAGAGCAACGAGATCGCCTTAAAGCGATCGATCGGAATATCTCTGAGCTTGCCTCAAGGCTCAAGCGGGGAGGGGCCTCATCGACGGAGGAACGGGCGATCAAGGTCGAACTCGAACGAGAGGAAGAGGAGTCCGTCCGATTGAATCTTGAGATCAAGCATGCCGGACCGGAACCCTCTTCTCCTCGGGGAAGCGATCTGCGCCCGCTCGGAGAGATCCAGAAGCGGCTCTCGCGGGGCCCTTCTGTGCTTTTGGAGTATTTTCTCGGAGAGCGGCGCTCGTATCTTTTGCGGATCGGAGCGACGGACGTTCGATTCTATCAACTGCCCGCCCGTACGGAACTGGAACGATCGTTGCGGGCCTACCTGAAGTCCCTCTCCGATCCGTCCTTGGACCTGGAGATCATCACCAGAGCGTCCGAGCGGGCCGGACGCGAGGTGCTGCCCGTTGAAGATGAGATTTTCAGAAAGGCCAAGGCCGTGATCGTCGTCCCAGACGGGATCCTTCATTATCTCCCCTTTGAGACTTTGCGCGTGGGCCAGGGATCCCGCCCGAGGTATCTTATCGAGGCCGCCGCCGTTTCTTATGTTCCGTCAGCATCCGTCATGGCGGCCCTTATGGACCAGCCCCATCCCGGAGCATGGGCGAAGGAGATCCTGGCCGTAGGTCCGCCGGCACGCTCCACGCCGGAGCTTCCCTTTGGCAAACAAGAGGTCCGTGACATCGCCAGATCCTATGCGGCGGGGACGGTGGATGTGCTGACCGGAGAGGCGGTGGACGAAAGCGAGCTCAAGGCGCGACCGCTCTCGGAATATCGGATCATCCATTTTGCCTGCCACGGGGACCTCGATGAGGCCTATCCACTTCGTTCTTCTCTTGCCCTCTCCGCGCGCGAGGGATCGGACGAAGATGGAGCTCTCCAGGCGCGGGAGATCTACGGTTTGAAGCTCAACGCCGAACTCGTTGTCCTTTCGGCCTGCCAAACGGGAAGAGGCCGGTTGGAGCGTTCGGAAGGCCCTCTCGCCTTGGCCCGGCCGTTCTTCGTGGCTGGCGCCCAAGCGGTCGTCGCGTCCCTTTGGCCGATCAATGACCGATCGAGCGCGGTGTTCATGGGCGCGTTCTACCGCGAGATTGCCTCAGGCCGATCCCCCTCCGAATCGCTTCGTTCGGCGAAGATCGGGATGCTCAAGTCCCGTTGGGCTCATCCCTTTTACTGGGCTCCGTTTGTCCTGCAGGGCGCTCCGTCAATGGCGGACAGCCCCGGGACTTCCCGGGCGACGAGCCCTATCGACTGACGACAAAGCGGCCCATCTGGGATTCCCCCGTTGGGGCCTGTTCCAAGTAGCTCGTGACCATCCAAAAATACGTTTGACCGGGGATGAGGCGGGCATAGACCTCGGAAGGAAGGCGGAGCTCTCTCTCGCGGACGGGGCCGCTGGTCCAGACAGGGAGAAGCGAGCCGTCAAAGAGCTCCAGAACGTAAAAGTCCGCGACAGTCTTGGCCTGCCACCGGCAGAGAGGTGGCCGCGATATCGTATGGCCCGACTTCGGCGCCAGGAGCCGGATCGTGGCTCCTCCGCTGCGCAGGACGTTCCAGCGGTCACGCTGGTGGACGACGGCAACAAGAGACCAGACCAGCAGAGTCAGTCCGAGCAATGCCCCCGCGAATCGCCAGAAAACCCCCGGGGGCCGAAGGAGGCCAGCGCCTGCCGAGGCGCGGCATTTTCCGGCCTGCGACGGGGCTGCGGCCTCTGCCGCGCTTGTCTTGCTGGACCGCTGCTCAACTAACATCATGAATTCTTCGCGGCAGAGCGGGCAGCGGGCCATATGCTCGATGATCCTCGTCTTTTGCCGCCGCGATGCCCGGGGCTCGAACGAGTCGACGATCTCGGCAGAGCTTGGACAGCCCTCCCGGGATGGACACGGGCTTGAGGCCGCATAGCCTTGAAAAAGCTCTTTCAGTCTATCGAGATCGCTGCTCATACTCGACTTCCATGTCCTTGAGGTGTTGTTTAAGGTCGGCCAGTCCCCGATAGAGGAGGTTGCGGGTCTTGTCCGGACTCCAATTGAGATAGCTCGCGATTTCTTGGATCGTCAGGTTCAGAAGATAGAGCTTGACGACCTGGCGCCGCGAGCTGATCAATCGCTCAACGGCCCGACCGACGGTTTCCTCCATGGCCTTCTTGCGCGCTGATTCTCGATCATAGCCGTTCGTCGTTTCGGACACGCAACGGTGTTGTTCGAGATGGACCAGGCTGTCGTCCCGGCGCCGCTTGCGCAGCTGATCGATCACCGCCGAGTTGACGATCTTTTTGATGTAGGCCGGAAGGCTGATGATTGTCCGTTCCCGTTGGACGCTTTGCCAGATCCGGATCCTGGCGTCTTGGAGGATGTCCTCGGGATCCAATCCATATTTGGACAGATTGAAACGCTGGACCTCGACCTTCATGAACGGACCGAAGTCCTGCATGATCTGCTTGAACTCTTCTTCCGCTAAGGTGGGTCGTTCCATCGGCCTGAACGAGCTGAGACTCCTCTTGGAACTTATTCTATTGATTTAGACGAAAAAGGCGACGGAAAATTCTCACGGCCAAAAAGCCGTCCCAGATCGGTGGCTTGACTCCCCCCAAGGGGAATTAATAGACTACAGGGGTCAAATTTCTTGGATTTGGCCCAGGAGCCGCATGGGCGAGCTGGAGAACAAGAATGTCCTCCGGTCGTGGAAAGAGATCGCCGCCTATCTCGGCGTCGACGTCCGGACCTGCTACCGCTGGGAGAACGACCGGGGGATGCCCGTCCACCGGGCCGTCAACGGCGAGAAGAAATCCCCCGTCTTCGCCTACAAGGAAGAGCTCGACGCCTGGTTCAAAGAGGCCTTTCAGAGCTCGCGCCCCCCGGAGGTGGCCCGGAGCAAGCGCTGGCGGAAGTGGGCCTGGATCGGGGGCTCGGCCGCGGTCCTGGCCGCGGCCGTCTATGCCGCCGTGTACCTCCTGCCCCGCCGCCAACCCTCCGATTTCCGGATCGAAGGCCCGGTGTTAATCGCCCTCGACCAGCACAACCGGGAGATGTGGCGCAAGGACACGAAGGCCGAGGACCTCAAGCTGGACCAGTATTACCGCGACAATTTCCAGATCCCGCACAAGGACCAGCCGAATATCCTGCCCGCGCTGGTTATCCGGGATATCAACGGCGACGGCGACAACGAGGTCGTCTTCGCGCTCGTCCGGGAACGGGACCAGACCGGCGAGGGGATCGTCTTCTGCTGGGACCGCCGGGGCGAACAGCTCTGGCGGTTCGATGCCGGCCGCGAGCTGAAGTGCCCGAAGAAGGCCTTTTCCCCCGATTACCGGATCGTCGGCCTCTACTGCCGCGACATCGACGGCGACGGCAAGCTCGAAACGCTCGTCGAGGCGTTCCAGGCGCCCGACTGGCCCTGCCAGCTGACCCTGCTCGATCCGGACGGCAAGACGATCGGCGAGTTCTGGAACGCCGGCTACCTCCGGGACGTCAACTTCCGCGACATCAACGGCGACGGCCGCGAGGAGCTCATCGTCTGCGGCGTCAACAACCAATACAGGGGCGGCTGTCTGATGGTCTTCGACACGCGGAGGATCAGCGGCGGCTCGCCCCAAAGCGGGGACTATGCCTGCGCCGGTATCGGCCCCGGCTCGATGCTCTATTATGTCCTGACACCCTACCTCGACGTCTCCCGCGCCATGCGCAACCAGGTGGACGGCCTCCGGACGATCGACGTCACCAACAACTTCTGGATCAGGTGCACGGCGGGGAACGGCAGCCTCTACGAATTCGACTTCAAGCTCAAGTGCGTCCAGATCAGCTTCGGCAACGACTTCAAGATGAGACGGTACGAACTGATCCGGTCGGGGGCCGTCGAGAACACCCCCGAGGACGACTACCGGAAGATGCTCCGCAAGTCCATCCTTTACTGGGACGGCCAGGCCTGGACGCCCGAGCCGACGCCCGTCAAGCGCTGAGCGGTTCCGTCGTCCGGGCGCTTATTTCTTAAAAAAGTAATTGATCTCCCACTCGGCCGTTTCGCGGGCATCGGAGCCGTGGACGGCGTTGCGCTCGATGGAGAAGCCGTGGGCGTGGCGGAGGGTGCCCGGCTTGGCCTGGGCCGGGTCGGTGGCGCCCATCGTGTCGCGCCAGAGCCGGATGGCGTTCTCGGCCTCGAGGACCATGAGCACCGACGGCCCCGACGACATGAACTCGCACAGGCTGTCGTAGAACCCCTTCTCTTTATGGACGATATAGAACCCTTTGGCCTCGTCCTTGGTCAGGTGCACGAGCTTCATGCGGCCGATGGCGAAGCCTTCCTCCTCGATCCGGGTGATGATCTTGCCGATGATCCGTTTCTTGGTCGCGTCGGGCTTGATGATGGCCAGGGTCCGTTCCATTAAGGCGCTCCTTCGGGTCGTGGGATCTGCCGTTCCCTTCGATGATACGAATCCGGAGGCGGTGAGTCAACGGCCGCAGAAGAGCCTTGGCCCCGGCGGGTACCGGGGCGGGGCGCGGCGAGGCCGGGATCGAGAGGCTCTGTCCCTAAGATCAGAAAGCGATCCCGAGCGAAATGCCCGGCCAGACGAAGAAGCTATTCTTGAAAAGGAAGTAAACGCCGCCTCGGAACACGAACCCGCCCTCGGACCGGAACTCGAATCCGGGCGAGGCAAAGAAGTAAACGTTCGATGCGGAATCGCTGCCGAACGGTCCGGCGTCCGTGCCCGCTGAGATCCAGGTGAGCCCTGCCGAGATGTAGGGCGAAGCCGGCTTCTTGAGCATGAAGTACTTCGCGCCGCCCGACAGGAAGAACACGCCGGCGCTGCCCTCGCTGTTGCCGCCGCCGATATAGGACACCGAGGCGTCCAGGGCGAAGGCGGGCGTCAGGCACCTCTGATAGTCGAACGACCAGATAATGCACCGGCCGCCGAGCGAGATGGTAACATCGTTGGGCTTCGTCGTCCTGACCTGGGCGGTCAGAGCGCCGGCCGAGAGAAGCAGCAGAGCAACCAAGACTCCGAGAGACTTGCGTGACATGTGATACCTCCTCTGAGAAGGTCTGGCGACCTTGTTGAC
>CAZIQR010000145.1:0-6773 GCA_964541055.1 uncultured Eubacteriales bacterium
GCCGGCCATCCTCCGGGGCTTCGACCTCGCCGCAGGGAACCGCGGCTTCGCCAGAACGAGGAGGTCCCGCTGATGCCGCGCATCGTCCGCCGCGAACGCCTGGTCCCGAACATCCATCTGATCGAAGTCGAGGCGCCCGAGATCGCGCGCAAGGCCCGGCCGGGGCAGTTCGTCATCGTCATGCCCGACGCCCGCGGTGAGCGCATCCCGCTGACGATCGCGGACTGGGACCGCGAACGGGGCACCGTCACGGCGGTGTTCATGGTCGTCGGGACGACGACCCGCAAGCTGGCCCTGCTCGAGCCCGGCGAGGCCGTGCCCATCTTCGCCGGTCCGCTGGGCCGGCCGTCCAAGATCGAGCGGGCCGGCACGGTCCTCTGCGCCGGCGGCTGCTTCGGCATCGCCGCCATCCATCCTCTCGTCCGGGCCTTCAAGGAGGCCGGCAACCGGGTCCTCGTCCTCGTCGACGTCAAGGCCGATTACCTCTTGTATTGGCGGGAACGGTTCGAGGCCCTCGCGGACGAGCTGGTGATCTCGTCCCGCGACGGGCTCACGGGCGGCACGGATTTCGTCCCCCGCCATGTCCGGGACATCCTCGGCCGCGAGACGGTCGATCGCGTCGTGGCCGTCGGCTGCACCTATTTCATGTCCAGCGTCGCCGAGGCCACCCGGCCCGCGGGCGTCAAGACCACGGTCAGCCTCAACCCGATCATGGTCGACGGCACCGGCATGTGCGGCGCGTGCCGGGTGACCGTGGACGGCGAGGCCCGGTTCGCCTGCGTCGACGGGCCGGATTTCGACGGCCATAAAATCGACTGGGCCGAGCTCTACGCCCGCCGGAAGTCCTTTTTCGACGACGAGATCAAGTCCTTGTGCGCCTGGGAAGAGGAGAGGTTCCCGTGAGCGGGCCCGACCGGGACGAGCTCAGCCCCTCGCTCGCGGCCGAGGTCCTGGCCGAGTTCGAGAAGGACTGGCGAAAGGAGCTGCGCCGGGCGATCCCGGTCAAGGAGCGGATGAAGATCGGCCGCCGGCCCATGCCCCAGCGCGCGCCCGGGGAACGGGGCAGGGACTTCGAGGAGGTCAATCTCGGCCTCAGCGCCGAGGAGGCCGTCGCCGAGGCCAAGCGCTGCCTCGATTGCGCCAGGCCGGGCTGCGTCGCCGGCTGCCCCGTCCGCATCGACATCCCCACCTTCGTCAAGCTCGTCGAGAAGGGCGAGTTCGCGGCGGCCGCGGCCAAGGTCCGTGAAGCGAACAGCCTGCCCGCCGTCTGCGGCCGGGTCTGCCCGCAGGAGACGCAGTGCGAGGAGCGGTGCAACCTCCGCCGGGGCTCGGGCGTCGCCGTCGGCATCGGCAACCTGGAGCGGTTTGTGTCCGATCATGAGCGGCAGCGAGGCGCAGGAGGCCGGCCGATCCTGCCGCCGCCGACCGGGCACAAGGTCGCCGTCGTCGGGGCCGGCCCGGCGGGGATGACGGTCGCCGGCGAGCTGGCCCGGTCCGGGCACAGGGTCACGATCTTCGAGGCTCTCCACGAGGCCGGCGGCGTCCTCGTCTACGGCATCCCCGAGTTCCGTCTGCCCAAGGCCATCCTGGTCGCCGAGGTGGACACCCTCAAGCGGCTCGGCGTCGAGTTCCGGATGAACTTCATCGTCGGCTTGACGGCAACGATCGAGGACCTGCAGGCCGAGGGCTACGAGGCCTTCTTCATCGGCAGCGGCGCGGGCCTGCCGAACTTCATGAAGATCCCGGGCGAGAACCTGGTCGGGGTCTATTCGGCCAACGAGTATCTGACCCGGGTCAACCTGATGCGGGCCTATGATTTCCCGCGCTACGACACGCCGGTCTTCCCCGGCCGCCGGGCGGCCGTCATCGGCGGCGGCAACGTGGCCATGGACTCTGTCCGGATCGCCAAGCGCCTCGGGGCCGAACAGGCCCTGATCATCTACCGCCGGTCGCGGGCCGAGATGCCGGCCCGGATCGAAGAGATCCACCACGCCGAGGAGGAAGGCATCGAGTTCCACTTCCTGACCGTGCCGACGCGCTACGTCGGCGACGCGCACGGCCGGGTCAAGGCCATGGAGTGCCAGCGCATGGAGCTCGGCGAGCCGGACGCGTCCGGACGGCGCCGGCCCGTGCCCGTGCCCGGCTCCGAGTTCACGGCCGAGGTCGATCTCGTGGTCGTGGCCATCGGCCAGAGCCCGAACCCGCTCATCCCGCAGACGACGCCGGGCCTCAAGGTCGGCCAATGGGGAACGATCGACGTCGATGGGGCGACGATGGCTACGTCGCTCCCCGGCGTCTATGCCGGCGGCGATATCGTCAGGGGCGGGGCGACCGTCATCCTGGCCATGGGCGACGCCCGGACGGCCGCGGCGGCCATCGACGAACGTCTCCGGTCAAAGCCCGCCGCCGGCTCATGAGAGAACCCCCCCGACAGGAGGTCAGGGCCATGTCGAAGCTTCGTCGCGCCTCATCCGTTCTTCTCGTCATCGCGCTGGCCGCGGCCTGCGCGGCGCCTCCCGTCGAGAGGGCCGACCTCATCCTGACCAACGCCGCCGTGGTCACGATGGCCCCGCGCCCGGCGCGGGCCGAGGCCGTCGCCCTCGGCGGCGGCCGGATCCTCTTCGTCGGCCCGGCCCGCGGGGCGATGCGTCACCGGGGCGAGGCGACCCGGGTCGTCGACCTCGGCGGCCGCATGGTCCTGCCGGCTTTCCAGGATTCTCACGTCCATCTCATCTCGGGCGGCGTCGAGCTCGGCCTCTGCGATCTCAACGGCCTCGGGACCAGGGCCGAGGTCCTGGCCAAGGTCCGCGATTACGCGGCGGCGCACCCCCAGGCCGCCTGGATCACCGGCGGCGGCTGGGACCTGCCGCTCTTTCCTCAAGCGAACCCGCGCCGGGAGGACCTCGACGCCATCGTCGCCGACCGGCCCGTCGCCCTGGACTCGGCCGACGGGCACTCGGCCTGGGTCAATTCCAAGGCCCTCGAGCTCGCCGGCGTGACCAAGGACACGCCGGACCCGGCCGGCGGCCGCATCGAGCGCGACGCCAGGGGCGTTCCGTCCGGCACGCTCCGCGAGAGCGCGGCCGGGTTCGTCGAGCGGCTCATCCCCAAGCCCGGCCCCGCCGACCTTATAAAAGGATTGCGGGCCGGGATGGCCCTGGCCAACCGCTACGGCATCACCTCGATCATCGAGGCCAGCGCCGGGCCGGAGCTGCTCGAGGCCTACGCGGCCCTCGATCGGACGGGCGAGCTCAGCGTCCGCGTCCTGGCCTCGCTCGATGTCGACCCGGACCGGGGCGTCGGGGAGGCTCGGCGGCTGGCCGGGCTGCGCCAGAGATACGCGGGCCGGCGGCTCAAGTCGACCGCGGCCAAGATCTTCGCCGACGGGGTCATGGAACCGCACACGGCCGCCCTGCTCGCGCCCTATATCGACCGGCCGGGCGACCGCGGCACGCCGCTCCTCGAGCCCGAGGCCTTCAACGAGCTGGCCCGGGCCCTCGATCTCGCCGGCTTCCAGATCCATGTCCACGCCATCGGCGACCGCGCCATCCGCATGACCCTCGACGCCTTCGAGGCGGCGGGACGCGCCAACGGCTTCCGCGACATGCGCCACCACATCGCCCACCTCGAGCTCATCGACCCGGCCGACATCCCCCGCTTCAAGCGCCTGGGCGCCGCGGCCAACTTCCAGGCCCTCTGGGCCTACGCCGATCCCTACATCACCGACCTGACGCTGCCCATCCTGGGGCCCGCGCGCTCCCGCTGGCTATATCCGATCGGGAGCGTGGCCCGGACCGGAGCCCGGATCGTCGGGGGCAGCGATTGGTCGGTCTCGTCCATGAATCCCCTCGAGGCCATCCAGGTGGCCGTGACCCGCCGGGCCCCCGGCGCGCCTCCCGGCGAGGCCTGGATCCCTGAGGAACGGGTCGATCTCGGGACCATGCTCCGGGCCTACACCGTGAACGGCGCCTGGCTCAGCCGCGACGAGAAACGCCGCGGTACGCTCGAACCCGGCCGGGCCGCCGACCTCATCGTCCTCGAGCGGGACCTCACGGCCGTCCCCCCCTGGGAGATCGGCCGGGTCAAGGTCCTTTGGACGCTCCTCGACGGCCGGGAGGTCTACCGAGACCCGTCGTTCCGCGACTGAGGCCGGTTGACTCCGCGGCCGGCGCGTCCTATTGTATGCTTGACGTCGGAGGGCTGAGATGCCCATGAATCTGAGGGTCGGCTCCCGCTCCGGGTTCATGATCACCGGGCCGGGCCGGGGACGCCGAGCGCCCCGGGGGGATACAATGTACGTCCGCATGACCACGTTGACGTTCCGCCTTGAAATGTACGACGAGGGGATCCGCATGTTCAACGAGAGCGTCATCCCGGCGGCCCGGGGCCAGAAGGGCTTCCGGGGATTCTACGTCCTGGCCGACCGGGAGAGCGCCCGCTGCGTCGCCCTGACCTTCTGGGACAGCGAGGCCGAGGCCAAGGCCAACGAGGAGAACCTCTACTACCAGGAACAGCTCGTCAAGTTCATGCCGCTCTACACCTCCGCGCCCGTCCGCGAAGGCTACGAGCTCGTGATCGAGGCCCGCTGAGAGGGCCGTTCTGTTTACGGCCGGCTCATTCTGTGCTATAAATATTCTTCTTTAATCCGATGGATATCCGTTACATCCTCGTCCAGGTCTTCGTCATCTTCTTTGCCATCACCATCCATGAGGCGGCCCACGCCTGGATGGCCAACCGGCTCGGCGACCCGACGGCGGGCGCCTTGGGCCGGATCTCGCTCAACCCGCTGGCCCACATCGACCTCATCGGAACGATCATCTTCCCGCTCGTCCTCATCCTGCTTAAGGCCCCCGTCTTCGGCTGGGCCAAGCCGGTGCCCTACAATCCCCGAAACCTGCGCGACCCGCGCCGGGGCGGCCTGTGGATCTCGTTCGCCGGGCCCCTGGCCAACGTCGCCACGGCCCTCACCGCCGGGGCCGTTTTCCAGCTCCTCAAGCTCGCCGGCACCCGTGTTCCGGCCGACTCGCTGTGGAGCAAGCCCATCGGGGGCCTGATCGTCGTCCTGATCGTCACGGCCTCGATCAACCTCACCCTGGCCGTTTTCAACCTCATCCCCATCCCGCCGCTCGACGGCAGCGGCATTCTGGCCGGGCTCCTCTCCGATCGCGGGGCGGCGGCCCTCGAACGCATCCGGCCCTACGGCTTCATCATCCTGATCGTCCTCATGTACACCAACGTACTCAACGTCATCTACGCGCCGATCCAGTTCCTGATCAATTGGATGTTCTCCTAGCCTGGACGATTCATGAAAACGCCTTATTTCTCCATCAAACATGAAAAGCCAAGACGGGCGTTTTCACCCGTCGGGCAAGCCGATCCAGCCGCATCTGCTTCGTTGCAAAGGGTTCGCAGTACTCCGAGTACAGCTTCACCCTTTGACGCCTTGCATCTGCAGCCGTCTCGGCTCGTGAATAATCCAGGCTAACATGCCCGAAGCCTCCGACGAGATCCTGGCCTCCGAAGGCGCCGAGGCGGCCGCGCCGGCCGCCGAAGCCCCCCCGGACGGCTACCAGGTCCGCCTCGACGTCTTCGAGGGCCCGCTCGACCTCCTCCTCTTCCTCATCCGCAAGAAGAAGATCGACATCCACGACATCCCCATCGCCGCGATCACCCGCGACTACCTCGGCTACCTCGAGCGCAAGACCGAGATCAACCTCGACCGCGAGGCCGAGTTCGTCTTCATCGCCGCCCTGCTCATCTACATCAAGTCGCAGATGCTGCTGCCGCGCGAGACCGACCTGGCCGAGTCGGACGATCCCCGCCGGGTCCTCGTCGACCGCCTGCTCGAGTACGAGAAGGTCAAGGCCGCCTGCTCCCTGCTCCGCGAGCGCGAGGACGTCCAGATCCTGCAATGGAAGAGGGACTTCCTCCCGCCCCTGCCCGGCGAGAGCGACCTCGAGCCGCTGGAGCTCTCGTCGTTCGATCTCGCCGAATCGTTCTTCCGGATGATGAAGCGCCGCGAGGCCGACGACACCCGGATCATCCGCGGCCGGGAAGTCCCGGTCGAAGCCAAGATGAAAGAGCTCGTGACCCTCCTCGAGGAGCGCCACCAGATCGATTTCCTCGAATATTTCGAGTCCTCCCCGTCGCTCGAAGAGGCTCTGGTCTCCTTCTTCTGTCTCCTCGAGCTCATCAAGTCCCGGGTGGCCATCGCCGTCCAGGACGCGCTGTTCCAGACGATCCGCGTCTGGCTGCGGAAGGACCCGCACAGGACGGCCGCCCATGAATGAGTCCCTGAAAGCCCTGGTCGAAGCCCTCGTCTTCGTCTCGCAGGAGCCGGTCACGCTGGCCGATCTCCAGGCCGTCGCCGAGGGCGTCCCCGCTGAGGAGATCCAGGCCGTCCTCGACGAGCTCGTCCGCGAGGGCGAGGCCGAGGGCCGCGGCATCCACGTCATTAGGGCCGGCGGCGGCTGGCTCTTCTCGACCAAGCCGGCCCACGACCGCGAGGTCCGGCGCCTGCTCCAGATCGAGCGGAAGCACCGGCTCTCATCGGCCGGCCTCGAGACACTGGCCGCCATCGCCTACCGCCAGCCGGTCACCCAGTCCGAGATCTCGGCCATCCGCGGCGTGGACTCGACCGGCGCCCTGAAGACCCTGCTGGAGAAGAAGCTGATCAAGATCGTCGGCCGGAAGAAGGCCCCGGGCAATCCCCTGGTCTATCGGACCTCCGACGAATTCCTCCTCTACCTCGGCCTCGACAGCCTCGACGGCCT
>CAZIQR010000146.1:0-6741 GCA_964541055.1 uncultured Eubacteriales bacterium
CCGATCGACGAGCCGTCGAGGATGTCGTGGAACTGGTTGCGGAGGACGATCTTCCAGGCCTCGTCGATGTCGCGCTCGGGGTAATAATCGCGGTATCCCGACGCCGCGGCGATGGCCGAGAACTTCTCGGCCGTGACGAGCAGCCCCTCCATCTGGCGGTTGTTCTTCTTCGTCGCCGTCTCGCTCGTGTAGCACGCCGGGAAGGTGAAGTTCAGCTCGCGCTTGATGACCGGCAGCCTGTCCCCGTTCGCCGCCGCGATGCCCTTGAGATACGGCTCGGGCAGGTCGAAGACGAGCCGCGGCTCTTTCGGGTCCTCGCGGTATTTCTTGATGGCCGCGATGTCGGCATCGCGCGGCCCCCCACCGTGGTCCCCGGCCCCGTAGAGGAGCATGAAATCCTTGATGTCCGTGTTCTTGCGGGCCGCCTCCAATATCCCGCGCGTCCCGTCCTGGAGCCCGACGTTGTACCAGCCCGCCGGGACATAGCCGAGGACGCGCGAGCCGTCCATCCCCTCCCACCAGAAGAAATGGGTCGGGTCCGGCGCCGGCGCGCAGCGCCCGAAGACATAGGACTCGAGCCCGGCCCGGCGCAGGATCTGCGGCAGCTGCCAGCTGTGGCCGAAGGTATCGGGGCACCAGCCGACCTTGACGTCGACGCCGAACTTGTCGAGGAAGTAGCGCTTGCCGTAGAGGAACTGGCGGGCCAGGGCCTCGCCGTCGGGCATGTTGGCGTCGGGCTCGACCCACATGCCGCCGACCGGCACCCACGTCCCTTCCTTGATCTTGGCGGCGATCGCGGCGAAGAGCTCGGGCTGGTCCTTCTCGAGGGCCTCGTAGATCGCGGCCTGGCTCTGGGCGAAGGTCAGACCCGGCATCTTGTCCATTTGCGCCAGCGTGCCGCGGAAGGTGTAGCGGGCGATGTCCGACACGGTCTCTTCCCAGCGCCAGAGCCAGCTCAGGTCGATGTGGGCGTGGCCGACGAGGTGGGCCGTGAGATCGCGCGGCGGCGCCGGCGCGGCGGCCTGGGGCGCGGCCGGCTTGCCTCCGGAAGCTGTCTGGCCGGAGGCCGTCGCGGCGCTGCCGAAAGCGACGGCGCCGACGACGGCGAGGATGACGAACGTACGAAGCGTGCGGGCTCTCATGGGTTCCTCCTCCCGGCGGACGCCGGCGCCCGCCCTCAGGCCCGATTATAGGGTTTCGAGGAGGCCGAACTCAACCCCGGCGAAGGGCCCGGGCCGGATGGCCGGCCCGCCGTTCCGTCAGCGCACCTCGACGGTGACGGTGAAGAATTTGAAGTCCTTGTAGACGACGTCGGTCGTCGAGCGGACGAAGGCCTTGCCCGACTCCTTGAGGTAGGCTTCCTCGACCGTGAGATGGCTGGGGAAGCGCAGCCCGTTCTTCTCCGCGCTGAACTCCGAGACGATGGCCAGCCGCGGCGTGCGCTTGAACGCCTCGCCCCTCTGAGCGAAGACGTCGAAGCGGCCGACGCGGCTCTCGCTCCATTCGATCTTGAGGATCTCGCCCGAGGCGGGATCGATCCAGGCCTTGCCGTAGAGGTCCCGGCTCGGCGGCGCGCCGGGCTTGGGCTTGGCGTCGACGACGACGGCCTCGATCCCGCCAACCGGCTCGCGGCCGACGATCGCGAAGTCGTAGGCCGGCTGGACGCGCTCGCCGAAGAGCCCGACCGGCCCGAACAGGGCCAAGCCCCAGGCGACGATCGAGGTCTCGAGCTTGGCATTGGGCGCGTTTCTTTTCTTGCCGTTCTCCTCGATCAGGGTCCGCGTCTCGCGGATCTTCCCCTCGGCCCTGACGCACTGGTAGTCGTAGACGAAGGAACGCTTCATCTTGCGGACCGTGCTGATGATGACCTTCGGGCCCAGAAAGGGCGAGGTGCCCGGCTCGGACGGCGCGGGCTTCGTGACGGCATCGAGCTTCGGATCGATCGTCTCCCGGATCTCCTCGCGGCAGACGAAATCGAACGCCGAGGCCTCGAGCCGGCGGCAGTATTCGGCGGTCTTAGCCAGGAGCGCGGCGAGAGCGGGGTCTTGCGAAGGAGCCGCAGAGGCTTGGACGCCGGGAGACTGCAGGGGACGGGCAGCCGGGGATGAATGAGCCTCGATCGAGGATGACACCGCCATAGCAAAGATGACGAGACTTGATCCGATGACGAAACGCCCGGCCGCCCTCATCCTCGTCGATCTCCTTGTGTGACGAAAGGGACCCGAGAACTAGGATAGGCGTGCCATCTGGCGAAATCAAGCCTTCCGGAAGGGACCTGGTTTACGCAAAACGGCAGGCCTTCCGTTTTGCGTAAACCAGGTCCCTTCTTGGATCGCGCGTTTCGTCCTTGTTTGACCCCATCTTGGCTTTCCGCCGATAATGGGGCGCGAGGAGGAGGCCATGACAACGCGATACGGCTGCGGCGAGAAGGACCTCGAGCACTACACCTGCCACCGGACCTCCCACAAACTCACGATCGACGGCGATCTCGACAAGCCCGCCTGGCGCGAGGCTCCCAAGTCCCGGCGCTTCGTCGATCTCGTGAGCGGCCGTCCCGGGTTCCTCGAGAGCCGCCTGGCCTCGCTCTGGAACGACGAGGCCCTCTACGTCGCCTTCTGGGTGAGCGAGCCGAACGTCCAGGCCCGCCTCGCCGAGCGTGACGCCCTCGTCTGGAACGAGAACGACGTCGAGATCTTCATCGGCGGCGAGGACTGCTACTACGAGTTCGAGATGAACGCCCTTGGCACGGTCTACGAGGTCTTCTACGTCTGGCAGGACGCGCTCAAGAAGGGGAGCCGCTTCGACCTCCCGGAGTTCGACCTGCGGACGCACCCGGTCGACGTCCTGGGCGGCTTCCAGGACGCCATGCGCTACGGCAAGCACCCGCGCGGCCGGCGCTGGGCCTTCATGGATTGGGACTTCCCTGGCCTGCGCGCCGCGGTCCAAGTTCAGGGGACCCTCAACGACGATGCGGACATCGACGAGGGCTGGACGGCCGAGATCGCCTTTCCGTGGAAAGGAATGGCCCGTCTCGCCGGGAGCCGCCCCGTCCCGCCCCGCGACGGTGACGTCTGGCGCATGGACTTCTCGCGCTTCGAGCTCCTCGAGTTCTGCGGAGCGAAGGCCGAGCCGCATCCCGGCTGGGCCCTCAACAGGCACGGCGTCTACGATTCGCACATCCCCGAGTGCTTCTCGTTCGTCCGCTTTTCGGGCCTCGACGCCGCCGCCGCGGCCGGCCTCAGCGGGCTTCCCCGAGCCGGTCGAGGAAAACGCGGCGGACGCGGTCGATGAGCTCGTCCACGTTCTCTCTCGTAGAGCCGGCCGCCGCGATCACCGGCTCGATCGTCACCTCGAGGCGTCCCGGCCGGATGACCTTGGTACCCTTGCGGGCGATCTCGAAGGCCCCCTTCTGGACGACCGGCTGAATGTCGAGGCCGGCCTCGAGGGCACAGAGGAATCCGCCGCGCTTGAACGAGCCGAGCCAGCCGTCGAGCGTCCGCGTGCCTTCGGGCATGATGCCGAACGAGAAGCGCGGGTGGGCGCGGAGCCAAACCGCCGCCCGCCGCAGGCTCTCCACGGCCTGCCCGGTGTTCCCGCGGTCGATCGGGAACATGCCGATGCGGCGGATGGTCCCGCCGTAGACCGGCCAGCGGAAGTGGCTCTGCTCTTCCGCGCCGCGGAGCGGGTCCGGGAAGACGGCCTGGTAGACGAACGGGTCGAAGAAATTGACGTGGTTCATCATGACCACGACCTGCCGGCCGCGGACGAGGTTCTCGCGGCCCCGGACGCGGAGACGCACCCCGCAGACGAAGAGGAGGAGCCGCGAGCCGCCCTTGATCAGTCCCTCGAGGGCCCGGCCGCGCAGCACGAACGACCCGACGACGACGACGAAACAAGCGACGACAAAGACCGGCAGGGCGGCGGTCCAGATGAGGAGCGACCGCAACCGGACGAGGAGAGAGCTCATGGGCGCACGTCAGGCCAGGATGTCGAGCTCGGCGGGGAGGACCTTGAGCCGCAGCGGCGTCCAGCCGAGGAGCTCGCCGTCGGCCATGAGCCGGAGCGGCGGATCGGCCTCGACGGTGATCACCGCGGCCTGGCACATCTCGACCTTGGGGTGGGCGGCGTGCTTGCCGGAAAAGACGCCCGAGAAGATGGAGACGATCTCGCGGCGGTTGACGTCGTTGAAGAGGACGAGGTCGGCCCGGCCGTCGGCGGTGTCGGCGGCGGGCGCGATCTTCATCTTGCCGCCGGTGAACTTCGAGTTGGAGACGACGAGGGCGCTCCTCTCGACCAGGAAGCGCCGGCCGTCCGTTTCGATCTCGATGCGGTTCTTCATGCCCTTGACGAGCTCCGCCAGGACGGCCAGGCTGTAGCCCGCCGCGCCCATGAACTTGAGGCGCTCGTTCGTCAGGCGGAGGATGTCGGCGATGAGGCCGGCGCCGATGATGTTCAGGGAGTAGCGGCGGACCGTTCGGCCGCGCTCCTGCTCCTCGAACTCGACGAGGTCGGCCTTGCGCCGGCGCCCGGCGAGGATGGCCTCGAGGGCCTGGTCGGGGGTGGTGATGTCGAAATCGCGGAGGAACGAGTTCCCGGTCCCGGCCGGGATCTGGCCGATCTCGGGCCGGCGCGAGGGGCGGCCGTCGGCGTAGAGCCCGTTGATGACCTCGTAGGGCGTGCCGTCGCCGCCCAGGCAGAGGAGGCGGTCGTAGGAGGCGCGGGCCGCCTCTCGCCCGATCTCGACGGCGTGGCCGGCGTATTCCGAGAGCCGGACCTCGAGGCCGGGGAGGGCCTCGCGGAGGCGCGGCTCGAGGCGCTCGAAGACCTTCCGGCCGAGGCCGTGCCCGGCCGCGGGATTGACAACGAGCAGGGTTTTCATGGCGGCACCGTCCCCGACTTATAGCACAAGCCCCCTGAAATGGAAAGCGACCGTCCGGCGGCCTCAATCCCCGGCGCGTCCGGCCGACTAAACCCATGATCCTTGGAAAGGAGTCTGCCATGAAAAAGCTCGGCGCGATCGTTTTCGTCCTTCTTCTGGCCGGCGCGGGCCTGGCTTCGGCCCAGGTCCTGCCCGGCAAGTTCGAGCTCGGGCTGTCCGCGTCCTACTACAACCTCAAGTTCGATGACGAGGCCGGCTCGCTGAGCTATCTGAGCCTGCCGGTCCGCTTCGGCTGGTACATCTGGGGCGGGCTCGAGCTCGAGCCCGAGATCCAGATCTTCGTCCCGATGGGCGACGACGGAGGGGACACGACCTATCTCGCCCAGGGCAAGCTGCTCTACAACTTCGCCCTCGGCAAGAAGCTCGAGCTTTTCCTCGGCGGCGGCGCGGGCGCCGGCAACGGGCTCCCGATCTACAACGTCATCGAGGGCGGCAACAACTATAAGAGCTTCGACATCGTCGGCCTGGCCGGGCTGAAGGTCCGCGTCGGGAATTCGGCGGCGATCCGCATCGAGTACCGGTTCAACCGCTTCAACTGGACGACCCCCTACCTGACGGTAAAGGAGTGGGGGAACCTGCACCAGGTCCTCGTCGGCGTCTCGCTCTTCCTCTGATCGATCGGACCGCTCTTCCTGCGGCGCCTTTCCTAGGCGAAAGCGCGGGCTTCGGCTATAATCGATGGGAATGCCCTGACCATGGAGAGCGTACCGATGAGGCTTTCGAGATCAGCCGGCGCCGCGGTCCTGGCCGCCGCGATCGCCGTCCTGTCCGCCTGCGGGACGACCGACACGTCGCCGACCAATCCGGAAGCGATCATCGTCGATCACACGTCCGTCAGCTTGAGCGCCATCCCGGCCACCTACCTCGACCAGGCCAAGGCCACGCTTCATATCGCCTACGGCCACACCTCGCACGGCAGCCAACTGACGACGGGCATGACCGGCCTCGCCGCGTGGCGGGGCGGCGCCTATGCCTGGAACGGGGGCGGCACGGGCGGGGCGCTCGACCTGCGGGACTTCTACGGGGACTTCGGCAACCTCGGCATGGCCAACGATCTCGGCGACCCCAGCCGCACGGCCTGGGAGCAGGCGACGCGGGCCTACCTGAACACCAACCCGGACGTCAACGTCATCGTCTGGGCCTGGTGCAGCCAGGTCGACGGCTCCGAGCCCGACATCCGCCATTACCTCGATCTCATGGACGGCCTCGAGCGCGATTATCCGGGCGTCCATTTCGTCTACATGACCGGGCACACGGACGGCGCCGCCCCGACCGGCAACGTCCCGACCCGCAACAAGCAGATCCGCGATTATTGCCGGGCCGGGAACAAGATCCTTTACGATTTCGCCGATATCGAGAGCTACGATCCGGACGGGGCCTATTTCGGCGACAAGCTGGTCAACGACGCCTGCGACTACGACAGCAACGGCGACGGCTCGCGCGACCGGAACTGGGCCATCGACTGGGAGAACGCCCACCCCGGCGAATGGTTCAGCTGCGAGTCGGCTCACTCCCAGCCGCTCAACGCCAACCTCAAGGCCTACGCCGCGTGGTGGCTGTGGGCCAGGCTCGCCGGCTGGGACGGGGACTCGCCCTTTTAACCCCTTTTAGCTAGCGCTCCCTTGATCCGCGCCGGGGTCATCGGCAGCATGTCGAGGCGCACCCCGGCCGCGTCGTGGATGGCGTTGGCGATGACCGCGCCCATGGCCGTGATGGCCGGCTCGCCGCACCCGGACGGGGGCAGGCTCGTGTTCTCGACCAGGACGGCCTCGATCTTCGGCAGCCACGACATGCGCGGCAGC
>CAZIQR010000147.1:0-4337 GCA_964541055.1 uncultured Eubacteriales bacterium
GGTCGAAGCAGAAGCCGGGCGAGGCCTGCGACTCGACGGCGACGCCGTTCGAGGAAACGAACTTGGCGTCGGGGTACTTCCGGCCGACCCAGTCGGGGGCCGAATCGATGTAGACCTGGACGATGACCCGCAGGCCGGCCTCGCCGGCGAGGTCGGTCAGGAGCTCGAGGGCCGAGAAATCGTACTGGCCTTCGACCTTCTCGCAGGCCGTCCACTCGATCCAGGTCCGGACGGTGTTGAAGCCCAGCCGCTTGATCTGGGCGATGTCCTGCTTCCAGATCTCGCGCGATCGCGGCGTCACGGTCTCGAGCATGGGCGCCCGGGCCTTGCCGCCCGCGTACCAGACCGAGACCGGGAAGAAGCCGTGGGTCTTGTCGGCGGCGGCGGCCGCGGCCGGCGCGGCGAAAAGCGCCAAAACGCCGAACGAGGCCAGGACGAGGGCGAGGGCCTTCGCGGCGGGACCTGTGTGTCTCATCGTGATCACCTCTCAGGGATCGGATCGTCAATCGCCCCGGGAGCCGGCCCCGAAGGACTTGCCGACGACTTCGAGCAGCGCCGAAGCGCCGGACCGGAAGTCGTTGCCGAGCTCCCAGATGATGACCCCGGCCGAAGCCTTGTCCTTGACATATTGGCACTTGAGCCCGATCGAGCTCGGATCGTCGTAGGAAATGACCATGCCGCCGTCGGTCCGGCGCATGTAAGGGACCTGGGCCTCGCCGTCCCAGACGCGCGTCCAGGACGAGCCGGGCAGGGCGGCGATGTCGACATAGTCCCAGCCCTGGCTGGTCGTGAACGGCCGGCCCATGGCCCCGCAGTCGAAGGACCGGCCGAAAAAGGCCAGGCCGACGCCCAGCTTGGCCAGCGGGACCTGGCGGCTGAGGGCGTAGGCGAACGTGTCGTCGAGCGAGCCGCAGGCGTCCCAGGACGGCGTGTAAAGCGGCGAGTTATGGCCGGAATGGTCGGACCAGGTCCCGTGATAGTCGTAGGTCATGAAGTTGATGAAGTCGAACGCGGCGGCCAGGCGCTCATAGTCGATCCAGCGGCCGTAGTAGTTCCCCGACGTCGTCGCCGTGGTCAGGAGGAGCGGCGGGGATTGGGCCTTGAGGGCCGCGCCGAGGGCCTCGATGAACAGGGTGAAGTCGGCCTTCTGCTGGTCGTTCGAGACGAACTCCCAGTCGATATCGATGCCGTCGTAGGCCTTGGCCTTGCAGAAGTCGACGAGCTGGCCGATGAAGCGGCTCCGGTTCGCCGCAGTCGCGGCCATGCCCGGGAAGCCGTCGCAGTTGCCCCAGCCGCCGAGGCTGAGGATCATCTTGACGCCGTTCTGATGGGCGGCGGCGTTGAGCTCGGGATAGAGGAATCCGTTGGGGATGACGAGGTTGCCCGAGGCGTCGGGCCAGGCGAAGGCGTGGGCGATGTGGGTCAGGTACTCGTAGGCGATCTGGGTGTGGTCGAGCACGGCCCGGTTCGAGGTCCGGTAATAGCCCATGACGATCTTGTCGGGGCGGGACGGCTCGGGCGGGACCTGGGAGACCTGGCAGCCGGCCGCGAACGCCAGGGCCGCCGACGGGAGGAAAAGGCGGCAGGCCTGTCTGAAGGTCCGGCGTCGGGGACGGATCATGCTCAAACTCGAGAGGCCTATTGTCTACGAACGGGAGGTTTTTTTCAACGCCGCCCGCGATCTCAGGATGTCCATCTTCTCGGGCGAACGGGACAGGGCGTCCCACGACCAGAGGACGACGCCCCGCGACGGGGGACGGAGGGCCTCGTCGAGGGCGGCCCGGAACTCGTCCGGCGGTAGCTCCTCTTCGACATAAGCCTTCGAGACCTGGATGCTGGGGAGGACCGGGGCGCCTTGGGTCTGAGCGGCGATGTCGGCCACGACGTCATGGACCCAGGCGGGCGTTTGCCGGACCATGTGATGATAGGTCATGGGCGAGATGAGGTCGACGAGCGGCGCGAGACGGGCGAAGTCCTGTCCGGCCACGGATCTGATCGCGCCGCCGAAGTCGGTCCGCCGCCACGGCACGCCGTGGAGGTTGATCTTGACCGCCGGCTTGGCCTCGCGCGCGGCCTTGGCGAAGCGGGAGACGACCTCGGCGATCCGGCCGCACTTCCATTCCGCCCACTCGGCGGCGTGACGGGCCAGGATCCAGTCCGCCCTCGCGGCGGTCGTCGAAAGGCCGTCGGGGATCGTGACGCCGGCCGCTTTCTCGAAGGCGCTCAGGCAGTCCGGGCAAAAGCAGGTCTGCGGCAGGGACTCCGGCGCGCGGCCGGGCGCAACCTTCTCCCAGAAAACGAAGTAACGGATGAAATCCAGGCTGACGTAATCCGGATCCCCCTGCGCGACGAGGTCCCGGAGATGGGCGATCCGCCGCTCGAGGTAGCCCTCCCCTTTCGTCGGGCAGACGAACTCGACCCATTCGTCGCGGGCCGGACCGCCCGACGCCGTGACGGCGGCGATCCCGGGATCCTCCTTGATCGCCTCCGGGCTTTGGAAGACCGGATAGATGAGAAAGAGGGTCAGGCCGTCGGCCTTGGCCCGGGCCCGGAAATCCTCGTTCGCGAGAAGCGTTTCGGAGACGAAGGCGGTGTTGACGCCGAGGTCCTTCCATTGACGGAAAAGGGCGTCGAAGGGCGGCGCCGCGTCGTAGATCTTGACCCCGATGACGGGCCGGGCCGCCGGCTTGGCGCAGGCCGCGCTCCCGGCCAGAAGACAGGCGGCGACGGCGGCCGCCAGGGCCATCCGTCTCATGCCATCTCCGGTAGGCAGAAGGAAATGGACCGGCGCTCGTCGCACGCCGTGCATCGCAGCGAGGCCTCGAGGGTCTCGCACTTGAGCCCCTTCTCCGTCCGGAACGCGCTCTCCCACTTGCCGCCGCAGGCGCCGCAGCAAACCGGCAGGACGAGCGTCACCTGGGCCTTCCGGCCCCGCCCGCGCGCGGTCGGTACGTCGACCGTCCGGACGCGGAGGTCCATGCCGTGGGCCTCCTTGAGCTCGCCGATGTAGGCCCGGTAGAACTTCAATGTGTCGGCGGATTTCTTGACGGCCAGGCGGCGGGCCGCGGCCGTTCGCATGTTGGCCGGGAGGACCGCGGCGTAGGTCAGCTCCTTGCTCAGATAGTCCATGGCCGCCGACTCGAGGTTGCGGCCGCGCAGCGTCGACTTGACGAAGAAATTAGCCACGCCGAGATAGCCGAACTTCGACAGGAAATCGGCGTCGTGTACGATGTCGGCCAAGCGGCTGCGGCTGGCGCCGGACTGATAGAGCGAGCGCAGGGCCCGGACGACATGCCCGATATCGGCCATCTTCAGGCCGGTCTCCTCGAGGGTGGCCCGGGCGATACGGGCGGCCTCTTCTTCCTCGGGCTTGTCGCCGTGGTGATAGCGGCCCCCGGCGAACTTGCCCGCGTCGTGGAAAAGGGCGACCAGCGCGGCCAGGTCGGCGTTCTCCTTTTCCGTTTGCGCCAACCGGAAGGACTGGGCGGCGACGAGGACGGTGTGCTCCCAAAGAAAGCCGGCCTTGCCGTCCTTCTTTTTCGAGAACTTCTTCTCGGACTCCTCGATCGTCCGGCGGATGCGCTCGACGAGCCCCGGCGAGAGGGCGGTCAGGGAGCGATAGAAGTCCTGCTGCTTGAGGAGCATGGGGTGTGGCCCTCATTATGTTCACACGCCGGAGCCAAGTCAAGCCGGGTCGTTGCGACGTCCGGCCCTAGATCACTGACGACTCGCCCGAGGGGCTCTCAGATTGAAAAGCGGAGCGGGCGGACATATGATGGCCGCGTGAAAAAAACGATCCGGTGCGGCGGGAAGCCGGTGACGGCCGTCGTGCTCGCGGGCGGCCGGAGCCGGCGGATGAAGGCCGACAAGGCCGCCCTCGACGTGGGCGGCAGGACGCTGCTTGAACACGTACTGGCTCAAGTCGTGCCCCTCGTCGACGAGGTCCTCGTCAGCCTTTCCCCGGGTCAGGCGTTGCCCTCCGGACCCGGGACCGCCCCAAAAGGCCATAGCGCCGGCCATGTCAGGAGATCCATGACGGGGATCGCCACGACCGTCGTCAGGGACGAAGTCGAAGGGCTTGGCCCCCTGGGCGGCGTTCTCGCCGGCCTGAAGGCGGCGCGGAACGACGCCTGCCTGGTCATCGCCTGCGACATCCCCGAGATCGATGTGCCGCTCCTCGAGGCCCTCGCCCGGACGACCTGCGGCTCCGAGATCACCGTTCCCGTTGGCCCCTCGGGCCTCTACGAGCCGCTCTTCGCCCTTTATAAGAGATCCATCATCCCCGAGATCGAAGCCCTTCTCGCGAGCGGCGAACGAAGCATCCTGCCGCTCTTCGA
>CAZIQR010000147.1:4437-6723 GCA_964541055.1 uncultured Eubacteriales bacterium
AGCGCGAAGAGGAAGACCAATAGCAGGATCGGCCCCGCTCCCCGCTCGTTCATGATGGCGTTCCCGCTCGACCTGATGTCGATCACGGCGCAGACCAGGGCCGCCGCTAAAAAGGCGATCCGGGCGTGGTGCAGGAGCCGAGTCGGCGCGTCGTCCGGCCGAAGGGCCGGAGCCGGGCGAAAGCGCTTCAGGCCGTCGCGAGGAGCGGCGAATACCGCCAGAGCGATCTCGGCGGCGATGAGGACAAGGATGACGGGCATGAGGTCGACCTCAAAGGCGCCGGGCCCCGCGGCGACCCGTACCACGATCTCCGTCGATACGGCGCCCAGGAGAAGCGTCGCCGCGAGAAAGGTCAGGGGCGTATAAGCCCTTTTCCAGACGGGCACCGACGGAAGCATGTAGAGCTTCACCATGCTCAGGAGAAAGAGGGCTCCGGCGAGTCCGGCGGCCACGAGCAGGCCCCACCGGGCCCCTCGCCCCAGATTCAGGAATCCGCCCGAAAGAGCGTTCGCGGCGGTGAGGGCGACGAACGCGAGCTCGAACAGGATCTCGCGGCTGAGCCAGGACGAGCGGAGGTTCCTGAGCGCGTGCCGGGCCCGGAGCGGATGATGAAGATGGAAGAACGAGACAGCGGCGGCGAGGACCGTAAGCAGGACGACCACGGCCAGGAGGATCAGCCAGCTCATGCGCCAGCCGTAAGCCGGCAGGCGGCCGCGGACGAGGAACGGGAGGTGGAATCCCCAGAAGAGCCCCACCCCGATCTGGCCCAGAATGGTGAAGGCGACGAGCGGCCACTCCTTGCGCATCGGGAGCTAGACTTCTTCCCAGTTGGCCACTTCGGCCCCTCGCTCGGCGGCCTTGGCCGCGTCGCGGTGGGGTTTGATGACCAGGGCCGGTTCGGTCTGCCCGGGGTCCGGCAGGGGCACGATCTGGCGGACATCGCCGTACTTTTTGCGGAGCTCCGCGAGGTCGCCGAAATCGAGGGCCCGTTGCGGGCATGCGGCGACGCAGGCGGGCACGCCGCCGGCGTCGATGGCGTCATAGCAGAAATTGCACTTCGAGACGGTGTTCGTCCGTACGTCGAAGCGGAGGGCCGTGTAAGGGCAGGCCCATTCGCAATAGCGGCAGCCGATGCAGGCCCCGGTATCGACGAAGACGATGCCGTCGTCGCGCTTGGAGATGGCCTTCACCGGGCAGGCCAGGCCGCAGACGGGCTTTTCGCAGTGGTTGCAGGCCATGGAGATGTTGTAGGAGACGACGGTCGGGACCCAGACCTCGCCCTTCTTCTCCCAACCGCCGCCCGTCACCTCGTAGACGCGGCGCCACAGCGCGCCCGGCGGCAGGTCGTTGCGGTCCTTGCACGCGACCTGGCAGGCCTTGCAGCCGCTGCAGGCCGCGGCGTTGAAGTAGAAGGCATACTGCGTCACCATGTCAGGCCGCCTCCGCCTTCTCGACTTGGACCATGATCGTGTGCTGGGCGTTGCCGAAAGCGAACGGCGTCCACCGCTCCGAGGACAGGATGTTGATCGAGCCGCGGCGGTCGACGCCGTCCTTATCGGGCGTCCACCAGGCCCCTTGCGGCAGGGCGACGACGCCGGGCATGAGGCGCGGCGTTACCCGGCACTTGACGACCGTGGCCCCGCGGTCGTTCCAGACCCGGACCGTGTCGCCGGTCTTGATCTTGCGCGCCGCCGCGTCGACGGAGTTGATGAAGAGCCGCTGCGGGAAGGCCTCCTCGAGCCAGTCGATGCCTTCGAGGGTCGAATGGACGCGTGAAAGATAATGTTGACCGATCGCCGAGAGCGGGTATTTCGCCGCTTCCGGACCGAACGGGCTCTCCCACTCCTGGATGTATTTGGGGACGGCCGGGATCTCGGACGGGCGATTCAGGTCTTGGAGCTCTTTGGAGAAGATCTCGATCTTGCCCGACGGCGTGGGCAGCGGATGGGCGGCCGGGTCCCTGCGGAAATCGGCGAAGGCCACGGCCGGCCGGGTCACCGGGACCGAGAAAACGCCGGCATTCGAGCGCTCGAACTCATCGAGCGTCGGCAGCCCGGGGAAGCGCGTCCGCCGGTAGCGGTCGAGCGACCAGGCCACCCAGTCGCGCTCGGTGCGGCCCTCCGTGTAATCCTTTTCGAGGCCCAGCCGGGCCGCGATCTCCGAGGCGATACGATAGTCGCTCTTGGTCTCGAAGGGCGGCTCGACGATCTTGGGCATGAGCAGGACTTCGTCGCCGTACTTCCAGCCGTCCTCGAGGCCCCAGGTCTCGAACTGGGTGCAGACCGG
>CAZIQR010000148.1:0-4343 GCA_964541055.1 uncultured Eubacteriales bacterium
GCGGCCAGATCAACGCCCCGATCCGCGAGTTCGGCTCGGGCCGCATGGGCGTCGATCCCAAGCGCGGCAAGCCCTCCTCGACGGAGTGGAAGATCGCCGGGCGCCTCGACGGCGCCGCCCTCCTCCGCGTCACGCCCTCGACCGGCCGCCGCCACCAGATCCGCGTCCATCTCTATCACATCGGCCACCCCATCCTCGGCGACCTCCGCTACGGCGACAAGGCCCGTCAGGAAAGAACTCCCCGGCTCATGCTCCACGCCCTGTCCCTCGAGTTCGCGCTGCCCTCGGGCGAGCCCGTCGCCATCGAAGCCCCGCCGCCGCCGTCGTTCGATACGGTCGTCGCCTCGCTCCGGAAACCGAAGGCAGCCGCGGCGACCGCCACAAAAGCGATGACCCCATGAGCGTCGTCGCCAACGGCTATGATCTCATCGTCATCGGCGGCGGCGAGGCCGGTCTTTCGGCCGCCCTCCGCGCCACGCACCTCGGGGCCAAGGTCCTCATCGTCAACCGCGAGGCCGAGCTCGGCGGCGGCTGCGTCCGGACAGGCACGCTTCCCAGCAAGATCCTGAGCAACGCCGCCCACTTCCTCGAGCACCTCAAGCAGGCCAAGCGCTATGGCGTCCCCGTCGTCGAGAACGCCCGGGCCGACTACAAGACCATCCTCGAGAGCCGGCACAAGACGACCCTGTGCGAGGTCGGCGTCCTGACGACGCTCCTCCGCAAGAACGTCATCGCTACCCTTACCGGCGTCGCCTCGTTCAAGAGCCCGCGCGCGATCGAGGTCGCCCTCGCCGACGGCACGACCAAGCTCGTCGACGCGCCGAAGACGGTCATCGCCACGGGCTCGCGGCCGCAGGCCCTCCCCGGCCTCCCCTTCGACGGCCGGGTCGTCCTCTCCGCCGACGAGCTCACGGCCATGGACGCGATCCCGCCCCGCCTCCTCATCGTCGGGGCCGGCGTCATCGGCTGCGAGATGGCTTTCATCTTCCGCTCGCTCGGCTCCGAGGTCACGGTCGTCGAGAAGGCCGACCGGGCCCTCCTCGGCCAGGACCACGACGTGGCCGCCCTCATCACCCGCGAGTTCAAGAAGCGCGGCATCAAGCTCCTGCTCAAGACGGGCCTCACCGGCGTCGCCCCCGCTCCCGACGGCAGCGGCCCGGCCCGGGCCGCCCTCGACAGCGGCGAGACGGTCGAGGCCGACCGGATCATCGTCGGCGTCGGCCGCCGCCCCGACACCGAGGGCCTCGGCCTCCATGCGGCCGGCATCGTGCCCGGCCCGCGCGGCGAGATCCAGGTCGACGACCGGATGCGGACCTCCGCGCCCGGCATCTACGCCGCCGGCGACGTCCTGGCCAGGTTCATGCTCTCCTCCATGGCCGTGGTCGAAGCGCGCGTCGCCGCCGAGAACGCCATGGGCCTCGACGCGAAGATGGACTACGCCTGCGCGCCCTGGGGCCTCTACACCGATCCCGAGGTCGGCTCGGTCGGCGTGACCGAAGAATGGGCCCGGGCCGGCGGCGGCGGGATCGTCATCGGCGAGTGCGGCTACAACGACCTCGTCCGCTCCTGCCTCGACGCCAATGTCACCGGCTTCTTCAAGCTCATCTTCGACGCGAAAACGCGGCGCCTCATCGGCGCTCACGTGGCCGGCCAGGACGCCTCGGAGATCATCCATTTCGCCGCCCTGGCCATCAAGACGGGCGCCCGCGCCGACGACCTCAAGGACATGGTCTACAACCACCCGACGGTCTCGGAAGGCTTCGGCAAGGCCGCCGCCGACGCCCTGAATAAGCTCGAACAGGCCCAAAGGATTTCCTCATGACCCGCAACTCATCACGCCGCACCTCGCACGGGCCCTCGACGGCGCTCTTCGCCGTGATCGTCGGGGGCGTGGCTCTTGTCGCCTATCTGTTCTCGTCCCCCGCAGCCGGACCGACGGCGGGCGGAGGGAGCATGGGGAGCATGAGCGGCGGCCCCGCCAAGGCCGCGGCGCTTCGCCCCACGGCCGACGGCGCCAAGGCCTTCGCCCACATCGCTTTCCTGGCGTCGGACGAGATGAAGGGGCGGAAAGCCGGCTCGCCCGAATACCGGCGCGCCGCCGAATACGTCGCGGCCGAGATGCAGAAGATCGGCCTCAAGCCCGGCGGCGACAACGGCACCTGGTTCCAGGAGGTCCCGTTCAAGGCCTGGAGCGATTTCGTGCAGCCCATCCGCCTCGAGATCCTCGCTCCCGCCCACCGCGTCTATTTCGCCGGACGCGAGAGGGACTTCACCCCCATGAGGGGGACCGGGTCCGGCACCGTGCGCGGCGGCATGGTCTTCGTCGGCTGCGGCGTCGTCTCCGGGAAGGACGGCTGGGACGACTATGCGGGGCTCGACGTCAAGGGCAAGATCGTCCTGGTCATGCCCGACGTCCCCGAATCCGTGGCCGCCGATCCCAAGGCGGGCTGGAACCTGGCCCGGAAAGTCCGGACCGCCGCGGACAAGGGAGCCGTCGGCCTCGTCGAGATGGACATCTCGACGCCTGTCGATTATCGTCAGACCTCCCCGCCGGGACCGCGCCGCCTGCGGCCCGGCCTGCTCAATCCCGGCCAATGCCCCGAAGGCTTCGTCGTCATGCGGGCCGGCCGCAACTTCCTCAGCGACGCGTTCTACCTCGTCGGGAAAAGCTGGCGCGACCTCGTCAGCAAGACGCTCCGGCTGAAAAAGTCGTTCACGCTCGATCTCGGCGTCGAGGCCGAGATGGAGGCCCACTTCGTCTCGGAGGACCGGACCGCGCCCAACGTCATCGGCATCCTGCCCGGCACGGACCCGAAGCTCAAGAGCGAGGCGCTCATCATGGGCGGCCACCTCGACCACCTCGGCGTCGGCATCGACGGCTGGATCTACCCCGGCGCCGACGACAACGCCACCTCGGCCGCGACCGTGCTCGAAACGGCCCGGGCCCTCGCGGCGGCCAAGTTCCGGCCGGCCCGGACGATCATCTTCTGCTCGTGGGCCGGCGAGGAATTGGGCCTCGTGGGCTCGCGCTATTACACCGAGCATCCGGTCTGGCCCCTCGACAAGACGGCGCTCTACATGAACATCGACATGGTCGGGACCGGCGACAGCGACCTTCTTGTCGGCGGCATGTCCGAGTTCGCCGAGCTTTACGAGATCGTCAAGAAGGGGCTCGACGCGGCGACGATCGCCAAGCTGCGGCCGCGCGACAACTACCGCGGCTCGGACCACACCTCGTTCTGGACGAAGAACGTCCCGGCCATCAGCCTGCGCTCCGGCGAGGTCCTGACCGAGAAGCTCGACGACGAGCACCCCGAATATCACATGCCCGGCGACCGGCCGGGGATGATCGATCCCGAGCGGCTGCGCGAGGCGGCCCAGTACCACTGCGACATCATCAGGTACCTGGGGACGACGAAGGAGAACCTGAACGATCCCCTCTTCCGGACGCTCTTCCTCCACCGCGAGGCCGCGGTCGTCGACATGCACTGCGACACGATCGGCCGGTACATGGCCGGCGAGGACCTGACCAAGGACCTGCCGACGGGCCACATCGACATCCCCAAGCTCAAGCGGGGCGGCATCGACCTCCAGGTCTTCGCCTGCTTCGCCCCGCCGCCGGCGAACGACCTCGAGAAATACACGTCGGCGAACAAGATCTTCGCCGAGATCGAGGGCGTGCACGACCTCGTCGACAAGAACCCGAACGCTCTCGCCCTGGCCCTCACGCCCCGGGACGCCGCCGCGGCTTACAACGAGGGCAAGACGGCGGTCGTCATCGGCATCGAGGGCGGCTACGCCATCGAGAACGACCTGGCCGTGCTGCGCGAGTTCCACCGGGCGGGCGTGCGGCTCATGACCCTGACCCACTGGACGGCGACCGATTGGGCCGACGCGTCGGGCGATCCGAAGCCGGTCCACGGCGGCCTGACCGAGTTCGGCAGGCAGGTCGTGGCCGAGATGAACAGGCTCGGCATGATCATCGACGTCTCGCACGCCGCGGATTCGACGTTCTGGGACGTGCTGAAATACTCGAAGGCGCCGGTCGTGGCCTCGCATTCGGCCTGCCGGGCGCTTTCGCCCCATCACCGCAACCTCAGCGACGAGATGCTCAAGGCCCTGGCCGAGAAGGGCGGGATGGTCGGCATCACCGTTTTGCCGGAGTTCCTGAACAGCGCCCTGGGCGGGAAGCAGGACGAGGTCAAGAAGACCCTGCCGCGGGTCGACGTCACGACGGTCGTCGACCACATCGACCACGTCGTCAAGGTCACCGGCGACTGCGATCACGTCGGCCTGGGATCCGATTTCGACGGCACGAGCGACACCCCGGCCGGCCTCGAGAA
>CAZIQR010000148.1:4443-6663 GCA_964541055.1 uncultured Eubacteriales bacterium
TCGGCCTGGGATCCGATTTCGACGGCACGAGCGACACCCCGGCCGGCCTCGAGAATATCGGCCTCTATCCGAGCATCACCAAGGAGCTCGTCAAGCGCGGCTACAAGTCCGCCGACATCCGCAAGATCCTCGGCGGCAACTTCTTCCGGGTCTGGGGCGGGGTCAGACCCCAGGAATAATCATATTTATCAGCATGTTAAATCCCCTCTTGGGCCCCGAAAAGGCCTTAAGTCCGCGTTTTTGACCCTAAAAACAAAACATGTTATTTTAGTGTTAGATGACCGATCCTGAAGAAAGAACAGCCGAATCGATAGCGTCCGATCCCAATCCCGATCCCGGCGCCGGCGACGAGACCGAGAACGGGAACGAGCTCGAAGCCCCGCTCATCCTCGACCGCTCACGCCACCGCATCTCGCGCCGCGACATCGACCCGGATTGCCTCAAGGTCCTCTACCGGCTGAACAGCCACGGCTTCATCGCCTATCTCGTCGGTGGGGCCGTGCGCGACCTCATGCTCGGCCGCAAGCCGGCCGATTTCGACGTCGCGACGAACGCCCATCCCAACCAGATCAAGAAGCTCTTCCGCAACGCCTTCCTCATCGGCCGGCGCTTCCGGCTGGCCCACGTCCGCTTCCAGGGCGGTAAGGTCATCGAGGTCTCGACCTTCCGCCGCAAGCCCGACGAGGAGGATCTCGCCGCCGAGCGCGAGGAGGAAGAGGCCCGGGCGGCCGCAACCGGCGGAGGCGAGGACGCCGAGCCCGATCAGGTCGAGGCCGCCGCTCCCGAATTGGCGGTCGAGAGCGAGATCGAGGAGTCACCTGAGATCGACGGACGTCCCGACGATGCTCAGACCGCAGATACTCCATCCGTCGATGCCGAGGCCGCCGGTCCCCTTCCCGAGTGCGACCTGCCCCTTCCGCCGGGTCCGAAAGGCCAGGGCCGCGGCCGCCTGCCGCTCAAGCCCATCGCCTACGGCACGCCGCGTGAAGACGCCTTCCGCCGCGACCTGACCATCAACGCCCTCTATTACGACATCGCCACCTTCTCGGTCATCGATTACGTCGGCGGCCTCGACGACCTCGAAGCGGGCCGCGTCCGCATCATCGGCGACCCCGACGCGAGCTACACCGAGGACCCCGTCCGCATTTGGCGCGTCCTGCGCCACGCCTCGCGCCTCGGCTTCGCCATCGAGGAGAGGACGGCCGAGGCCATCGCCCGGCACAGCCACCGCCTCAACGTCTGCTCGGGGGCGCGTCTCTACGAGGAGCTCAACAAGGACATGAAGTCGGGCAGCGTCCGGGCGTTCTTCCAGGCCGCCCGCGCCCACGGCATCCTGCCGCGCTTCCTCGGCAACGTCGGCGAGATCTACCAGGCCTCCGACAACGCCTTCGAGCGGCTGACCTTCCTCCTCGGCGCCCTCGACGCCTCCATCAACTCCGGCGGCTCCCCGCCGACCGAAGTCGCCTACGGCCTGCTCCTCTGGCCCTGGGCCGAGCCTCTCCTCGCGGCCATGCGCGGCGACAAGCCGAAGGTCCTCTACGATTCGTTCCGCGGCGCCGGGGCCACGGCCACGGTCCCGAAAACGCTCCTGCTCGAGACCGTTCACACCCTGGTCATCGTCGACCACATGCTCCGGGCCCTCGAAGACGGCAAGATGCGCTGGGCCCTCAAAGAGAAGCCTCATTACCTCGAGGCCTCGCGGATCACCTCGCTCCTCATCCGAGGCAACTTCGGCGAATGCGACGACCCTTTCTCGCTCATCTACCGCGACCGCTTCGGCACCCGCCCCCGTTCCCGGCCGCACCGCCATCGACCCCGCAAGAAGAGGCCGATCCCGCCGCCGCCTCCCGAATAAGTTCTCGTTTTTGCCCAAAAAAACGTCGACTTAGGGGTGTTTTTGGGCCAAAAATTAATCCTAACGCGCTGATAAATAAGCCTATTCCTGGGGTCAGACCCCATTGTGGTATAATCCTCTATCTGTAGTCCACCTAGGAGCGCGAAAGACATGGCCACGAACCCCGTTCCGCACGCCGCCCGCACCCTGACCCTCGACGGCTGGAAGCTTCGCCGCGCCTTATCGTTCCTCTTCGGCCTGGGCATGATCGTCGCCTCGATCATGACCATCCGCCACTACTTCCTGGCCAACTACCCCAAAACGATCTTCGCCGGCTCGTTCTGCGACATCAGCGCCTTCTTCAACTGCGACAGCTCGGCCTTCTC
>CAZIQR010000149.1:0-6658 GCA_964541055.1 uncultured Eubacteriales bacterium
TTGTCGTCCATGACGATCATGCCGCCCGAGCCCATCATGGCCCCGGCGGCGGTCAAGCTCTCGTAGTCGACGGGCAGGTCCAGCATCTTGGCCGGCAGGCAACCGCCCGACGGGCCGCCGATCTGGACGGCCTTGAAGTCCCGGTTGTCGGGGATGCCGCCGCCGATGCCGAAGACGATCTCCCGGAGGGTGATCCCCATCGGGACCTCGACGAGGCCGGTGTTGGCGATCTTGCCGACGAGCGAGAAGATCTTGGTCCCCTTGCTCGTGTCCGTGCCGAGGGCCTGGAACCAGTCGGAGCCCCGGCGGATGATGTTGGGGACGGTGGCCCAGGTCTCGACGTTGTTGATGACGGTCGGGTGGCCCCAGAGGCCCTTGTGGGCGGGATACGGGGGCCTCTGCCGCGGCATGGCGATATGGCCTTCGACCGAGGCGATCAGGGCTGTCTCCTCGCCGGAGACGAAGGCGCCGGCGCCCTGGACGATCTCGAGGTCGAAGTTGAAGCCGGTCCCCAGGATATCCTCGCCGAGGAGGCCGTTGTCGCGGGCCTGCCGGATGGCGATCTCCATGCGCTTCAGGGCCAGCGGATACTCGTGGCGGATGTAGATGAAGCCCTTCGAGGCCCCGATGGCCTTGGCCCCGATGACCATGCCCTCGAGCACGGCGTGGGGGTCGGCCTCGAGGACGGAGCGGTCCATGAACGCGCCGGGATCGCCCTCGTCGCCGTTGCAGATCAGGTATTTCGGGGAGGCCTTCTCCTTGGCGCAGATGGCCCATTTCTTGCCGGTCGGGAAGCCGGCGCCGCCGCGGCCGCGCAGGCCCGAGAAGGTGATCTCGTCGACGATCTCGGCCGGCGTCATGCCGGACAGGGCCTTGCCCATGGCCTCGTAGCCGTCGAAAGCGATGTATTCCTCGATCTTCTCCGGATCGATCCGGCCGCGGTTCCGCAGGACGATCAGCCGCTGGTGCTTGAAGAACTCGATGTCCTTCATCTTCGGCACGGGGGCTTTCTCGGCCGGCGGCACGTACATCAGCGACTTGACCGGGCGGCCCTTGAGGAGGTGCTCCTCGACGAGATGGGGGACGTCCTCGAGCTTGAGAAGCTGGTAGAAAATGCCGTCGGGCTGGACCATGACGATCGGGCCCCGCTCGCAGAAGCCGTTGCAGCCCGTGGCCACGACCTGGACCTCCTCAGCGAGGCCCTTGGCCTTGATCTCCTTCTCCAGGGCCTCCTTGATCTTGAAGGAGCCGCAGGAGACGCAGCCCGTCCCGGCGCAAACCAATAAATGAGTGCGCTATTGTTTCACGCGTCCCTCTCAGTACACGGTTTCGCTGCCGACGGCCAGCACGAGATCGGTCGCCATCTGGCCGCCGAGGATGTGCTTGACGAAGATCTTGCGCATCTTGTCCGGGGTCAGGTGGCCGTATTTCACGGGCGGTTGGTTCTTGAGCTCGATGGTGATCATGGGCTCGGCGTTGCAGAGCCCGGCGCAACCGGACGTCGTGACGATGACGTCCTGGAGGTTGGCCTTGCTGATCTCCTCGAGGAGCGCGTCCATGATGTCCCGGGCCCCGGCGGCGATGCCGCAGGTGCCCATGTGGACGGTCACCCGGGCCCGGCCCTCGCTCTCCCGGATGGTCATCAGGGATTTGGTCTTTTCCCGGATTTTCGCCAGGTCTTGGATGCGGAGTTTCGTTTTGCCGGCCATCAGGGTCTCCTTTCCGTCACGCGGCTTCCGGTTTCTGGTACTTGCCGAGGATCGGCCCGACCTTCCGGATCGTGGCGTGACCGTGGTATTCGCCGTCCACGACGACGACCGGACCGATGGCGCAGCAGCCGAGGCAGGCCACCGTCTCGAGCGTGAACTGGCCGTCCGGGGTCGTGTCTCCCGCCTTGACGTCGAGCCGGCGCTCGAGCTCCTCCAGGATCTTCGGCCCGCCGCGGACATGGCAGGCCGTGCCGAGGCAGACGAGGCAGGTGTGCTTGCCGCGCGGCTTCAGGCTGAAGGCCCGGTAGAACGTGGCCACGCCGATGACGTCGATGAGGGGCATGTCCAGGGCCTTGGCGACCTGGCGCAGGGCGTCCGGCGGGAGGTAGTTGAAGGTCTCTTGGACGTCGAGGAGGATGGCGATGAGGTTCTTCTTGAGACCGTGGTGTTTGTCGAGGATCGCCTGGATCTTGGTCTTATCGGTGTCCAAATCATCCCTCCGGATCGAGGATTTTGGTCGGGAACCGGCCGGCGGAAAGCGGCGCTTCAGGGAAGGAGGCCCGTCGAGAGATTGAGGGGAAGGAGGCGCGCGGCGGCTCGGAGCCGCCGGCCCGCCTCGCGGGCTGGCGCATATGGTCTATAAAAACACAAATCTCCTTGAATGCCAGGAGACCCTACAGACCGATTAATAAAGCGCATATATACAGAAGGATTTTGGGCTTGTCAAGTCGTTCCGCGTTAAATCTCGAGATCGATCGTCCCGACGACGAGGTCCCGGCCTTCGACGATCTCGACCCGCCTCGAGCCGCACGACGCGCAGGAGAAATCCGTGTCCTCGCGGACGGCCTCGCCGCCGCAATCGGGGCAGCGGAGCTTGACCGCGACGGGAACGATCTCGAGGCGGGCCGACTCGGCGATCGTCCCGTTCTTATAGGTCTCGAAGGCCGATTCGAGGAGGTCGGGCACGACCCCCGACATGACGCCGATCCGGAGCACGACCCGGGTCACGCGCTTCGCGCCGTGCTTGCGGGCCTCGTCCTCGAGGACCTCGAAGGCCGAGGCGACAAGCGACAGCTCATGCACGGCCGGACCTCAGGCGCTCGAGGGCCTCGACGAGGTAGGCGGCGAGCTCGTCCAGGCCCTCGCCGCTGATGGCGGAGATCTTGAAGACCCGGAGCGTCCCCTTGATGGCCAGGGCTTCGTCCGCGGCCTTGCGCGGATCGAAAGGGAGGTAGGGCAGGAGGTCCGACTTGGTCAAGACCAGGGCGTCGGCGGAGAGGAAGGCCTGCGGATACTTGGCCGGCTTGTCGTCGCCTTCGGGCGCCGAGAGCAGGACCAGGCGGATGTCCTCCCCGAGATCGTAGGAGGCCGGGCAGACGAGGTTGCCGACGTTCTCGATGAACAGGAAGTCGATCTCGGCGGGAACGCCCCCGATCACCTTCCCGATCATCTTGGCCTCGAGGTGGCAGGCCCCGCCGGTCGTGATCTGCCAGGCCGGCACGCCCTTGGCCCGGATGCGCTCGGCGTCCCGCTCGGTCTCGATGTCGCCCTCGATGACGGCCAGGCGATAGCGGCCGCGGAAGCGGTCGGCCAGGGCCTCGAGCAAGGTCGTCTTGCCCGAGCCGGGCGAGCTCAGCAGGTTGACGCCGAGGATGCCGCGGGCCCGGAGCTCGGCCCGGATGGCGGCGGCGGCCTGCTTGTTCGTGGCCAGGAGATCGCGGACGACGGTGATCGTTTTCGTGGTCATGACCGAAGTCCCTTCAGGAACGCGGCGAGGGCGATCACGGCGAGATCCAAGTGGGCTTCGGCGCGCCGGGTCAGGCCCTCGCCGATGCCGAAGTCGTGGCCTCGGATCGCCAGGAGACGGGCCTCGGGCCGCCGGCCGAAGAGCCCGGCGGTCACGGCCAGGACCGCGGCCGGGCCGAGGGCGTGGCTCAGGGCCGGGACCGAGGCGGCCGGCTCGACCGCCGCGAACGCGAACGGCCGGCGCATCGCCCGTCCGGCGTCGACGAAGACGACGACCTCGTGCCGCGCGCACTCGAGCGCGTCCTCGATGTTGAGCTGATAGTTGGCGTCGACGGTCACGTTCTTCAGCCGCAGCCGCCGCAGCCGCTCGACCGCGGCGGCGCCCAGGCCGTCGTCGCGGCGGCCGGGGTTGCCGATCCCCAGGACGAGCGTTCGCGGGCGGCCCGTGCGGTGCGCGATCAGCGGACCTTCCTGTCGACGACGCGGCCGTCGGGCCCGACGAGGCTGACCTCGAGGGGCATCCGGCCCAGGGCGTGGGTGGCGCAGCTCAGGCACGGGTCGTAGGCCCGGATGGCCACCTCGACGCGGTTGAGCATGCCCTCCGTGATCTCCGGCTTCTCCGAGAGGACGTTCCGGGCGACCCAGTCGACGGCCCTGTTCATGGGCTCGTTGTTGTTCGTCGTCGCGACGATGAGGTTGGCCATGGTGATCTGGCCGCCGGCGTCGACGCGGTAGTGGTGGAAGAGCGTGCCGCGCGGGGCCTCGACCAGGCCGACGCCTTCCGGGGCGCGGCGGCCCGTCTTGACGAGCTTCGTCCCCTGCAGGTCCTTGTCGAGGAGCAGCTCCTTGATGACCTCGGCGGCGTGGAGCAGTTCGATGAGCCGGGCCCAGTGCATGTGGAGCGACATATTGTTGGGCTTGCCGTCGGTGTAGGCCTTGTAGATCTCGAACTCCTTCTGGGCCAGCGGCGACGGGACGTAGTCGCAGGTGTTGAGCCGGGCCAGCGGCCCGACGCGATACCAGCCGTTCTCCTTGCCGAGGCTCCGCAGGTACGGGAACTTCATGTAGCTCCAGGACCGCGTCTCCTCGCCGATGTACGCGAGGTAATCCTGGTAGTCGATGTCGTTGAGGATCTTGCGGCCGTCGGCGTCGACGGCGCGGAGGACGCCGTGGTAGAAGTCGAGCGCGCCGTCCTTGCGGACCAGGCTGAGGTGGCTCGAAGGGAAGGCGGCGAAGCCGTCGACGAGGTCCTTGTTCTTGGCGTGGAAGCCCTTGAAGAGGTCGAGGGCCGCCTGGGACCATTCGATCATCCGGTCGGCCGTGAGCGGCTCGGGGCCCTTGAGGAAGCGGTCCCGCTCCTCGGCGGAGACGTTCTTGTTGACGCCGCCGGGCACGGCGCCGGTGCCGTGGATCTTCTTGCCGGCCGTGGCCAGGATGAGCTCCTGCCCGAACTTCCGCAGCAGGACGGCCCGCGTCGCCAGCTCCTTGTCGAGGGCGATGATGCCGATGACGTTGCGGACGGCCGGGTCGGCGTCCATGCCGAGCAGGAAGTCGGGCGAGGCCAGGTGGAAGAAGTGCAGGGCGTGCGACTGGAGCATCTGGCCGTAGTGCATGAGCCGCCGGACCTTCTCGGCCGTGGCCGGCAGCTTGCCGGGGCCGGCGCCGACGACGACGTCCATGGCCTTGGCCGCCGCCAGGTGGTGGCTGACCGGGCAGATGCCGCAGAGGCGCTGGACGAGGACCGGGGCCTCCCAGTAGGGGCGGCCCTGGACGAACCGCTCGAAGCCGCGGAACTCGACGATGTGGAACCGGGACTGGGTCACCTTGCCGGCGTCGTCGAGCCGGATGGTGACCTTGCCGTGGCCTTCAACCCGGGTGACGGGTTCGATGGTGATCTTTTTCCCCATGGCGTTCACTCTCAGTCGAACTTGATCTGGTCGTAGGTCAGGTTGAGGGGCCGGCCCTCGACGAGGGCGGTCACGGCCTCCCAGATGGCGTCGGCTGACGGCGGGCACCCCGGCAGGAAGTAGTCGATCTTGACGACCTCGTGGCAGGGATAGACCTTGTCGAGGATGATCGGCAGGTCCTCGTCGTTCGGGATGATGTGCTCGTCGCCCGCGTCGATCGTCGGCACGTTCAGATAGGCCTCCTCGAGGCACTCCTTGAGCGGGATGCTGTTGCGCAGGGCCGGCAGGCCGCCCATGACGGCGCACTCGCCGACGGCGACGAGGACCTTGCAGTTCTGGCGGAACGAGCGCAGGACCTCGACGTTCTCGCTGTTGCAGCAGCCGCCCTCGATCAGGCCGACGTCGCACGGCTTGGTGAAGCGCTTGATGTCGTCGATCGGCGACTTGTTGAACTCGACGACATCGACGAGCTTCAGGATGCGCTCGTCGATGTCGAGCAGGGACATGTGGCAGCCGAAGCAGCCGGCGAGCGAGGTGGTGGCGATGACGGGCTTGCTCACGGTCTACCTCCCGGTCCCCCGGCCGATGTCGCTGCCGATCGGCGCGGCGTCGAACTTGCGACGGCCGATGGGCACGGCGAAGCCGGTCTCTTTCTTTAGGATGGCCCCGACGGGGCAGACGGCCATGGCCCGACGGGCCTCCTCCTCGGACATCCTGGCCGCGAGTTTGGCGTCGATCTCGATCGTCACCTGGGGGCCGCGCCGGATCGAGGCGAAGATCTTGCGGCCGTCCTTGGCCCGGACGCCGCGGACGCAGCGGAGGCACTGGATGCAGCGGTTGCGCTCGAGCATGAGCAGCGGCGACGCGGAGAGGATCGGCCGGCCGGGCCAGAGGAAGGGGAAGCGCGGGACCATCATCTTGTAGCGGTAGGCCAGGGCCTGGAGCTCGCAGTGGCCGCTCTTCTCGCAGGCCGGGCAGAAGTGGTTGCCCTCGACGAAGAGCATCTCGATGAGGGCCTTGCGCATGTCCTCGAGATCCGGGGCCGTGTTCTCGACGGCCATGCCCTCGGTCACGGGCTGGGTGCAGGCGGCCAAATAGCGGCCGGCGACGCGGACGGTGCAGATGCGGCAGGAGCCGACCGGCTTGAGGCCCTCGTAGTGGCAGAGGACGGGGATGTAGACGCCGTTGGCCTTGGCCGCCTCGACGATGGTCTGGCCCCGCTCGCCCCGGCACTCCTTCCCGTCGATGGTGAAGCGGATCTCAGTCATAGAGGTGCTCCTTGCACGCGGGGTCGCG
>CAZIQR010000150.1:0-6638 GCA_964541055.1 uncultured Eubacteriales bacterium
AGTTTACGATGGCCCACCTCCTATGCCAAGTTGCGAACGTCACCATACACCAGCCGATCTCAGGCGGGTAATAGGGCGTAATGAGCAGGACTTTCACGCAAGAAACCTCATGATTTAGTCGCGGGGGGAACGGACTAAGGCGGCATGATAACCCAGCCTCCCCTGCCTGTCAACGATCTTGACTTCAGACAGGACGGCCTCTATACTCCAACCCTCACCGGACGGCGGACCATGAACCTTCTCTGCGTCATCGACAATCTCGGCACCGGAGGCGCCCAGCGCCAGATCCTCAATCTGGCCATCGGCCTTCATCGCCGCGGCCACGAGGTCTCCCTGTATTGCTATACGCCCGGCGCCCTGCTGGCCCACTACCCGGAAAAAGAGGGGCTCCGCGTCCGGGTCGAGCTCAAGAGGTCCCGGTTCTCGCTCGACGTCGTCGGGAACCTGCGCCGCCACATCGACCGGGGCCGCTACGACGCCGTCATCTCGTTCCTGAACACCCCGAATTTCTATAACGTCCTCGCCTCGCGGCGGTCCGGGACCCGGCCGGCCGTCCTCGTGTCCGAGCGGTTCTGCGACGTGCCCGGGGAACCCAGCCGGCTCGAGCTCGCCGTGCGGCAGGTCTACCGCTGGAGCGACATGATCGTCGTCAACTCGCACCACCAGCGCGAGAACTTCCTGCGCAAGTACCCCTGGATGGCCGGCCGCCTGCGGACCATCTACAACGGCTACGATCTCGAGGAGTTCCGGCCGCGCCCGCTCGAGCCGGGCCCGGGGGAGCCCCGGATCCTGGCGGTCGCCAGCGTGTCCCGCTACAAGAACGGCCTGTGTCTCGTCCGGGCCCTCGACGTCCTGAAGCGCGACCACGGCCTGCGGCCCCGCGTGAGCTGGGTGGGGCAGAGGATGAGGACCGGGGACCGCGGCGTCTATCTCCAGGAGATGGAAGGCCTCATCGAGAGCGCCGGCCTCTCCGGCCAGTGGGACTGGCTCGACCAGCGGACCGATGTCGCCGATCTCTTGGCCCGCCACGACGTGCTGGTCCATCCCTCCTACGGCGAGGGGCTGCCGAACGTCGTCTGCGAGGCCATGGCCTGCGGCCGCCCCGTCATCCTCAGCAACGTTCTGGACCACCCCCGCCTGATCGCCGACGGCGTCAGCGGCTTCCTCTTCGACGCCCGTGATCCGCGCGACCTGGCCCGCAGGATCCGGGATTTCCAGGCCTTGCCGCCGTCCGAGAGACAGCGCCTGGGGATGAACGGACGGGACTTTGCCGAGAAGAACCTGACCCTCGAACGGTACATCGGCGAATACGAAGGCCTCCTGGCCGGGCTCATCGAGAGGCGGGCCGCGCGGTCCCATTGAACAAGCCGCGCGTTCTCCTCTCGGGCCATCTGCCGCCGCCGCTCGGCGGCATCGCGACCTTCTGCCGGACCCTGCTGGATTCTCCGTTGCGGGACAGGGTCGACCTTCGCTTTGTCCAAACGAGCTCCCAGACGCGGGACCTCGCCGCGAGCGGCCGCGCGACCGGCGCGAACCTGGCCGCGGCCGTGAGGGACGTCGGGCGCTTCGTGCGGGCCCTGATCGCGCGCCGTCCCGCGATCGCCCACATCTGCACGGCCGTCGGCGCGTCGTTCCTGAAGAACAGCGTCTGCGTCCTCTGCGCCCGCGCCGCGCGCTGCCGGGTCGTCCTTCATCCCCATTGCAGCTTCGCGCGCCTCTATGCCGGCTCCCGGCTCTGGCGCTGGTATTGCGACCGGATCTTCCGGCTCTCGAGCGCCGTCATCGTCCTCTCCGACGAGTGGTCCGGGCTCGCCGCGCGCCTGCCCGGGTCTAAGATCCATCGCCTGCCGAACGCCATCGACACGGAGCCCTATCGGCGGATCGCCTCGCGACGGTCCCGCGCGGCGGGCGCCGCCGTTCGGATCCTCTACCTCGGGCATCTCGCCGGGGTCAAAGGCACCGACGATCTTCTCGAAGCCTTCGCCCGGCTTGCCGCGGGCGGCCTCTCCGTCGGCCTCGATCTCGTCGGGGACGTCCAGGCTGCCGAAGACGACGCGCGGCTCCGGGCGGCCGCCGCCCGGGATCTCGGGGCCGGAAAGTCGGTCCGGCTTGTCCCGCCCGTTTCAGGCGAGGAAAAGCTCGCCTGCTTCGAACGAGCCGACATCTTCGTCTTCCCCTCCCATTTCGAGGGCATGCCGATGGCCGTCCTCGAGGCCATGGCCGCCGGGCTTCCCGTCGTCGCCACGGCGGTCGGCGGAATCCCCGAGCTCGTCGGCGACGGCGTGAACGGGATCCTCGTGCCGCCCCGGGACCCCGCCGCCCTGGCCGGCGCGATGGCCAGGCTCGTCCGCGACGAGGGCCTTCGCGCCCGGATGGGGGAACAAAGCCTCGAGAGGTCGAAGAAACACGATATCCGCCCCTATGTCGAAGAGCTGGCGGCTCTTTACAGAACGGTTTTAGGCGCTTGACCCGGCCCGCGGCCGTCCCTGAAGGGCACCCTCCCCGGCTAGCCATTTTCGGGCCCCTTTGCCCATTGAAATACTCCTTTTGGGTGATTCTCGGGCCCGCCTCGCCCTTCATAATGGTCGCTGGACGGTCCGCAACGAAGGCCCATGACGCTCAACTCTCGGAAAACGCGAAAGTTAACGGGACCTCTTGACAACTGTGGCATAATAGACCTTCTCTCGTTTCGGTCCCTGGCGTTCTTGCGGTCTTCCGCCGTGGATACCAGGAGATGTGAATGATGACTTGGATCCGGAATCACTCGACAGAAATTCGACTGAAAGGGCCGGCTTTTAGCGCCCTCCTGTTGGTCTTGGCCTTGGGGCTGGCCGCCCCGGCCTGGGCCACGACCTATTATGTCGCGACGAACGGCAACGACAGCTGGAACGGCCTGACCCCCGCGGCCGGGACCGCGCCCAGCGGCCCGTTCCGGACCCTCCAGCGCACTTCCTACGCCGTCAAGCCCGGCGACACCGTCCTCATCCGGGGCGGCGTCTATCAGGCCGGCTCGAGCTGGGTCAACGACGGCACAGAGACGGCGCCGATCACGATCTCGAGCTACAACGGCGAGAGCGTCGTCATCGACGGCAACGGCAACACCCTGCCGGCCGGCCAGGAAGGCATCCTGCTCCAGATCTTCGGCGACTGGAACAACGTCAGCAACCTCGAGGTCCGCTATTCGAGCAGCACGGGCGTCGTGGTCAGCGGCGACCACTGCAGCGTCAAGAACGTCACGTCCCACCACAACCGGGCCGGCGGCATCTACATGACGGGCTGGCACGGCCTCATCGAGAACTGCCGGGCCTACCGGAACTCCCTCAAGAACGAATATGCGGTCCTCCCGGTCTCGTGGGCCTTCGGGATCAGCGCCTGCCGCTATCCCCAATACACGACGATCCGCGGCTGCACGTCCTGGGAGAACTGGGGCGAGGGCATCTCGACCTTCGAGGGCCAGCACAACACCATCGAAGACTGCGTCTCTTACAACAATATGTGCAATTACTACGTCTCCGACTCGAAGTACACCCTGTTCCAGCGGAACCTGGCGTACTGCACGCCGGGGAACATGGCCCAGCCCTACTGCACGCAAAACAACATCCTGGCCGGCGACGAGCGCTACAATCCGGCGTCGTCCGACAACATCTATATCAACAACCTCGCCCTCGGCGGCGAGCGGAATTTCTCGATCAGCGGCGGCTGCCTCAATAACTGCCTGATCGCCCACAACACGTTCGTCAACGGCTCGAACACCATCGCCCCGACGGAAGCCGCCAACGCCTATTTCTTCGCCGGCACGGCCAGCAACGCGCGGGTCGTCAACAACATCTTCGTCCAGGACACGCCGGAATCGAGCGTCATGATCTGCCACCTGGAGACCCGCGGCATCCTGTTCAGCAACAACGGCTGGTCGCGGCTCCCGGTCACCGGGGCGCGGGCGACGAGCGACGTGGTCGCCGATCCCCAGCTCCTGCGGTCCGGCTCGACGGCCGCCGGCGAGCTTTCTCCGGATTGGTTCAGGGCCTCGACCACATCTCCGGCAGCGGGACGCGGCCAGTTCCTCAGCCAGGTCGCCGAGGACTTCGCCAAGGCCCTGCGCCCGAATCCCCCCGACATGGGCGCCTACAACGTCTCCGGCGGGACCGGCGGGGATCTCACGGCGAGCGCCTCAGGTATGCCCGCTTCCGGGCAGAGCCCGCTCACGGTGAGCTTCATCGGGAACGCCGCCGGCGGCGCGGCGCCCTATGCGTTTGAATGGGCCTTCGGGGACGGCGGGACGTCCTCGTCCCAGAACTCCGTTCACATCTTCACGTCGCCCGGGCGCTATACGGCGACGTTCACGGTCACCGACGGCAACCGCTCGGTCGCGCGGGCGGCCGTCGGTGTCACCGTCGACTCCTGGATCACCTCGACCTTCGTCGCTTACGGGACCGCTTCCGCGATGTCGGGCCCCGCGCCTCTCGCCGTCGACTTCACCGGCACGGGGAGCGGCGGCACGGCCCCCTACTCCTGCAGCTGGTCCTTCGGGGACGGCGCCTCGGCGTCCGGCCCCAGCGTCTCTCATACCTTCACGGCGGCCGGCACCTATGCCGTCCGGCTCACGGTCACGGACCAGACGGCGGCGACGGCCGCCCAGGACATGGTCATTCACGTCACGCCCCCCGTCGCGTCCGTCCTGAGCGCCAGCCTTGCCGCCTCCCCCACGGCGGGCCCGGCCCCGCTCGCCGTCCGCTTCGCCGGAGCCGCGTCCGGCGGCCGGGCCCCCTACACCTTTATTTGGAGTTTCGGTGACGGGACCGGTTCCGCCGCCCAAAACCCCGAGCATGTGTATGCCGCGGCCGGCACCTACGCCGTGACCCTCGTGATCAGGGACAGCCGCTGGATGACGACCTCCAAGTCGATGCGGATCCAGGCCGGCGGGACGAGCGCGCGGAAGACTCCGGTGGGCGGATCCGTGCGCAAAATGCCCAGCCAGGTCCTCCGCTAAGCCCGGTCTCGCCTCGATCCCGCCGCTCGGGCGTTCCCGCGGGAACTTGAAAATCCCTCAACGGAGATGGTAGAGTGAGGAAGGCGGGGATTACCGTGCCCGCGGATCCATGGATCGAGAGAGTGCAAACATGAAGACTTCGGAAAAAACCGGCCCGGCCGAGGTCCAGGGGATCAATCTCCGCGATCTGTGGGGGATCTTCCTGAAGAGGAAGTGGATCGTCGTCGCCGCGACCTCCCTCGTCTTCGTCAGCGCCGCCGTCATTTCGCTCCTCACGACCCCCGCCTACACGGCCAAGGGACAGATCCTCATCGAGCGCGAGTCCAACCTGCTCAGCTTCCAGGACATGTTCCAGGTCGAGCCGCTGAGCGATGATTACTACCAGACCCAATACAAGCTCCTGCAGAGCCGATCGCTCGCCGGCAATACGATCGACCGCCTCAAGCTCCTCGAGAACCAGGCCTTCCTCGAGACCGTCGTCAAGAAAGCGATCCGGCCGGGCGTGAATCCCAAGACGGATCCTATCATCCGCCGCAAGCTGGCCAGCTGGTTCCTGGACACGCTTTCCATCGAGCCGCTCCGCCGGACCCGGCTGGTGAACCTGAGCTTCTCCTACCGGGACCCGAAGCTCGCCGCCGACATCCTGAACGCCGCCATCGATTCCTACATCGACATGAACATCGAGCGCAAATACGAGGCCAACGCCCAGGCCACGAATTTCCTGGCCAGCCAGATCGAGACGGTCCGCAACGACATCATGGGCAAGGAGCGGAGCCTCCAGGAGTACGGGCAGTCCAAGAACATCGTCGCCCTGAGCAGCAGCGAAAGCACGGTCGTCGAGAACCTCAGCGGCCTGAGCCGGGCCTTGACCGACAAGCAGATCGACCGCATCAACAAACAGACCTATTACTTCCAGATCAAGGACGCCGGCGTCGACAACATCCCCGTGGCTATGAACAATCCGGTCATGCAGCGGCTGGCGGAGGAATACAACCGGCTGAAGGGCGAGTTCGCCAAGGTCAGCGAACGCTACCTGCCCGACATGCCCCTCTACCAGCAGACCCAGGCGGCGCTGGACTCGGCCAAGAAGAGCCTCGAGGACGAGACCAAGTCCCAGATCGCCCGGGCCTACCAGGACTACCAGGCCGCCCTGAGGGCCGAGCAGGGCATCCAGGCCCAAGTCAATCAGGCCCGGGGGGATTCGTTCCAGCTCAAGAACAACGCCGTCCAGTACAACATCCTCTCCGCCGAGATCTCGAACCTCAAGAGCCTGCTCGACACGCTCATGACGCGCAAGAGCGAGGCCGACGTCTCGTCGCGGCTCAAAGGCCTCGGGGCCTCGAACATCTATGTCGTCGACCGGGCCGAGATCCCGCTCGTGCCGAGCAGCCCCCGGACGGCCCGCAACTCGGCCGTCGGGCTCCTCCTCGGCCTGTTCCTCGGCCTGGGATTGGCCCTGCTCTATGAGAACCTGGACGTCACGATCAAGGACGCGGAGGACATCCGCAAGTATGCCGGGGCGCCGACCCTGGGCCTCGTCCCGGCCTTCCCTCAGGAGGGCTTCGAAGGGCCGGCCGACCCGGACCGGTCCGGTCTCGGCGAAAAAGCGGCCGTGATCTGGGCCTCCATCGGCTCGAAAAAGGCCGATCCG
>CAZIQR010000151.1:0-6624 GCA_964541055.1 uncultured Eubacteriales bacterium
GTTTTCAGGCGGGGAGGCGGGGACGACGGCCAGGCGTTTGCCGGCGCGACGCAGCCGGCCGAACGGCACGGCCAGGTCATGGCTGAAGCCGAGGACCCACTCCCCCGCCTCGGCCCGCTCGAGAAGCGCCTTCTTGCTCTCGAAGGTCTCGACCGGGTAGAGGTCGTAGCTCATGATGCAGTCGAGGCCGATGTGGGCCGCGGTCGGGATGGCGTCGGCCGCATAAAAGAAGGTCCGGCCGGCCGACGAGACCTTGACGCCCATGTGGAAGGCCGTATGGCCGGCGACCAGGACGGCGTCGAGGCCCGGCACGATGGGGCCGTCGCCCTCGAGGAGGGTCAAGGGTCCCGATCCCGCCAGCGTTTTGAGCCGGGCCGGCATGTAACTGGGCTTGTCGCGGCCCACCGGGGACATGGCCTGTCCCCACTCCCCTTTCTGGACGACATAGCGGGCCCGAGGGAAGGCCGGCGCCCACGTCCCGTCGGCCGTCTTCAGCGTGTTGCCGCCGCAGTGATCGAAATGGAGGTGGCTGTTGACGACGACGTCGATCGCCTCCGGGGCCAGGCCGAGGCCGGCCAGAGACTCGAAAAGCCCCGGGCGGCGGTCGAAGGAATAGAAATCCGAGTGGCGCCGGCCGACGTCGGGCCCGACCCCGGTATCGAGCAGGACGTTCGCCCCGGGCGTCCGGACAAGGTAGCAGTTCAGCGCCAGCGTGATCCGGTTCTCCCGGTCCGGCGCGGCCTTCGAGGCCCAGAGCGTGCGGGGCACCACCCCGAACATGGCCCCCCCGTCGACCCGGAAGGTCCCGTCGAGGAGCCGGATGACCTCGATGCCACCGATCGTCAGACGGTCCGCGGGCGGGATCATGGCTTGTCGAGGGGGATGCGGAGATCGGCCCGACCGCGGGCCGCAAGGCGGATCTCGCCCGTGTCCATGCGGATGGCGTCAACCGGGCAGGCCTCGACGCAGAAGCCGCAGAAACAGCAGCGGTTGAGGTCGACCACGAACGAGGCGGGCCGCTTCTGGACCTCCGGGTCGGGGTCCTCCGCCGCTTCGACGTAGAGGCACTCGGACGGGCAGACGGTGACGCAGAGCATGCAGGCCACGCAGCTCGGCTTGCCGTCGTCGCGGGGCCGGATGCGGTGGAGGCTCCGATGCCGGGGCGAAAGCTCCTTGCGGACCTCGGGGTACTGGATGGTCACGGCCCCCCGCCGTTTGGTCTTGACGCCGAACAGCCTCAGCGTGTGGAAGGTCATGTTGACGAAGAAGTGGCGAGAGGTGATCCGCGCCCCTCTCAGGAGCTCCTTGACGACCAGCCAAGCCTTGATCATGGGCCTCCTAACGCACCGCCAGGACCAGCCCGGTCGCCAGGACATTGAGCGCGCCGAGGGGCACCAGGACCTTCCAGCCGAGGTCCATGACCTGGTCGTAGCGGAAGCGCGGGTAGGTCCAGCGGGTCAGGACCTGAAGCCAGCAGAAGAACAGGACCTTGAGGTTGAAAGACAACACGCGCAGGACGGTCACCGCCCAGGACGGCAGGGCGGGCCCTCCTCCCCAGGGGAAAGAGAAGCCGCCGTCGAGGAGCCAAGGCACCTGCCAGCCGCCGAAAAAGAGCGTTGTGGCCAGCGCCGCGAAGACGATGACCTCGAGGAAGTCGGTGAACATGAACAGGCCGAACTTGAGGCCGCCGTATTCCGTGTAAAAGCCGATGATCTCGGATTCGCCCTCGGGCATGTCGAAGGGGACCCTTTTCGTCCCGGCCATCCCGGCCAGGAAGAAGACGGCGAAGCCGAGGGGCTGGATGACGACGCCCCACTTGGGGATCGCGCCGAACAGGAGCCCGCCTTGGAAATCGACGATGCGCGACAGGCTGAGCGACGGAAAGACCATGACGAGTCCGACGAGGGACAGGCCCAGGCCGACCTCGTAGGAGATGAGCTGGGCGGCTCCGCGCAGGCTGCCGATCAGGGCGAACCGGTTCGACGACGCCCAGCCGCTGATGAGGATGCCGTAGATGCCGAGACTGAGCATGGCCAAGACGAAGAGGACGGCCGCATTGAGATCGGCGACCTGCAGGGGGATCGTCCGGCCGAACAGGCGGACCGGGTCGCCGAAGGGCACGGCGACGATGGACACGGCGACGAAGAAGAAGGAGAGCGCCGGCGCCAGCCAATGGAGGACCCGCTGGGAGAACGCCGGGGTGAAATCCTCTTTGAAAAGCATCTTGATGGCGTCGGCAAAAGGCTGGAACAAGCCGAACAGCCTGATCCCGAAGACCGAGGCGCGGTTGGCCCCGATCCGGTCCTGCATGACGGCGCTCTCCTTCCGCTCGACCCAAGTCAGGAACAGGGCCAGAAGGAGAGTCCAGGTCAGGGCGAGGACCACCTTGACCAGGACGATGAGCGTGTCAGCGAGCATCGTCCCTCCCGGCGTCGATGGCCAACCGGTCCGCCAGGCCCGATAAGATGTCCCCCTCTGTAACGACGCCTGGGCAAGGCCTGAGGGCCTGGGCAAACGTCTGCCTGAGCCCTTCAACGTTGATATAAGTACCTGATTTCTCCGCCGGAACGGCGGTGGGGATGACGGTGTCGGCGAGGCGGTCGAGAGGGGTCGCGTGAGAAGAAAAAATGTGTTTCTCCGGGATCTCGGCCAGCACCTCCGCGAGGGCCTCTTCCGGGAAGTGGGCGGCCAGGCCGGTCCCGAAGATGAGCGCGACCTTCGACGCCGCCAGCTCGTGGAGGCCGGGCAGACGGGGATCGAAACCCGCTTCGAGAACTCCCCGGGCGTTCGGCACGCGCTCAGGCGTCAGCAGGAGCCTGTCACCGGCCCCGGGCTTGGCATCGGCGAAATAGATCCGGTCGAGCCCCAGGCCTCTCACGAACAGGGACTTGGCCAGGGCCAGCTCCTCGCAGGTCATTCGGCTGTTCAGGACGACGGCCAGCCTGGCTCTCCGGTCCGGCGCCGGCAGGGCCCGGATCGCCTCCCCGACCCGGGCTAGGGCGGCCGGCCAGGTCCATCCCGGCAGCTCCCGCCCTTTCCCGGCCAGCCCCGCCGTCCGGCCGTCGTCGATATCATGGCGACCGTCGCGGCCGAGGTCGCAGATCCAATGGCCGTTGACGGCCGGATTTTCGCGGGCCGTGACGCGATAGACGCGCGAGTCGCTCCTTTTCAACGGATAACCCGAAACGGACTCGATGAAGACGGCGCAGCCCCGGCCGCAGTGCGGGCAGACCGTGGGCTTTCGGGTCAGGAACCAGGCCCTCGTCCGGAAGCGAAAATCCTCCGCGGTGATGGCCCCGACGGGACAGATGTCGACGAGGTTCCCGGAGTAGTTGTTGTCGACGGGCCGGTCCTCGACCAACCCCACCTCCGAGCGGACGGCCCGCTCGAAGACGCCGAGCTCCCCGGTCCGTGTGACCTGCCGCAGGAACCGGACGCAGCGGGAGCAGAGGACACAGCGCTCCCTGTCCAGGATGAGGCGTCGCCCGATCGGGAGCTTCTTCTCCCGGCGCTCCCGGGTCTCGATCGAGCGGCTGGCATATCGCCCGTGCCGGTCGTAGTCGTCCTGGAGCAGGCACTCCCCCGCCTTGTCGCAAATGGGGCAGTCGAGGGGGTGCTCGGCCAGCAGGAATTCGAGAACGTCCTTGCGGGCGGACCGGACGCGCTCGGTCGACGTCCGCACGACCAGGCCTTCGCGGACGAGGGTCGAACAGGACAGCTCGAGCTTCGGCAGGCCCTCGATCTCGACCAGGCACATCCGGCAGCTGCCCTCGATCTCGAGCCCCGGGTGGTAGCAGAAATGCGGGATGTCGATGCCGGCCGCCTCGGAGGCCTTCAGCACGTTGGTGCCGGCGTCGGCTTCGACGGTCCGGCCGTCGATCGTGAGCCTGACCCGCCGGGGTTCGCTCATCGGGCCACCGCCTCTTCGAGCTCTCCGCGGAACTTGGTCACGAGGGCCTGGATCGGCAGGGCCGCCCCGTCGCCGAAGGGGCAGAGCGTCCGGCCCTTGATGCCCCCGGCCAGCGCGATGATGAGATCGAGGTCGGCGGGCCCTCCGCCGGCGCGCTTCAGACGCTCGACGATCTTGAGGATCCAGGCCGTGCCGATCCGGCAGGGCGTGCACTTGCCGCAGGATTCGTGGGCATAGAAACGGGCCATGACGTGAAGGACGTCCAACATCGGCGTGCCGTCCGGAATGACCACGATCCCGGCCGAGCCCAGCATCGAGCCCGCCTTGGCCAGGGAATCGACGTCCATGGGCAGGTCGAGCTCCTCGGGCTTGAGGACCGGCGCCGACAGCCCGCCGGGCACGACGGCCTTGATGCGCCGGCCCTCCGGCAACCCGCCGGCGTGGTCCTCGATGATCGCCCGCAACGGCGTCCCCACGGGAAGCTCATAGACGCCGGGCCGCCGCACGGCCCCGCTGATCCCGAAGAGGCGCGTTCCGCCGTCCTTGGGCAATCCCCGGCCGACGAACCAGTCGGCGCCGTGCAAGAGGATTTGGGGCACGGCCGCCAGGGTCTCGACGTTGTTGATGACGGTCGGCGAGCGGAACAGCCCGACGGCCGCGGGAAAAGGCGGCTTCAACCGCGGCTGGCCCCGGCGGCCTTCCAGCGATTCGAGCAAGGCCGTTTCTTCGCCGCAGATATAGGCGCCGGCTCCGGGGTGGACGACGACGTCCAGGCCGAAATCCGAGCCCAGGATCCGCGGCCCGAGAAAACCCGCCGTCCGGGCCTCGGCGATGGCGGTTTCCAGCCGTTCCGAGATGTGGGCGTACTCGCCGCGGACATAGATAAAGGCCTTGGGGATGCCCACGGCAAAGGCCGTGATGCCGATGCCCTCGACGAGGGCGTGCGGGGAGCGCCAGAGGACCAACCGGTCCTTGAACGTCCCCGGTTCGCCTTCGTCGGCGTTGACGCAGAGATATCTCGGGCCGGCCGCGGCCTGGGGCACAAAACCCCATTTCGCCCCGGCCGGGAAGCCCGCCCCGCCCCTACCGCGAAGGCCGGCCCGGCGGACCTCCGTTACGACATCGGCCGGCGCCATCGAGGTCAGGACCCGGCGAAGGGCCTTGTAGCCCCCCTCCCGGAGATAGGATTCCAGCCGCCACGACGCGTCGTCGGCGGGGAGGAGCCGGACCTCGGTCTCAGGCATGGGCTTTGAGCTCCTCGATGAGCGCGGCCACGGATTCGCGGCTGATCGGGCCATGGTCGATGCCGTCGACCTGCAGGCAGGGGGCGTGGTCGCAGTTCCCCAGGCATTCCGCCGTGACCAGGCTGAACAACCCGTCCGGGGTCGTTCCCCCGGACGCGATGCCGAGCCGATCGCCGATGAAGGCCAGGATGTCGTCGGCGCCGGCCAGATGGCAGCTGAGGTTGCGACAGACGCGAAGGGTGTGCTTGCCTCCGGGGACCGTCCGGAACATCGTGTAGAACGACAGGATCTCCCGGACGCGGATCGGATCCACGGAGAGCTTGGCCGCCACCCAGTCCTCGGCCTCTCTCGAGATGAAGCCCGACTCTCCCTGGAGGATATGGAGGACCGGCAGGACGGCCGCGGCCGGCTCCGGATAGGGCGCGATCGCGTCCTCGATCTTCCGAAGGGCGGCCGGCGACGGAGCGTAGGTCATCGGTCGAGCTCCCCGCCGATCATATTCATCGAGCCGAAGGTCGGGATGACATCGGCGAGGAGGCGGCCCCGGATGAGTTGCTCCAGGGCCGAGACGATGTGAAAGCACGGGGCCCTCAGATGGAGGCGATAAGGCCTGTCCGAGCCGTCCGAGACGATGTAGAAGCCGACTTCGCCGTTGCCGCCCTCGACCGAGAAATAGGCGTCGCCTTTCGGCGGCCGGATGCCTTTGCCGCGCATGAAGAACAGGAAGTGGCTGATGAGCCCTTCCATTGTCGTGTAGGTGTCTTCCTTCGCCGGCACCGAGGCCAGGGGAGCCGCGGCGGTCAGGCCGGCCAGGCGGTCTTTCTCCGAGCCCTCGAGGTTGGGCGAAAGGCGGATGCGCTCGGCCGTCCGCGTCCGGCGGGACCTGCGGATGGCCTCGGCCGGCTCGATCACGGGGCCGGCCGGGAGCGGGGCCGCGTCGGGGATGAGGGCGGCGACCTGCTCGAGGAGCCGCAGGCTCTGCTCCATCTCGCGCATCCGGACGCTGTAGCGGTCGTAGTTGTCGCCCGCTTCCCCCACCGGGACCTCGAAGAGGAGCCGGTCATAGACGAGATAGGGGTGGGCCTTGCGGACATCATAGGGGATGCCGGTCGACCTCAGGCACGGGCCCGTCCAGCCGTACGAGAGCGCGTCCTCCCGGGAGATGACGCCGACGCCGCGGGTCCGGCCGAGGAAGATGCTGTTCTGGTCGAGCAGCCCCGAGACGTCCTTGAGGACCTTGCGCGTTTCCTTGATGGCCGTCGCGAGAGAGCCGCGCCACTCCGGATGGAGATCGGCCCGCACGCCGCCGATGCGGATATAGGAGGTCGTCATCCGGGCCCCGGTCGTGAACTCGATGACGTCCCACAGGTATTCCCTGGCCTTCATCATATAGAGAAAGACCGTGAAGGCCCCGCTCTCCATGGCCATGGCCGCGAGGCAGGTCAGGTGGTCCGAGACCCGCGAGAGCTC
>CAZIQR010000152.1:0-6611 GCA_964541055.1 uncultured Eubacteriales bacterium
CCTCTCCCCCGCTCTCTCCGCCCCCCGCTACGAGTCGCCCTATTTCTTCTCCGCGCGCATCTTCACCGAGCCCGATTTCTCGATGGACTTCGTCGAGCTCGAAAAGGTCTACCGCCAGAGCGACGCCGCCTTCATCACCCTCCTCAACGCCATCCGCAACCGCTCCGTCGACGAGGCCCAGATCGCCCTCCTCAATTCCCGGCTCGATCCCGGCTTCACGCCGCCCGACGACGAGTTCTATATCACGCTGACGAGCACGAACGACCTCGCCGCCGCCCGCAACCGGGAAAAGCTCGCCGCCCTGCCCGGCCGGGCCCGCCGCTACGAGGGCTTCGTCGAGGGCGAGTTCGACCGCCGCTCGCTCCCGACGGACGAGGCCCTCGAGCTCAAGAGGGGCGCCCAGGTCATGCTCCTCACGAACGACCGCAAGGGCCGCTACGTCAACGGCACGATCGGCCGCGTGGCCCGCATCACCAAGGCCGCGGACGCCGAGGGCGACGACATCGTCACCGTCGAGCTTCCGGACGGCGGCGGCGTCGACCTCACTCCCAACACCTGGGAGCTCTATCGCTTCCAATACGACGCCGCGGCCGACCGCATCGAATCGGAGGCCGTCGGCGCCTTCACCCAATACCCGCTCCGCCTGGCCTGGGCCGTGACCATCCACAAGAGCCAGGGCAAGACCTTCGACCGCGTCGTCATCGACATCGGCCGCGGCGCCTTCGCCCACGGCCAGGTCTATGTCGCGCTCAGCCGCTGCACGGCGTTCGAAGGCCTCGTCCTGCGCACACCCATCCGGCGCAGCCACATCTGGATGGATTGGCGCATCGTCCGCTTCCTGACGCGCTTCCAATACAAGAAGGCCGACGAGGCGCTCCCCCTCGCCGAGAAGCGGGCCCTTCTCCTCGACGCCATCCGCGACGGCCGCGAGCTCGAGATCGTCTACCTCAAGCCCGACGACACGAAGTCGCGCCGACGCATCCGCCCCGAGGCGGTCGAGATGATGGAATATTGCGGCCGGCGGTTCGAGGGCCTCCGCGCCTACTGCCACACGCGGGGCGAGGACCGCACGTTCCGCCTCGACCGTATCCTCGAGATCGCCTAAGGCCCGGGCGCGCCGTCTATTTCGCCTTGACGCGGGCCGCGACGCGCAGGGCCACCGGGCCGATCAGGCCGGATTCGACAAGCGGCTCGCCCTTCTTCCAGAGGCGCCAGCTCGTGAACGTGAACCGCCCGGTCGGGCTGGGCTTCCCGTCGAGGACCCACTGCGGCCAGGCCTTGAGCGTCCCGTCGGGTTTCCGCTCGCTATCCTCCGCCAGATCCTCGTCGCCGATCATCCGGTTGACCCAGAGGTTGGTGACCCGGATCTCGAGCGTGTTGTCTCCCGCCTTCAGCGCCTCAGTCACGTCCATACAATAAGGCGGCTTCCAAAGGACCCCGAGGTCCTTGCCGTTCAGGCTCACCCGGGCCATGACTTGGACGCGGCCCAGGTCGAGATAGATCCGCCTGTCCTTGCCGAGCGTCCCATCGGGAACCGCGAATGTCTTGTCGTAGATCCCCTCCCCCGAGAAATGCCTGACGCCGGGATCCGCATGCTCGCTCCACGAGACGAGCTTGTCTAGCGTGACCTGGCCCGGCGCGCCCCAGTCCAGCGGGAAGCGCAGGTCCCACGGTCCCACGATCTCGATCGCGCCCGCCACCGCAGGGACCTCGATCTTCATGACCTTCCCGGCCGCGGTCTTGAGCTCATAGGCTCCGGCCTTTCCGGACTCGACCGCGTAACCGCCCTCCCCGTCCACGCTCACGCGTGCGACCGGCTCCAGGCCCGGCGTCATCGGGAAGGTCAACGTGTCGGGGTCCTTGCCGATCACGTCATAGGTCGTGCCCTCGAACGTGTATTCCACGTCGAGCGCCTTCACAACATTGTAGGCCGGATCGTCGCCCGCCGCCATCCGCGTGACGCCGATCTCGAACTCGCCCGCGTCCAGGATGGCCTGGAGCTTGGCGGCGACGTCCCTCGTCCGCTTCGGATCGCCCGGGATGCCGTAGACCGCCTTGACGATCCGGACGGCGGCCTTTGGTTCCGGCGCCGGTGTCACGGGCCTGCCGTCCGCGGTGACGCCAACAACATGATCGGCGCCCTGGATAGGCTCCCGGAAGACGACAAACACCGAGCCGCTCGGCTCGAACGCGATGGGGATCCGCGTCGTCCCGTCCGCCGCTTCATAGACCGCGACCGGCTCGATCGCGCCCGTCTCGGGCCGCCAGAATTCGGGCTTGAGCCCGGACACCCGGAACGTGCAGAGGGCCTCTCGCGCCTGGGGGCTGTTGCTGGCCACGAAGTAGATCTCCGCCCCGTCCGCCTTTCTGTGGATCCACCGCACACCGGGCGGCCCGTCAAGATCCTTTCCGATCCCCATCCCACCCAGCACCTGCTCGACGCTCTTCCCCGCGATGACCTTGCCTCCGTCCCAAAGCCCGCCGGCGAGCTTCGCCACCTCGGCGTCGCAGCTCGGATAATCGGTCAGCCCCGGGGCCTTCGCCGGCCGCACGGGGCCGACGATCGTCGCCCCGGCCGCCGCGAGCTCGGCGACCTTCCGCAGCAGCGCCGGGGTCATGCGCGTCGTTTCCGGAAGCACCAGGACCCTATAGCTCATGCCGCTCTCAAGGACGATGCGCCCGTCCTTGACCGACGCCTGCGTCATCAACACCTCGGGCGTGCCATCGTCGTAATCGTGGCCGTTGCGCTCGTGCCATTTGTATTCCTGCGGAGCTGCCTCGGGCCGGACATAGAGCGCATCCGCCACGAAAGTCCCCTGCCGCAGCATGAATTGGCAGCGGGCCAGGTATTCGTGCCACGGCCCGGCCAGCTCCCACCACGTGTTCGTCCGCTCGTAGTGCAGGCCCCAGGGACCCATGGTCATGCCTGGCTTGTCATCGAGCCATGGCTGCATGGCGTAGCGATGGAAGACGTAGCGGCTGACGCCCTCGGTGAAGGCCCGGTCGCCCAGCGACTTGATCGTCGCCGGGTGCTGCAGCCACCTCTCCCGGTCCCCGGCCGTGAACGACTCCGCGCCGAGGATCGGCTTGCCGTAAATGTGCGCTGCGGAGGCCATCTCTTTGAGCGTCTCCCAAGCCCCGCCGCCGATCCAGAACTCGCCCATCGGCTCGTCGGCCCGCCCCCCATAAGTGATATCATCGCAGGGGCCGCCGTAGGCCTCGCACGAAAAGCGCAACCCGCTTTTCTTCGCCAGCTCCGCCATGTGCCCGGCGTAGTTCTCGATAACGAGCTCGCTCACGGTCTGCCGGAGGTCCCACAGGAAGCGCTCCGAGATCTCGAGCGTGTCCACGACCCGGCCGGTGACGACCGGCAGGAAGGCGAAAAGGTCGTAACCGCGGCGCTTCCGGAATTCCTCGCGCATCCGCTTCGTCCAGTTCTGGGCCCCGTTCTCCCAGCTGTCGATGTGCGTCGTGACCAGCGTCTTGCCGGCCGCCGGCCCGACGTCGGCGACGAGCTTGGCCATCATCCCGGCGAACTGGGCCTCGATCCCCTCCGGGCTGAGCTTGTCGCACTCGAGGCCGCGGCCGCTTTTCGGCGCCGGCGCATTCTCGGCGCCGGTGCTGGTGTGGCCGAAGCGCAGGATCGTCCATGAGCCGGCCGGGACGTCCCAGGCGAGGCGCCCGTCCGGGCCTAACTTGGCGCTTAGGTCCGTGATCTTGCCCGGGGCGACGGTCATCGCCTCTGGGAGCTTGGTCTCGGCGGCCGGGCCCACCTCGCGCCGCTCGTAGATCGCCTTGCCCTTGATGTCGGCGATCCGATAGTCCCCGACTTTCGGGACGGCGACGACGCCGATGTCCTGGTAGTAATCGCGGACCGTTTCCGGCTGCTTGAGTACGCCCTCGAAGCGTTTCGGTCCCTTGACCTCGGTCTCCGACCAGACGATCTTCTGCATGGACTGCTCGGGTGTGATCCAGGGCCCGCCGCTGCCGTTCCAGCCGGCGTCGTCGTTCATGTTGATCTCGAGGCCGAGACGCTCGGCTTCGGCGACGGCGTGCGTGAACAGGGCCCGCCACTCCGGGCCCATGAACGCGGCCTTGCCCACGGGCGCGCCCTGGTCCACCTCCATGATCAGGACCCCGCCGATCCCGACGCGCTTCATGGCCTCGAGGTCGGCCGTGATCCCCTCCCGGGTGATGTTGCTGTTCAGCCAGAACCAATAGACCCAGGGCCGGGCCGAGGCCGGCGGCGCGACGAAGCCCGCCTTCAGCGCATCGACCTTTTGCGGGGCGCAGGCCGCCGCCGCGCAGACGACCGCCGTGATGGCCGCGAAGGCCAGGAACCGCTTGTTCATGCTTTCCTCCCTGACTGTGCCGCTATCATAAAGAAATTGACAAGACTTTGACAACTTCGGGCCAGACGGACCTATAATGTCGTCAACACAGGGGAGTCGTAGGCTCAGCAAAAGTTCCGGTCCGAAGGAGGCCCGCTATGGCCAAAAAGCCCGTCGCGGTCTTTGTGATCTTATCCTTTTCGCTCCTGACCTGTTCCTGCTTCCCGCGCAAGGTCACGAAGGCGGAAGAGGTCGAGCCATCGAAGATCGCCGGCCGGCCCGGATCAAGGCCTCCGGCCGTCGTCAGCGTCGTCACCAAGGACGGGAAGCTCGTGGAATTCCGGAAGGACCGGCTGGCGACGTTCGACCGCGCGACCTCGAGCATCGTCGGGATCGCGGGCAACGAGGCGGTCCGGATCCCTCTCTCCGACGTTCAGCAGGCCTGGGTCCGGAAGACGAGCGCGGGCCGGATCCTCGGCAACGTTCTCATCATCGGCGGCGTGGCGGCGGGGTTCGTCCTGTTCGCCACGGCGCTGGCGTTCCACGATTTGACCGAGGCGATCGAGAAATCCTGCCCCTTCGTCTATTCCTATGACGGCCGGGATTTCGTCCTCGACGCCGAGCCTTACGGAGCGGCCATCACCGAAGGCCTGAAGAGGACCGATTGGGCCGAGCTCTCGAGCCTCCGGCCCGTCGACGGCCAGTACCGCCTCCTTCTGGCCAACGAGCTCGACGAAACCCAATTCACCGACGAGATCAAGCTCGTGGCCGTCGATCACGCCCCGGGCGTGCGGGTCGCGCCGGACCTTCAGGGCGGGATCCACACGTTCTCGGACCCCATTCCCCCGGCCCTGGCCGTGGACCAGAATGGCCGCGATATCCGGCCCTTCGTCCGCGCCAATGACCAGATCTTCTGGCTGAGCCGTCTCGAAGGCCGCGACCCCGGCGCGAAAGGCGAATTCAGGGACGAGCTGACCTTCGAATTCCCCAAGCCCGCCGCCGCGAAGACGGTCAAGCTCCTGGCCAACGTCTGGACGACGCAATGGGGTTCGGCTTCGGCCGGCAAGTTCCTCGGGCTTTTCGGCGCCTCGCTCGACGGATCCTATCGGGAGGTCGATCGGAAGGGGCCTTTATACGACGCCGTCCAGGCCTGGATGGGACGTGAGGACCTCTACTCGCTCAAGGTCTGGGTCGAGACGCCCAAAGGATGGGAAAGCCGGACGGCCATTTTCGGCGGCGCCCCGGTCATCACCAAGGACAAGGCCTATGTCTTCGATATCGGCGACATCCCCGGCGATATCCTGCGGATCCGGGTTCGGCCACCCGTCAATTTCTGGATGGTCAATTCCCTCGCCATTGAGTATAGCGCGGACGCGCCGGTCCGGGTGACCGAGCTGGCCGCGGCCAAGGCGGTCGATCCGAACGGGCGGGATGTACGGTCCGAGCTGGCCGGCACCGACGGCACCTATCAGGAGAGCCCGGCCCGAAGCGGCCGGACCGAGATCGTCTTCCCGGCCCCGCCTGTGCCGCCCGGTCTCGAGAGGACCGTTCTGATCAAGGCCTCGGGCTACTACCGGGTGCATGTCGATGCCTCGGGCGAGCCGCAAACGGGGCTCATCGGACGCATCCTCGGGGAGCCGGGATTCGCGGCCCGGTATTCCTTCCGTAAATATCTCGAATGGGAGGCGGGCATCCTGGCTCAGGCCGAGGCCGGGCGGTGATCGGTCGGACAAAAACGCGAGGAAAGGACGCGCGGGACCTCGCGGCCAAGGCGGCCGTCACCGCCGCCCGGTCTTCTCAGCGCGCAGCCGGAAGACCGACGGGGATGATGCCGAGCGGCGTCTGGTCCGCGGGGAGCCCCAGCGTCTTGCTGACGGCGTCGTCAAGGAACGCGCCGATGTACACCGTGCCGAACCCGAGGGCGTCCGCCTGCAGCATCAGGTTCTCGGCGGCTGCGCCGGCCTCGATGTGGACATAGCGCGGGGCGCGATCGCCGTATTTGACCGCGGTCCTCTCGTAAACGCCCGTGATCACGACGGAAAGGGGCGCCTGGGCGATATCCTGTTGCATGAACGCGGCCTGCATCAGGTCCTTGGCCGTCACGGAGACGGATCCCGCCCGGACGAGGGCGTGCTCGGCGGGGATGTAGCGATAGAGGCCGCGATCGAGACCGTCGACCGACGTCGCCAGCACGTAGATCTCGAGCGGAAAGAGAGCCCCCGCCGACGGTGCCGCCCGCAGGCCGCCCCGCCACTCGCCCCACTTTGCATTCCAGGTCGC
>CAZIQR010000153.1:0-6586 GCA_964541055.1 uncultured Eubacteriales bacterium
GCTGCCGGCCGAGATCCGCGAGCAGTACGAGAAGCTCGAGCGCCAGGTCCGCTGATGAGGGACCTGGTTTACGCGAAACGCTAGGCTTAACGTTTCGCGGAAACCTGGTCCCCTCTTTTCTTCGGCCTCCCGTGGGAGTGGACCTGCCGAAATGGCTAAACAATGGACGTCGAATGATGTCCAACGGATCGTCGCCCGAGCGCGGCCCGGTCTAAACCGCGCCTTCGTGAGATAGGGGCGTTTCGACCGGCCCGCCCTCCGGCCCTCCGAAGAACTCCGCGCCGCGGGGGGCATAGAAAAGGAGGACGGCGATCGTCAGGATCCCGGTGAAGATGAACGGGAAGGCGATGCCGACGAGGTCCGAGACGATGCCGGAAACGAGCGAGACGATGGCCCCCGAGATCAGCTGGACGTTGCTGACCCAGCTGAAGGCCATGGTCTGGCCCGAGGCCGGCACCGTCGAGCCCACGAAGGTGTGGAGCGAGGGGTAGGTCATCAGCAGGAAGCCGCCAAAGAGAAGGAGGCCGGCGACGGCCAGGCTCTGGGTCGGGGCGAAGCCGAGAAGGAGGAGGGCCGCGGCCGCGCCCGCGAGGCTGGTCATGAAGACGGCCTTGCGCCCGCATCGGCGGCTCCAGATGCCGTAGCCGTAGCCGGTCACGGTGCCCAGGCCGATCCACAGGGCCAGGAAGATCCCCGTCTGGAGCATGGGGATGCCAAACTTGTTATGGAGCAGCGAGGGCGCGTAGTAGACGGTCACCGACCAGCCGGCCCCGCCAAAAAAGAAGCCCGGCACGAAGCGCTTGATGCCGACGAGCGAGCGCCACCAGTCGGCCGGCCGAAGCGACGGTCTCTCCTCGCTGCGGGACGAGACGCCGCGCAGGGCCCAGCTGCCGAGACCGGCCAGGACGAGCCCCAAGACGGCCCAGACGTAGAGCGGCGTCTTCCAGCCCCAGTGCTGGGCCAGGAACCCGACCGTCAGATAGGCCAGGCCGACGCCGAGATTGCCCGAGCCGCTCTGGATGCCCATGGCGTCGTCGAGCTCACGGCCCGATCCCGCGCGCGACTTCGAGATCCAGGCGATGACGATCGGATGATAGAAGCTGGCCGAGATGCGCAGCAGCAGGAAGAAGACGAGGAGCATGCCGAATGACCGGGCGAACGGCGTGATCGCCATGGAGAGGCAGATCCCGAGCCCGCTCAGGATCATCAGCGTCCGGTACTCGCTCCGGAAGGAGATGCGGACGACGAGGAACTGAACGAGGAACGAGACGAGAAGCCCCAGGTTCGAGAGGATCCCGATCTGGGAATAGTTGTCGATGAGGAAGTTCTGGGCAAGAAGGATCGGGAAGACCATCGGGGTGATGACCGAGGCCGCGTCGGTCAGGGCGTGGAAGAGCGACGCGCTGAGAAGGATCCGCGTCTTCACCGAGGCTTCTCGTACGAGTCGATGATCGACTGATAGACGAGGGCCTTGAACTTGCTCTGCGCGTCGCTGCCCGTCGCCGGCAGGAGCTGGGTCATGAACACGGCCACGAGCTTCTCGGCCGGATCGACCCAGTAGGTCGTGTGATAGGCGCCGCCCCAGCCGAAAGCGCCGACCGAGCCGGGCTCGCCGTTATGGCCGAGCTCCTTCGTCACCCAGAACCCGAGGCCGAAGCCGTTGCCGCCGGCGGGCGCGTAGATCTTGCCGACGTGGTCCGCGGTCATGAGCTCGACCGTTTTGGGGCTCAGGATGTGCACCCCGCCCCACTCCCCGCCGCTCTGGAGCATGAGCAGGAAGCGGGCGTAGTCCTCGGCCGTCGAGAGGAGCCCGGCGCCGCCGGCATAGCACATCCGCGGGCCCTTGACGTAGGCGATGTCCCGGGGGTCGTCAACCGCCCCGGCCTTGCCGTCGGCGCCGATGCCAAAGACGCCGGTGAAGCGGGAGAGCTTGTCTTCGGGCAGAAAGAACAACGTGTCGGCCATGGCCAGGGGTTCGGTGATCTTCGTCCGGATGAAATCGGCCAGGCTCTGGCCCGAGACGACTTCGACGAGATAGCCGAGGATGTCGAGGTTGTAGCCGTAGACGAACTCCTCGCCGGGCTGGGCGTCGAAGGGGAGCTTGGCGAGCTTCTTGATGACCTCGCCGACGGGCTCGTCCCGCTCGGCCAGGAACCAGCCCTGGATGCCGGCCGCCTTGTAGAGGGCCTGGGCGGGCCCGTCGCCGTAGGAGATGCCGGCGGTGTGGGTCAGCAGGTCGCGAACCCTGATCGGCCTTTTCGCCGGGATGATCTTGTAGCCGGGCCCTTTCTTGGAGGCATCGGGGACGGCCACGGTCGTCGTTTTAAACTCGGGGATGTATTTGGAGACGGGATCGTCGAGGAGGAGCTTGCCCTGCTCGAGGAGGATCATGACCGCGGTCGTGGTCACGGCCTTGCTCTGCGAAGCGATGCGGAAGATGGCGTTCGTCGGCATCGGCGCGTCCGACTTGGGGCCGAGCTTGCCGAAGGACTGGAGGTAGGCGACCTTGCCCTCGCGGGCGATGAGCGCGACCGCGCCGCCGAGCCGGCCCTCGTCGACGTAGCGCTGCAGGAGCTCGCCGATCCGGCCGAGGCGCTCGGAGGAAAGCCCGACGATCTCGGGCCGGACGCGCGGCAGGTCGGCGGCGAACGTCGAGGCCGCAAGGCCCAAGAGAACGGCAAAGGTGACGAGCTTGAGGGCGTTCGTTCGTTTCATCGGCGGCCTCCTCCGGGAAGGATGTTCGACTGGTTATACCAGAACATCGGCGATGGGGTCAAAGAACGATGACGTCTTTTTCTATTTGATGTACGGGACGCCCTTGGCCGCCAGGAGCTTGTTGAGCTCGGGGATGTCCTTGTCCGTGATCTCCTTCATCTTGGCGAAGAGCGGCTCGGCGAAGGCCTTGAGGCCGGCCAGCTGGTCGACGGCCGTCTGGGTCGGCGCGCCCAGCCCTCCCGCGCTCCTTCCCCCGCCGGTGACGAGCTCGGCCGCCGTGCCGCCGCGGAAGGCCGTGAAGAGCGGCTTCCGGTAGAAACCCTGGTCGGGCGGGCTGACGAAGAAGACGGCCTTGATGGCGTTGATCTTCTCCTTGACCGCGAGGACCTTGGCCATGAGCTCCTGATCGGCCGGCGTCATGGCCCCGACGCGGCCGACGACGTCGTCGATCGACTTGCCCGTGGAGTCGAGCTTTTGAAGAAGCTCGCGGCCCTGCCTGGCGAATTCCTGCGAATCGCGGAGGAAGGCCTGTCCGGCCCGCCGCTCCTCCGCGGTCAGGCCCTGGTCGGGATCGGCGAGGACCTCGAACGGCGCCTCCAGCTTGCGGCCGTTGACCTCGAGGACCGCCTTGAAGGGCCCGGGCAGCACATACGGGCTCAGGCCGCCGAAGCCGCGCCGGCCGCCGCGTCCCTGGCCCGCCACGGGCGTTTCGGCCGCCGCGGCCCCCTCGCGCAGGGACCAGTAGACGCGGTTGAGCCCCGGTTCCTTCGTCGCGAAGAGGGATGACATCTCGCGGCCGTCCTTGTCCTGGACGGTCAGCCGGATGTTGCCGCCGGCGGTGACCGACGGGTTGAGATAGTAGCTCACGGCCGCGCCGAAGGGCGAATTCGTCCCGGCGTAGCCGGCGTCGCTGTAGTTGTCGACGGTCGTCTTGTATGAAAAGAGGGTCACCGGCTTGATATCGAAGAGGATGGCGTCGGACTTGACGGCCTCGGCCGTCAGCCTCTCGAGCGGCCGGATGTCGTCGACGATCCAGACGCCCCGGCCGTGGGTGCCGATGATGAGGTCGTGCTCGCGCGGGTGGATCTGGACGTCGCGGACGGCCACGGTCGGGAAATCGCCCTTGAGCGGGATCCAGGCCTTGCCGCCGTCGGCGCTGATGAACAGGCCGAACTCGCTGCCGGCGAAGAGCAAGTCGCGGTTGAGCGGGCTCTCGCGCACCGTGTGGAGATAGCCGTAATCCGGCAGGTCGCCGCGGAGCGAGGTCCAGGTCCGGCCGAAGTCCTCGGTCTTGAAGATATAGGGCTTGTAGTCGTCGACCTGGTGGCGCGAGACGGTCAGGTAGGCGCCGCCCTCGACGAAGTGGGAGGCTTCGATCCGGGTCACCCAATTGTCGCTCGGGCCGAGCCCCTTGATGGCGGCCGTCACGTTCTGCCACGCCGCGCCGCCGTCGCGCGTGACCTGGACCTGGCCGTCGTCGGTGCCGACCCAAATGACGCCGGCCTGGAGCGGCGACTCGGAGATGGTCAGGATCGTGCAATGGTTCTCGGCGCCGGTGTTGTCGACGGTCAGGCCGCCCGAATCCTTGAGCTTGGCCGGGTCGTTGGTCGTCAGGTCCGGGCTGACCTTGGTCCAGGACGAGCCGCGGTCGGTTGACTTGAAGAGGAAGTTGCCGCCGAAATAGAGCACATTCCGGTCGTGGGGCGAGAGGTAGATCGGCGAGTTCCAGTTGAAGCGGTAGGGCGGCTCATTGATCGGCGCCTCGGGGCGGATGCCCACGGACTCGAGGGTTTTGAGGTTGTGCCGCTCGATATTGCCCATCTGGAGGTTGCGGTACAGGATCCACCAGTCGACGGGGTCGATCTGGGCGTAGAAGCCGTCGCCGCCGCCGGTCGGGATCCACTCGGCATTGAAGATCCCGGCCCGCTCGCGGGTGTTGGAGGGGCCGAGCCAGTTGCCGTTGTCCTGCAGGCCGACGTTGACGTGATAGGGATCACGCATGTCATAGGCGACGTTGTAGACCTCGGCCCAGGGCGCCGCGGCCACGCCGAGGGCCCGGCGGCCGCCGTCCCAGGAGATGTCGATGCCGCCGTCGTTGCCGCAGACGACGTGCTTGGGATTGAAAGGATCGACCCAGACGGCGTGATGGTCGGGATGGGCGCCGGTGAAGATCTGGGTGAAGGTCTTGCCGGCGTCGCGGCTGACGTAGCAGGAACCGGAGTAGACGTAGACGACGAGGTCGTTCGTCGGGTCGACGGTCAAGCGGCTGTAGTAGAAAGGACGGAAGTCGACCCGGTCGTAGGTCGCCTTGTCGCAGGCCCGGCGCCAGGTGCGGCCCTTGTCCTCGGAGCGGAAAAGGCCCCCGTCCTTGGCCTCGACGAGGGCGTAGACGACGCCCGGGTTCGACCGGGACGCGCCGACGCCGATCCGGCCGTAGGGGCCCATGGGCAGCCCGTCGGACATCGCCGTCCAGGACTCGCCGCCGTCGGTCGTGCGGTAGACGCCGCTCCCCGGCCCGCCGCTCCGGAAGAAATACGGCCAGCGGCGGTGCTCCCACATCCCGGCGTAGAGGATCTTCGCGTTCGAGGGATCGATGGCCAGATCGCAGGCGCCGGTCTCGGGGTTGACGTAGAGGACCTTCTTCCAGGTCTTGCCGCCGTCGATCGTGCGGTAGACGCCGCGCTCCTCGTTGGGCCCCCAGAGGTGGCCCTGGGCGGCGACATAGACGAGGTCGGGGTTGGCGGGGTCGATGACGATGCGGCTGATGAAGCGCGTCTCGGCCAGCCCCATGGCCTTCCAGGTCTGGCCGGCGTCCTCGGACTTGTAGACGCCGTCGCCCGGGGCCACGGAGTTGCGGGCCGTGGCCTCTCCGGTGCCGACCCAGACGATGTCCGGATGGCTCTGAGAGACGGCCACGGCGCCGACCGAGACCGTTCCTTCTTTGTGGAAGGACGGGGCCCAGTTGAGCCCGGCGTCCTCCGTCTTCCAGAGGCCGCTCGGGCCGACCGCGGCGTAGATCACCGAGACGTTCGACTCGGGGACGGCGAAATCGACCGTCCGCCCGCCCATGTTGGCCGGGCCGATGTTGCGCGGCCTGAGCTTCTTGATGACGGAGGCGTAATCGAAGGCCGCGGCCTTGGCCGCCGGCGCGGCCGGTTTCCTCTGTTGGGCGAGGCCATTCCCGCCCACCAGGGCCAGAACGACAAGGGACGGAAGGACGACACGGACCATTTGGGATAGACGCACGGCGACCTCCTTCAACTTCAAGAGGGCTGATTAATTTCGCTTATATCAGAATAGCAAACCGTCAGTCAAAGCTGAGTACGGACGGCCGAAGTCACCGGAAGGAGGAGAATGGGTGGCCGGGGGTTAGTCTGCGTTCGCCTGGAGGCGAAAGGGGAAGCTGTCTCTGGACAGCCGGGGGGCCGGGGGCGCTTCCCCCCGGTCGGAGGGCCGAAGGCCCGGAGAAGGGAGGTCCGGAGGGGGAAGGGAGTTTGTTCCCCCTCCGCCCACGGGGGGATGGGTGGAGCCGAAGCCGAACGCAGACGCCACCGGACAGGACCCGTTCGACGATAGGACGGCGCAGAGGCCGGCAGGATGATCCTTTGAGCCAATCGCCGGCTTGTCCTCGATATCGCTTCTGCCTATAATGGGCGGGACATGGCCCGCCGCCTCTCTTTCGAGAAAGGACGATAACCCATGCATCTGCAGCTCGTCGACTGGATCATCGTCGCCTTCATCCTGCTCATCTGCTTCGGCCCCGCCCTGTTCTTCCGCAAGCGCTCGGGTCAGAACACCTCCGAGTTCTTCGCCTCCGGCCGGGCCGTGCCCTGGTGGCTGGCGGGCCTGTCCATGGTCGCCACGACCTTCT
>CAZIQR010000154.1:0-6560 GCA_964541055.1 uncultured Eubacteriales bacterium
CGGCCCTTGACCTGGGTGACCTTGAGGTCGATCCGGACGCCGTCGGCGACGGGCGTCTCGGTCCAGGCCATCCGCACGTCCGGCAGCTGCCAGTCATAGAGCCAGCCCCGGAAGAACTCCTTCAGGTCCCGGCCGGAGGCGGCCTCCATGGCGGCGGTGAATTCGCCGGTCCGGGCGGCGTGGTACTTGTGGGCCTCGAAGAACCTCCGGAGTCCGGCCTCGAACGTCTCCGGGCCGAGGAGGTCGCGGAGCATGAACAGGGCCAGGGCGGCCTTGTCGTAGACGATGGCCTGATAGGCCGCGAAATCGAAATAGCTCAGGCGGGAGCCCATGATGACCGGGCCGCGGAAGGACTTCTTCTCCGTCCAGCGGGCGAACTTTTTGAGGATCGCCGCATAGGCCCCCTCGCCGTAGCGCCGCCGCAGATAGGACGCGGCCGCGAACTGGGCCAGCCCCTCGCTCAGCCACTGGTCTTTGTAGCTGTCGAACGACACGCCCTGCCCCCACCATTGATGGGCGATCTCGTGGGCGAGGAAATATCCCTCCCAGGCGGACAGGTCGACGGGCGTATCGACCGGCACGGGAAAGCCGTCCATGCCGAACCACGGCACCTGGTTGATGACGATGAACGAGGCCGGGCTGTGTCCGCCGAAGACCGGCCAAAGCCGGAGGACGATGCCGAGCTTCTCATAGGGATAGGGGCCGAACGCCGCCGTGTAGAAATCGAGGATGTCGGCCGCCTGGTCGACGAGCCCGGGTTGGGAGTCCATGATCTCGGTCGAGACGAACGCCGACACGGGGACGGTCCCCGGCCGTTCCCTTTTTTGGTCGAACTTGCCGACGATGAATGACAGGTACTTCACCGGGGCGCGGGAGACGAACGTGTAGACGCCGTTGCCGGCGTGCTCGACGGCGGCGACATCCTCCAGGTCTTCGCGCCGGCCGCTCGCGACGAGCTCGCCGTTGGCGACGCAGCGCCACTCGCCGGGCACGGTGACGGTCAGCCGGGCCGTGAAGTAATCCTCCTCGGCCGGGCCCGGGTACCAGAACCCGGCGTGGGTGTAGAATGCCGTTTCGTAGTGGGGGCGGAACGGGATCTTGTCGTTGAGGCCGGCCTGGCCGAAGGCGAGGACGTCGGTCGTCGGGGTCGCGGGCAGGACCCGGCCGCGATAGAACACCTCGACCGACGTCGGCACGCCCTCCGCCCGGGGGACCAGGAAATAGACATAGAGGAACTGGCGGACCTTGTCCTGGGTGTAGAAGAGCTCCCGGCCTTCCGCGTCGGCGATCTTGAGGATCTCGAGGTCCGGATTGAAGCGGAACTTGAGGCTGTCGAGGGCGTCGACCTTGGGGACGACCTCGATGCGGGCCCGGGCCGAGAGGCGCGAGGAGGACGGCGTGTAGCCGAGGTCGAGGGTGTAGTCCGTCACGTCGAACCGCTCGGCCAGCGACAGGGCCATCCTCTTGAGGGGCACGTCGCTCGGCGGCTCCTGCGGGGCGTAGAGGCAGACCGTCCTCTCTTTGCCGTGATCGTAGAGGCCGACCTCGTCGCCGCTGTAGGGGTAATAGATATAGGACAGCTCGCCGCGCTTCCGGGCCTTGAACTCGAAAACGCTCTCGTCACCCTGCGGCAGGAACGAGAGCCGCCCGCCGTCGACGGAGCTTTCGATGGTGAAGGAGCGGGGGTAGTTCCGGTCGAAGACCGCGGCCGCCTTGGCCTCGTCCGCGGCCGAGACCGGCGCCCCGCCGGAGTCCGTCTCGACGGTCACGTTCGAGGCGAACAGGCTCGGCGAACAGCGCACGAAGAGAGAGTCGATGTCGTCCTCGAGGCGGTCCCGCTTGTACAGAAGCTCGAGCTGGTGTTTTTCGTTGGCGTCGCTCGGGGTGAAGGAGACCCGCCCGCGGCCGACGATGACAAGGCCGGTCTCGAGCGACGGCAGGTTGTCGTAGAAGACGGCGGCATCGACAAAGGTGAAGCGGACGTCGACGTGCCGGACCTCGACCCGGCGGGCCCGGACGGCCCGGCCCGACGGGATGCGCAGCTTATAGAGACGGGTCATGGCCCCGGTGACGCCCAGACCGGAGGCGGTCCAGCCGGCGGGGGTCGGAGACAGATTGAGGGTCCACGACTCGATGACGGCCGAGAAATCGTTGCCGAGGAAGGCCTGCACGAACACCCGGACGGCGCCGTCGGGGCCGGCCTGCACGCCCGCGGCGCGCAGCGTCACCCCGGTCATGCGGAGCTCGTCGAAGTAAGCGGAGAGGCGATCGCGCTCCGCGTCCCGGGCGGCGGGGAGGAACATCCGGAGATAGCCGTCGATGTCCCTGGCCCGCAGCAGGCCCTGCAGCCGCTCGACAAAGACGGCCGGCGTTTCGGGGACGTGCGCCAGGGCCGCCGCCTGCCCGGAGGACGGACCCGGATGGAGGAGGACGAGCAAAAGGACGGCGCCCAGGACCTCTTTTCTCACGGCCGGCTCCTATTATAGCATCAGCTTATAGCATCAGCGCTCGAAGAGCCGACAGAAAAAGAGCGGGTTTCGTGCCAAGCGGGCGGCGCCCGCCGGCCCCAGGGGCCGAAAGACGCGCCAGGGGACGCGAACCCCTCCCCCAGGGGAAGGCGTCAAGGAACTTTACGCAACCGGCGGGCTATTTCTTGAGCGTCCGGCCGAGGACCTGCTCGACGTCGCGGACCTTGCCGGCGATCCGGCCGGAGGCGCCGGGCCGGTCGTCGATGGTGATATGGGTGTAGACCCGCGCCCCGGAATCCCGCATGGCCTCATGGCAGCGCCGGACAAGGCCCATGAGCTCGTCCCATTCGCCCTCGACGAGGGTCCCCATGGCCGTCAGCTGGTAGGGCAGGCCGCTCTGGTCGACGAGGTCGAGGACGCGGGCCACGGGTCCGGCCAGCTCCCCGCCCCGGCCGATCGGCACGACGCTGAACTCGATGACCATGCCGTCCCCCCTTTCAGTCCTTCTCCTTCTCGCGGTCCTTCTTCAGCTTCTTCAGCCGCTCCTCCCAGGTGATGAAGCTGTGATAGAAGACGGCGTCGCCCTCGTCGATGCCGCGCGTGATCTCGGTAATGTGGGAGGTCTCGGCGCCGAACTCCTCGACGGCGTAGATCACGGCCTTGTCGGGCTTGGTGGTGGCCCCGCAGGTGTAGATGTCGAGCGCCGCGTAGCCCATCTCGGGCCAGGTATGGGTCGAGATGTGGGACTCGGAAATGACGACAACCCCGCTGACGCCGGCCGGCGGGAACTTGCTGAACGAGATCGACCAGACATGGGCGCCGGCGATCTCGGCCGCCCGGACCAGGATCTGCTGGACCTTCTCGACGCTGCCGATGATCTTCGGATCGCAGCCCGAGACCTCGACGATATAATGATGGCCGATGGGCGAATGGACGGTCTTGACCATGGGTTTCTCCTTCCCATCCCTAAAAATGGGATTATGGCATAACCCGCGATTCTGTCAAGGACGGCCCCCGGGGGCCCGACACCCGGAAGGGGCCGCGATCAGACCGGGATGCGCGGCTCGTCCTTGACGACGTTTAGGACCATGTGGGTGACGGTCCGGTCGACGTGCGGGATGGCCAGCAGGCCCTTGATGAAGCTGTTGAGGTCCTCGCGGTCGGCGAAGCGCCCGACGATGAAACAGTCCCAGTCGCCGGTGACGTCGTAGACCCCGGCCACGTGGGGGTCTTGGGCGATCCTCTTCTGGGTCTCGATGAGCCGGCCCTTCGAGATCCGGACGGCGATCACGGCGGCCAAGCCGAGGCCGAAATACTCGGGATCGACGACGGGGATGTAGCCGCGGATGGCCCCGGCCGCCTCGAGCTTCTTGACGGCGTGGATGACGGACGTGGCCGAGGTGCCTAAGGCCTTGGCGATCTCCCGGAAGCTCAGCCGGGCGTTCTCGTTGAGGACCCGGACGATCTTCCGCTCCAGCTCGTCGATCATGGGGCACGCCTCCAAATATGTTAAAATTTAACACGAATCAATCCATTTGTAAAGTAAATTTTTATATATATTGACAATCGTCTCCATTTTCGTTTATTTATCACACATCAAGGAATGGCCCGGCGGCCCGGGCCCGAGAAAGGAGTCCGGTCCATGGCCCCATCCAAAGTCCATTCCGCCGCCCCCGAGGCCTTCGGGACGAGGGACGAGAAAGACGTCCTCGACGTCCTGCGCCAGGAACGGGAGGTCCAGTTCATCCGCCTCATCTTCCCCGACATCCTCGGCCGGCAGATGGATTTCACCATCCCGGCCGGCGAGGTCGCGGCCGCGTTCAAGGAAGGCAAAGGCTTCGACGGGTCGTCGATCGCCGGCTTCGTCCGCATCGAGGAGTCGGACCTGGTCCTGAAGCCCGATCCGCGGACGTTCCGGGTCCTGCCATGGGCCTACGAAGGCTTCGCCGGCGATATCCGCTGGCGGGAAGCCATCATGTTCGGCGAGGTCCTGACCCCCGAGGGCTCCGTTTATGAGGGGGACAGCCGGGCCGCCCTCAAGCGCGTCCTGGCCCGGGTCCGGAAGGAGACCGGGATCGACGATTTCAAGTGCGGGCCCGAGCTCGAGTTCTTCATCTTCCCGTCGAGCGAGGCCCCGGCGATGACGGACGCCGGCGGCTATTTCCTCAGTGGGCGCAACGGCGGCATCCGCAAGGAGGTCCAGCTCCTGCTCCAACGGATCGGCATCGCCACCGAGTACGACCACCACGAGGCCGCGCCCAGTCAGCACGAGATCGACCTCCGCTACGAGAACGCCGTGGACATGGCCGACACGTCCATGATCTTCCGCTACATGGTCAAGAAGGTCTGCCGCATGCACGGCCTCTACGCGACCTTCATGCCCAAGCCGGTCAACGGCCAGAACGGCAGCGGCATGCATGTCCACCAGTCGCTCTGGAAGGACGGCCGGAACGTCTTCTTCGACAAGAACGGGCCCTATCATCTGTCCCTGATGGCCCAACGGTATATGGCCGGGCTGATGGCCCACGCCCGCGAGATCTCGGCCGTCCTCAGCCAGTGGGTCAATTCCTACAAGCGGCTCATCGAGGGCTACGAGGCCCCCGTCTATATCGCCTGGGGCCAGAAGAACCGCTCGGCCTACATCCGCGTCCCCGAGTACCAGCCGGGCAAGGAGAAGGCGACGCGCATCGAGCTCCGGGCGGCCGACCCGGCCTGCAACATCTACCTCGCCTTCGCCGTCATGCTGGCCGCCGGGGCCGAGGGCGTCCGGAAGAAATACGAGCTCCCCGACCCGGTCGAGGAGAACATCTACCGCATGAGCGGCACGCGGCAGCGGAAGTTCGAGATCCGGACGCTGCCGCGGACGCTCGAGGAGGCCGTGCGGACGATGGAGAAGAGCGGCGTCGTCCGGGAGGCGCTGGGGCCGCACATCTTCGACAAACTCGTCGCCAACAAGCTCAAAGAGGTCGAGGAGTACGGCCGGAGCGTCTCCGGGGAGTTCGACAAGCAGGTCAGCGACTACGAGGTCCGGCGCTATCTGCCCGTCCTCTGAGCCTCCGTCTTGCCTTGCGCCGGCGCCGGGATTATGATGCCCGCATGCGCCCGGCCTACCGGACCCATTTCCTTGTCTGCGCCGGAACGGGCTGCGTTTCGTGCGGGGCCTTCGAGGTCCGGAGGGCCCTCGAAGAGGAGATCCGGCGCCGCGGCCTCGAGCGGGAGGCCCTGGTCGTCGCCACGGGCTGCAACGGGTTCTGCGAGCGCGGGCCGATCGCCCTCGTCCAGCCCGACGGCGTCTTCTATCAGCGCCTCCAGCCGGCCGACATCCCCCTCCTCGTCGAGGAACACCTCCTCAAGGGACGGCCCGTCCGGAGGCTGATGTACGTGCCGCCGGGCGAACGGGAGCCCGTGCCGCGCATGAAGGACATCGAATTCTTCAAGCACCAGCGGCTCATCGTGCTCCGCAACCGCGGCCGGATCGACCCGGACAAGATCGACGAGTACATCGCCACGGATGGTTACGCCGCCGCGGCCAAGGCCCTGACGGAGATGACGCCCGAGGGGATCATCGCCGAGATCGCCGCTTCCGGCCTCCGCGGCCGGGGCGGGGCCGGGTTCCCGACCGGCCGCAAATGGGAGGCGGCCCGCCGGGCGGGCGGCGATACCCGCTACGTCGTCTGCAACGGCGACGAAGGCGACCCGGGCGCGTTCATGGACCGGTCCGTCCTTGAAGCCGATCCCCACGCCGTCATCGAGGGGATGATCATCGGGGCCCGCGCGGTCGGAGCGTCCCGGGGGTTCCTCTATATCCGGAACGAGTACCCGCTGGCCCTGGCCCGCGCCGAAAAAGCCCTGGACCAGGCCCGTCGCTACGGCCTGCTCGGCCGCGACATCCTGGGGACGGGCTTCGACCTCGACCTCGAGGTCGTCCGCGGCGCCGGCGCGTTCGTCTCCGGCGAAGAGACCGCGCTCATGGCCTCCATCGAGGGGCGGCGCGCCACCCCCCGGCCGCGGCCCCCCTACCCGTCGGAACGGGGGGTGTGGGGCCGTCCGACGGTCATCAACAACGTCGAGACCTGGGCCAACGTCCCAGCC
>CAZIQR010000155.1:0-6548 GCA_964541055.1 uncultured Eubacteriales bacterium
TGATGACCGAGAGCCGCGGGTAGCTGATGTCGGGCAGGAGGTCGACCGAGAGCTCGCGGAGCGAGACGGCGCCGAGGAGGATGACGGCAAGGTAGAACATGTACATCGTCACCGGGCGGTCGACGGCCAGGCGCGCGAGCTTCATGACGGCCAACCTCCTTGGCTACTCGACGATGCTGACCTTGGTGTCGTGGGCCAGGGTGATGTGACCCTCGACGATGACCGTGTCGCCGGCCGAGACGCCCCAGCCCGGCTCCTTGCCCGGCAGGACCTCGGCATACCGGTCGTTCTCCAGGCCGACTTCGATGTAGCGCCACTTGGCGACGCCGTTCTCGACGGCGAAGACGAGCTTGCGGCCGCCGCGGACGAGGATGGCCTGCTGCGGCACGAGCAGGCGCCCGGTGAAGATCTCGGTCGGGAACTCGACCTCGGCGTGCATGCCCGGCTTGATCTCCTCGGACGCGTTGTCCATCGAGACGTAGACGGCGCAGGTCTTGTCCTCGGCGTTGATGATCGGGCTCACGGCCTGGATGCGGCCGCGGAAGGACCGGCGGGGGAAGGCGCTGAAGCGGAGGTCGACGCTCCGGCCGGCGACGACCTTGCCGACTTCGCTCTCGAGGACCTTGGCCTTGACCTTGATGCGGCTGATGTCGACGAGGGTGAAGAGCTCGCGGCCGCCGTCGACGCGCTCCTTGGGCGAGATCTTGATATCGGTCAGGATGCCGGAGAAGGGGGCCCGGACGCGGGTCTTTTCGAGGTTGAGGCGGGCCACCTTGACATCCACCTCGGCCTGGGTCAGGCCCTTGGTCGCGGCCTGGACCTCGTCCCTCTTGCGGCCCGACTCGATCAGGGCCAGCTCGAGCGCGGCCTGGGCCTTCTCGAGATCGGCCTGAGAGGCGACGCCGCTCTTGAATCCCTGCGAAACACGGTCGTAGTCGGCCTGGGCCTTGGCCAGGCGGTCCGTCACGTCTTTGGAGGGAGCGCTCGGGGCGAGGGTGAACTGCCGGTCGAGGAAGAGCTCCGAAAGATATCGCAGCCGCTGGGCCTCGAGGCTCTCGAGACGCAGGCGGTATTCGCGGTCGTCGAGCTCGACGAGGAGGTCGCCCTCGCGGACATGCTTGCCCTCGGCGGCGTAAAGGTTCTTGACCTCGCCGCCGACCTCGGCCTTCATGGTGATCTTCTTTTCGGTGTAGGCCTCGCCGGGGGACCTCAGTGTCATGACCAGGTCGCCGACAAAGGCTCTATCCACCTTCACCGGGAGAGGGGCGGCCTCATCCTCTTGGTCGGGGGCGGGGCTCGTCGAAGCGTCAGAAGTGGCGGTGGGGGCCATCCCTGCCTGATCCGCGGTGGCCGGGGGCATTTTGTCGAGAACGAGAAAATAGACGGCGGCGGCCAGGGTCACGATGACGAAGCCGCCGAGGACGGCTTTGGGGACGCGCATCAACCACCTCTAATCCACTTTCGGGGGAGGCATCGCTCTAATAAGAAAAGACGGACCGTGGGGGTCAAAATTCCCGTTGCCATTTGAGAATGATCACGCCCGGGCCGGAGGGCCCGTTGAAGCCCGTGTCCCCGGTCATGGTTTTCTGCTAAGATGACGGCGAAAGGCCGCATCGAACGTGCTCGTTTTCGCCATCGAAACATCTTGCGACGAGACCTCCGCAGCCGTGCTGCGAACCCCCGAGAGCGCCGTCCCCGCGCCGGCCGCAGGGCCGGTGATCCTCAGCAACATCGTCCTGTCGCAGGACGAGGTCCACGCGCCCTACGGCGGGGTCGTGCCGGAGCTGGCCTCGCGCCAGCACATCAAGTCCATCACGGCCATCGTCAGCGAGGCCCTGGGCCGGGCGGGGGTCGGGCTCGAGAAGATCGACCTTTACGCCGTGACCCAGGGGCCGGGGCTGATCGGGTCGCTCCTCGTCGGGCTTTCCTTCGCCAAAGGCCTGGCCTATTACCACAAGAAGCCGCTCATCGGCGTCGATCACCTCGAGGCTCATCTCGAGGCATGCTTCCTCGAGAATCCGGGCATCGCCTATCCCGTGCTGGGGCTCCTCGTTTCGGGAGGGCACACGGCCCTCTATCTCATGGACCGGCCTCTCTCATACAAGCTCCTCGGCAAGACCCGCGACGACGCCGCCGGCGAGGCCCTGGACAAGATCGCCAAGTTCCTCGGGCTCGGCTACCCAGGCGGGCCGGTCATTGAGAAAATGGGAAAGGCGGGCGACCCCAAGTCTTTCCCCTTTGCGATGCCCCGGACCAAGGACCGCAGCCTGGACTTCAGCTTCAGCGGGCTCAAGACGGCGGCCCTGAAGATCATCCGGGCGAACGGCATCGATGCCGGCCATCCGAGGCTCGCCGATTTCCTGGCCAGCTTCGAGGAGATCGTGGCCCGGACGCTCGTCGATCACGTCAAGGACGCTTCCGACAAGGTCCAGCCCAAGTCGCTCATCCTGTGCGGCGGCGTCGCCCGCAACACGCGCCTGCGGACCCGCTTCCAGGACTTCGCCCGCCGGGCCGGCCTCGACGCCTACATCCCCTCTCCGAAGCTCTGCACCGACAACGCGGCCATGGTTGGCGCTGTGGCCATCAAGCGCTACGCGGCCCACCCCGACGCCGCGATGGACCTCGACCTCGACGCCTTCGCCCGCTAAATCGGGACCGGGGTACCGCCAGAAGGGTTTAAACCTCCACTTTTTCAGTTTCTATCCTAATCAATTGATATTAAATGTCTTGACAACAAACTCATTGAGGATTCATAATAAGAATAGGAACGAATAGAAAAAGGAATCACAAATATACAGGAGATTCTATTGAAATCCATCAGCGTCCACGGGATTGGAGATGATCTGCTCAAGGCTGTCGAGGAGCGAGCAAAACAGGAGGGGCGGAGCGTCAATAAGATCGTGAAGGAAATGATCGCTAAGGGGCTCGGCATGGATGACAGACCGCCCGATAACCGGGCCATGTTCGAGGATCTCAGCGGCGTCTGGACGGAAGCCCAAGAGCGGGAATTCCTGGACTCCGTCGCCGACTTGGAGACGACGGACGAAGAGGATTGGACATGAGAGCGGTTTTGCTCGATACCAACGCTTATGCAAAGTACTTAAGAGGCGATCCCGCGGTCCTCGAAGCCTTGGCCGGGGCAGGGGTCGTTTATATGTCGGTGATCGTCTTGGGCGAGCTCTTCGCGGGATTCCGGCACGGATCGATGGAAAGAACAAATCGGCAGATCCTGGAGTCGTTCCTCGCGAAACCGGTGGTCCGGGTCCTCGAGGCGACCCGCGAGACGGCGGATTATTTCGGATTGATCAAGTCGGCGCTAAAGAAGGCGGGCCAACCGCTCCCCGCCAACGATGTCTGGATCGCCGCGCATGCGCTCGAGACGGGCTCCGTCCTCGTGACGTTCGATGCGCATTTCAAGGTTGTTCCTGGCCTCCGGATCTGGGGAGAGCTTTAGCGGACGTCGTAGCGGATGAAGGCGACGTAGGCCGCGGCGAAGAGCACGACGCAGTAGCCGAGGAGGACCCCGAACGGCGGCAGGGCGGCCTGGACACGACCGCCGAGACTCTCTTCGACGTAGTGGAAGCGCGGGGCGTCGGACATGTCGATGGCCGTGTTCCAGGCGTCGCCGGTCGGGTTCTTGGCCCGGAACGCCTCGATCTTCTTCGGCTGGTAATCCCGGAAGAAACCCGCGTCCCAGAGCCCTCCCAGCTCGGCGAAATGGACCAGGTTCCTCGTCCCCGTCGACGACAGGTCCGTCGCGAGATAGCTGAAGTTCGCGAGGGGCGAGACCATCGAGATCGTCCGGGCCAGGTCCGTCTGGGCCTCTTCCTTTTGCCGCAGGTCCTTCCGCAGCTCTTCGGTCTTGGCCCCCTGGATGGCGTTGGCCTCGCGCCAGGCCCTCTCGACCGCGGCCCGGTTGGCTTCGTAGGCCGTCCGGTAGAGCGGATCTTCGGCCACCCGCCTTTTCGTCTCGGCCTCGGTCAGCCGCTCGCCGAGGACCGGATACTGCTTGAGGACCTCGGCCCGGTATTGGGCCATGAGCTTGCGCCCGAGATCGTCGCGGTCGGTGTCGGTCAGCCGGGCCGTCTCGCGGGCCACCTTGATCCTCGACGGCGCCGGCGAAAGGAAGGAGGCCACGTAGGGGCTGAGGTTGGGCACGACGAGGACGAGGAGCGTCCAGACGAAGAGCGAGGTCATGATCGACGAGGCGCTCGAGCGGTGCAGCGACGAGACGAGGATGCCGATCAGCGAGAAGACCATGCCGTAGAGGACGGCCGCGGCGACGATCAGGCCGAGCGCGCCCCAGTTCATGCCCGCCCAGTTGACCCGCGGGTGGAGAAGGACGACGAGCATTCCGGCGGCGAGCGATACGACGAGCGGCCCGGCCAGCGTCAGCCCGGCCCCGGCGGCCTTGGCCAGGATGATGTTCGGGCGCGGCACTCCGTTCGCCAGCATCAGCTTCAGCGTCCCGTCCTCCTTTTCGCCGCTCACGGCGTCGTAGGTCAGGATGAGGGCGATGAGGCTGATGAGGATGGTGACGATGAAGACGAGGTCGATGAGGGGGAACATGACCGGCAGCGGATCGTCGTCGAAGGCCTCCAAGTTGACGTCGGCGGTGATGCCCCGAACGAGCGTCTGGAAGGGGACGGGCGGCTGGGCCGGCATGATGATGCCGCCGATGCGGTTGAAATGGGCGTAGGCGCGGAGGTAGCGGTCGAGCTCCGCCTGCCGGCCAGAATACTCGTCGACCTTCCGGAGGTAGTCGTTGGTCAGGACCGCGGCCGTGCCGACGACGAGGACGAACAGGATGACGAAGCTGGCCAGGAAGCGGAACGAGAGGAGATGGGCCCGCATCTCCTTGGCGACGAGCGTTCTCCACATGGCGTCACCTCACGTCCGCGCGGGCGAACCCGGCGTAGGCCAGGGCGAAGGCCAGGATGTTGAAGACGGCCAGCCAGGCCGTGTCGAAAAGCGCCCCCGCGGCGAAGACCTCGCCGAGCGGCCGGGTGCGGTATTGGAACGACGGATAGACGGCATCCCGCTTGCCCGCCAACTGGTCGGCGATGAGCCGGTCGATGATCGAGTTCTTGTAGCGGACGACCTCGGCCTTGAGCCGGCTCTCTTCGTCGATGCCCGTGCCGGCGATCTCGGTCGCGGCGTCGAGGAAGCTCGCCGCCGGCGAGAGGCGGTTGATGTTGCGGGCCAGGCGCACCAGGCGCTCGAACTTCAGGCGGAAATCCTCCTCCATCCGGTCGTTCTCGCGGCTGATCGTCTTCCAGTGCTCGCCGACGTCGGCCCCCTTGGCGATGCCGAGGAGCACTTCGCGCGTCCAGGTCTGTTCGCGCTTTTCGTTCAGGGCTTGGACCGATGGCACCGCGACGAACTGGCGGGCGACGAGCGTCCCGATGTTGGGCAGGACGAAGACGAGCAGGGCCCAGACGAACAGGAGCACGATGACCGATGTCGCCGACCGCCGGGTCAGGGCCGAGACGAGCATCCCCAGGCTGAGGAAGAAGGCCAGGTAAAGAAGGGACAGGACGAGGAGGAGCGCGAAGCGGCCCAGCTGCCCCGCGCTGAAGCGGATATTCGTGTCGAAGAGCAGCACCGCCGTTCCGAGGAGCGTGACCAGGAGAAATGGGACGGCCAGGCTGGCGAAATTTCCCAGCCATTTCCCGGCGAGGACCTTGGCCCGCGAGACCGGCCCGCTCAGCATGAGCTTGAGCGTCCCCTGTTCCCGCTCGCGGCTGATCTGGTCGAAGCCGAAGAGCAGGGCCACGAGCGAGAGGACGATGCGGACGACGTAGAGGAAGTCCGGCGTCGGGAAGAACGAGTAGATGACGTTGCCCGACGATTGGCCGGCCCGGACGTCGACGCCGATGACGCCGATCTCGAAGGACCGGGTCATGGCGTTCTCGAGGCCCTTGGCGAAGATCGACAGGGGATTGGGCGGCACGACGGCGATGGGCTGGCCGGGCTCGGGCCGGATGATCTGGTAGTCGGCCGTCCGCTCGGCGAAATCGCGGTGCATGATGAACAGGCTCGTGGCCACGAGCAGGACCATGAGCAGGAGGACGATGAAGAACTTGTAGCTCAGGAGGTTCGAGACGATCTCCTTGCGGGCCACGGCCCCGATCATGGCTTACCTCACATCGTAGCGCAGGAATCGCACGTAGGCGGCCGTGAAGAACAGCAGGCCGTAGATGGCGAGAAGGGCCAGGTCCGGCCAGGCCGCCTCCAAGCGCCGCTCCAGGGGCACGGGCCCGGCCGGGAGCTTGGGCGCCGGCGCCTTCCGGTCGATCTTCGCGCCGCCGTAGCTGAGGTTCTTGAAGCGCGTCATATCCATCTTGCTGGCGATGTCGCGGTCGACGATCCGCTTGTACCGGGAGCGCGTCTCGCGCCAGGCGGCGTCCTCGGCGAAACCCGTTCCGGCAAGCTCCGTCAGGACGTGGACCAGGCAGCTGACCGGCGAAAGCCGGGCGATGGACCGCGCCGCCGCCGCCTGGCCGGCCCTCTGCTCGTCGAAGGCGGCGTCGATCTTCTCCAGGTCC
>CAZIQR010000156.1:0-6548 GCA_964541055.1 uncultured Eubacteriales bacterium
ACGATGACCGAGGCCACGGTCATGCCGAAGAAGATCCACTCGCCGAAGATGACGTAGGTGAAGAGCTGCTTGAAGGTCCCCGTCAGGGTCAGCAGGATGGCCCAGACCGTGATGGCCATGATGGAGATATGCGGCGTCAGGAACTTGGGGTGGCACTCCGCGATCTTCTTGAAGAACATGCCGTCGCGGGCCATGGCGAAATAGACGCGCGGCGAGGTCAGCATGTTCTGGTTGGCCGCCCCGAGGATGGAGAAGAGGATGAGGACGGTGATGAGCGAGGCCATGAACGGGCCGCTGACGATCTGCATGACGTCCAGGGCCACCCGGCCTTCGGACGCGGCGATCTGGCCGGCGGGCATGATGTAGAGGTAGGCCAGGTTGGCCAGGATGTAGAGGACGATGACCGAGATCGTGCCGATGAGGATGCCCATCGGCAGGTTCTTCTGGGGGTTCTTGACCTCGCCGGCGCTGTAGGTGGCCGCCTCCCAGCCCTTGTAGGCCCAGAGCGAAGCGACCAGGCCGACGCCGAAGCCCTTGAGGAGCCCCAGGTTGAGGGGGCCGGCGGCGGGCTCGATGAAGTTCCGGACGGCGCCGTGGCCCTTGGTGAAGATGAAGACGGCGCCGACGATAATGACGATGGCCGCCGTCTTGAGATAGGTCGTCCAATTCTGGAGCTTCGAGCCCCACTTCAGGCCGACAAAGTTCACGAACCCCAAGAAGGCCACAAAGGCGGCGGAGATGATCTTCTTGACCAGCGGCGACATCTCGACGAACCGCGGCAGGATGTTGTGGGAGAAGGCCACGGCCAGGGTGGCGATGGCCCCGGAATCGATGACCAGGAACAGGGTCCAGCCGAACAGGAACGAGAGCAGCGGGCCGTAGGCTTCGCGGAGGAAGACGTAGATGCCGCCCGCTTCGGGCATGGCCGCGCCGAGCTCGGCGAAGGCCACCGCGCCGAAGAAGCTGAACATGCCGCCGACGACCCAGACCGCCAGCATCAGGACCGGGGCGGGAACGGCGACGGCGATCTCGGACGGGGACAGGAAAATGCCCGAGCCGACGATGCCGCCGATGACGATCATGACGACATCCCACAGCGAAAGGATGCGGGGCAGGGTGATCTTGGTCTTATCGACCGGGGCGGGACAGGCCTGAACGTTCTGTTCCATGCGCTTCATCTCCTTCGCGAAAAATGGGCCCGGTTGGGGGATTCTATCAGGAGCCGGGAAAAAGGGCAATCGAAACTCTCAGCGGAGCCGGTCCAGCATCCGGTACTGGACGGCCTCGGAGACGTGGGCGGTCGCGATCGCGTCGCTCCCGTCGAGGTCGGCGATCGTCCGGGCGACCTTGAGGACGCGATCGTAGCCGCGGGCGCTGAAGCCGAGCTTGGTCACGGCCATCTCCAGAAGCGATTCGGCTTCGGGCGGCAGGGCGCAAAAGGCTTTGACGTCCCGGGGCCCCATCTGAGCGTTGGCGAAGATGCGGCGGCCGGCGAAGCGCTCCGTCTGGCGGGCCCGGGCCCGGGTGACGCGGGCCCGGATCGCGGCCGAGCATTCGGCTGGCGCGCGGGAGACGATGTCGCGGAACTTGACCTCGGGGACCTCGAGCTGGATGTCGATGCGGTCGAGGAGGGGGCCGGAGATCTTCGAGTAATAGCGGGCCTTCTCGCTCTCGGTGCAATCGGCCTCGGGTCCGGCGAGGCCGCGGCGGACGTCGGCGCAGGGATTCATGGCCGCGACGAGCATGAAGGACGCGGGAAAGACGACCGAATAGCCGGAGCGGGCCACGGTGACAAGGCCGTCCTCGACCGGCTGGCGCAGGTCCTCGAGGACCTTGCGCTTGAACTCGGGCAGCTCGTCGAGGAAGAGCAGACCGTGGTGGGCCAGGCTGACCTCGCCGGGCTTGGGGACGATCCCGCCGCCGACGAGCCCGGCATCCGAGACCGTGTGATGGGGGGCGCGGAAGGGCCGCGCCGCCACCGGGCCGGCGCCGGCCAAGAGGCCGGCCGCGCTGTAAACCCGCGTCACCTCGAGCATCTCTTCGTAGGACATGTCCGGGAGGATGGTCGGCAGGCGGCGGGCGAGCATCGTCTTCCCGGCTCCCGGCGGGCCGACGAGGAGCACGTTATGGGCCCCGGCCGCGGCCACCTCGAGGGCCCGCTTCGCGTGCGGCTGGCCCTTGACGTCTTCGAAATCGACCGGGTAAACGGGCGGGGACACGAGCTCGCCCTCCTCGAAGCGGCAGGGGGGGACCTGGCCCGGTTCGCGGAGGAGGCGGACGACGCGGACGATGTCGTCGAGGGCATAGACCTCAAGCCCGCGGACGAGAGCCGCCTCGCGGCCGTTCCCCCCCGGCACAACCAGGCCGCCGAAGCCGGCTCGCCGGGCCATCAGGGCGATGGGCAGGACGCCGCGCACGGGCTTGAGCCGCCCGTCCAGGGCCAGCTCGCCGACGAACAGGTAGTCGCGCAGGCGCGCCGCCGGGACGATCTCAAGGAAGGCCAGGAAGCCGAGGGCGATGGGCAGGTCGAAGGCTGAGCCCTCCTTTTTCCGGTCGGCCGGGGCCAGGTTGATGGTGACGCGCTTCGACTCAAAATCGTAGCCGCAGTTCTTGAGAGCGGCCCGGACCCGCTCCTTGCTCTCGCGGACGGCGGCGTCGGGCAGCCCGACGGTGACGAAGGTGGGAAAGCCGGCGCAGATGTCGGCCTCGACCTCGACCGGGTAGGCGTCGATGCCGTGGAGAGCGGCGCTCGTGATCTTGAACAGCATGGGCCCGCAAGAGAAGACGAACGGGCCAGCCGAACCGTCTCAGGTCAGGTCATCGGCCGACGTATTCTTTGGAGAGCTCGTCGAGCTCGGCCTCGATCTCCTGCCGCGACTTGGCCAAGAGCCGCGTGGTCGGCCCGGGGTGCGCCGGACCGGCGCCGGCGTCGGGGGCCGCCGCAGGCGCGGCCGGGGCCGGGGCGGGCTCGGTCCGCGGCCGGCCGCCGAAGACCTTCTCCCGGACGACCGGCACGGTCAGCTTGGAGATCTCCCGGAGCGTCTCGAAGGCGCCGACGCCGTTGACGGCCACGGCCTCGACCCAGGGCGCGCGGCGGGGGTTGAGGAGGTTGTTGAAGGTCTCGACGGGGATGAGATAGTTCAGGTCCCTTTTGTTGTATTGGAAGACGAGCGGGACCTTGAGCAGGTCGATATCGTTCTGAAGGCAGTTGCGGCGCAGGCCGTCGAAGCTCTCGAGGTTGGCGTCGAGCAGCGGGATCTGCGAGTCGGCCACGAAGACGATGCCGTCGGCGCCGCGGAGGACGCTCTTGCGCGAGGCCTCGTAAAAGACCTGGCCCGGGGCGGTCACGAGCTGGAAGTGGACCTTGAAGTCGCCGATCATCCCGGCCTTGATGGGCAGCAGATCGAAGAAGAAGGTCCGGTCGGTCTCGGTCTCGAGACAGACGAGCTCGCCGCGCGCGGAGCTGTCGAGTTTATAATAGATGTAGCGGAGGTTGGTCGTCTTGCCGCTCAGGCCGGGGCCGTAATAAACGATCTTGATGGCGATCGACTTCCCGGCGTAGTTGATGAACGGCATGGGCGTGCCCGGCTCGGCGCCTATTATGCCCCAACGGACGGCCGTCATCAAGCCTGGAATCGAGGGCCTCGCATCTGCCGTCGTCTCGACTCGTGAATAATCCAGGCAAGACCGGAGATATGCTAGAATAGCCCGGGAAATCCCCGAGAGGACGCCCATGGAAGATATCCGCCAGCGGATCCGCATCGCGGTCATCGGCGGCAGCCGGCCGGGACGGCAATCCGTCGAATCGGCCGTCGAGGTCGGCCGGCTCCTCGCCCGGGCCGGGGCCATCGTCGTCTGCGGCGGCCTCGGCGGGGTCATGGAAGCCGCCTGCCGCGGCGCCCGGGAAGAGGGCGGCCTGGCGATCGGGATCGTCCCCGGCGCCTCCCCGTCCGAAGCCAATCCCTGGGTCGATCTCCCGATCGCGACCGGCCTGGGCTACACCCGCAACGCGCTCGTGGTCATGAACGCGGACGCGGTCATCGCCGTCGACGGCGAATACGGCACGCTGTCGGAGATCGCCTACGGCAAGATCCACGGCAAGCGGGTCATCGGCCTCGGAACCTGGGCGGTCAAGGGCGTCGAGCCCGCGGCGACCCCCGAGGAGGCCGTCCGGATGGCCCTCGAAGGCTTGGGCCGCTGAGATGAAGAACTACCGGGTCGTGGTCGCCTATGACGGCACCGCCTTCCGGGGCTGGCAGCGCCAGCCCGACGTACGCACCGTCCAGGGCGTTCTCGAAGAGGCCGTGCGCAAGATCACCGGCAAGAAAACGGCCGTCCACGGCGCGGGCCGGACGGACGCGGGCGTCCACGCCCTCGGACAGGTGGCCAGCTTCAGGGGCGCGTTCAGGCTCACCGGCGAGGTCCTGGAGCGCGCCCTCAACGCCGTGCTGCCGGCCGATGTCCGCATCTTCTCCCTGGCCGAGGCGCCGGCCGGTTTTCACCCCCGGAAATCGGCCCGGTCCAAGGTTTACCGCTACCGGATCGCCCGCGGGCCCCAGCCGAACCCCCTCGACCGCCACTGCGTCCTCCATTGGCCCTATCCTCTGCGCCTGGGCCAGATGCGCCGGGCGGCCGGACTCTTCGTCCGCACGGCGGACTTCACCGCCTTTTCCTCGAACCGCGACCGCTCCCCCGTCCGGACCGTCACCCGCTCGGAGCTGCGCGTGAGCGGCGCCGAGATCGTCTACACAATCGAGGCGGAGGGGTTCCTGCGCTACATGGTCCGGACGATCGTCGGGACGCTTCTCGAGGTCGGCCGGGGCCGGCTCGAGCCCGAGGCGATCGAGGAGATCTTCCGGAAGCGCGACCGCTCCCTCGCCGGGCCGACGGCCGCGGCTAAGGGCCTGACCCTCGTCCGCGTCGACTATTAGTCCGGTCCTATTCGAGCACGAGGGCCATGACGTAAGCGTCCTCGTCCGGCTTGGTGTAATAGTTCTTGCGCGTGCCCAGGATCTCGAAGCCCAGCTTCCGGTAGAGGGTCAGGGCCGGCGCGTTCGACGGCCGGACCTCGAGTGTGATCCGCGTCGCTCCGGCCTCCAGGGACCTGGCGATGGCGTAGCGCATCATGGCTTCCCCGAGCCCGAGGCCGCGGCAGCCGGGATGGACGGCGATGTTGTTGATTTGGGCGTCCTCCCTGATGAGCCAGAAGACGATATAGCCCACGACCTCCTCGCCCGGCCGGCGGACGGCCACCATGGGGAACGAGACGGGCGTGTTCTGGATCTCGCCGCGGAACGTGTTGTCGCTCCAGGGATTGGAGAAGGATCGGCGCTCGATCTCGCGTACGGCCGGGAGGTCCACAACCTTCATCCGGCGGATGAAATAGCGCTCCGCACCGTCGCTCAGGCCCGGCATGGCTCTTCAGCCTGGGACTTGCGGAAATAGAGGGGCTCGAGCGAGGCGGCGTCGATGGTCTTCCCCTCGCGCAGGAGCGCGGCGCCGATGCGTCCGACCTCGGCGGCGATGAACAAGGAGCGGCCGGGCCAGGCGGCCTGCCCGCCGAGCGCCGCCCGGACCTTGTCCCCGTAGGCCTCGAGGCCGCTGCCGGCGAAGGCGATGGGCCGGCCGGCCGGAAGGCGGGCCAGGAATTCGTCCGGGGCATAGGCGCCCTGCGGCACGATCTCCTCGAGCCGGCCGTCCCGGGCCTCGAAGAGCGCGGCATAGACCTCGCCTTTCTTGGCGTCGAGGAACGGGCAGACGAGGCCCGGCCGCGCGACGCCGTCGGCCAGCTTCGAGGCCAGGGCGGCGAGCGTCGAGACGGCGGCGACGGGCCGGCCCGAGGCGAAGGCCAGGGACTTGACGGCGCCGAGCCCGATCCGGATGCCGGTGAAGGAGCCGGGCCCTACGGCCGCGGCGAACGCGTCGATCGCCCGGACGTCGCGGCCGAGCGCGCCGAGCAGGAAATCGATCGACCGGAAGAGCCGGGCGGAGTGGGTCGCGGCCGACTCGACATTGGCTTCGCCGAGAAGCGCGTCGCCCTCGACCAGCGCGACGGAGCCGCCGGGCGTCGTCGTATCCACGGCCAGGATCAGCACGTCCGGTGCCTACAATTTCGCGGCGACGGCGCGGCCGATGTCAAGGGTCGTCGACTTGCCGCCCATATCGTAGGTCCGCACCTGGCCTTCCTTGATGACCTCGGCCACGGCCTCCTCGACGTCCGCGCCCCTGGCCGTTTCGCCGACCCAGTCGAGCATCATCTTCGCCGCCAGGATCGTGGCGATGGGGTTGACCTTGTACATCCCCGCGTACTTCGGGGCCGACCCGTGGGTCGGCTCGAAGACGCCGTATTTGTCGCCGATGTTGCCGCTGCAGGCGAAGCCCAGTCCGCCGACGAGCTGGGCGGCCAGGTCGGAGACGATGTCGCCGAAGAGGTTCTCGGCCACGAGGACGTCGTAGTCGCGGGGGTTCTTCAGCAGCCACATGCAGATGGCGTCGACGTTGGCGTCCCAGAACTTGATGTCGGGATAGCCCTTGGCCACTTCGCGGGC
>CAZIQR010000157.1:0-6483 GCA_964541055.1 uncultured Eubacteriales bacterium
GGACCGAGATCGAGTTCGAGGCCGGGGCCAACGACGCCGTCGAGGTGACCTGCCTCTTCGGCGGCTGGGGCCTCGCGACGGGCAAGGCCTGGTTCGACGACATCGAGCTGGTGCGGCTCTCCGGAAAGGAGCTGGGCCGGCCCGTCGTCAAGATCGACGCCGATAAGACCGCCGCGCCGATGTCCAAATACATCTACGGACAGTTCATCGAGCACCTGGGGCGCTGCATCTATCAAGGGATCTGGGCCGAGATGCTCGAGGACCGCAAGTTCTTCTGGCCGGTCGGCGAGGGCGAGTCGCCCTGGAAGACGGTCGGCGCGCCGGGCCTCGTCAAGATGGACAAGGTCAAGCCGTTCACGGGGGCGCACACGCCGCGCGTGACCCTCAGCGGCAGGGGGCCCGGCGGCCTCGTCCAGGAGGCGCTGGCCCTCGTTGAGGGGCGGAGCTACGTCGGGCGCGTCGTGCTGGCGGGCGACGTCGGGTCCGCGCCGGTCACGGTCGCTCTCATCTGGGGGGACGGCCCGGAGGCGCGGGAGACGTTCGCCGTCCAGGGCGTCGGGCGCGACTACAAGACCTACCCGTCCACCTTTAAGGCCGGCGCGAGGACCGAGAACGCCCGGCTCGAGATCGCTTCGACGGGGCGCGGCTGGTTCAAGGTCGGCACGGTCTCGATCATGCCGGCCGACAACGTCGACGGCTTCCGGCCCGAGGTCCTGGCCCGGCTGAAAGAGCTCGACGCGCCCGTCTATCGCTGGCCCGGCGGGAACTTCGTCAGCGGCTACGACTGGCGGGATGGCATCGGCGACCGCGACCGGCGGCCGCCGCGCAAGAACCCGGCCTGGCAGGGCGTCGAGCACAACGACGTCGGCATCCATGAATTCATGGACCTGATGCGGACGATCGGCGCCGAGCCCTACGTCACCGTCAACAGCGGTCTGGGAGACGTGACCATGGCCCTCGAGGAGCTCGAGTACGCCAACGGCGCGCCCGACACGCGGCTGGGCCGGCTGAGGGCGGCCAACGGCCATCCCGAGCCGTGGGGCGTCAAGTTCTGGTCCGTCGGCAACGAGATGTACGGCGACTGGCAGCTCGGGCACATGCCGCTCTCGGATTATGTCAAGAAGCACACCCAGTTCGAAGTGGCCATGAAGGCCATGGACCCGTCGATCAAGATCGTGGCCGTCGGGGCGGTCGGGCGCTGGAGCGAGACGATGCTGGCCGAGGCCTCGAACCACATGGACCTCATCAGCGAGCATTTCTATGTGCAGCACAAGCCGGGGTTGCTCGCGCACGTCAACCAGATGCCCGCGGAGATCAAGCGGATCGCCGACGCCCACCGCAAGTACCGGGCGACGATCCCGACGCTAAAGGCGAGGGTCGTGCCGGTCGCGCTCGACGAGTGGAACTACTGGTACGGGCCGTCGCCGTACGGCGAGATCGGGACGCAGTATTTCCTCGAGGACGCGCTCGGCGTGGCGGCGGCCTTCAACGAGTACGCGCGGCAAACCGACATCTATTTCATGGCCAATTACGCGCAGACGGTCAACGTCATCGGGGCTATCAAGACCTCGAAGACCGAGGCGGCGCTGGACTCGACGGGCGTCATCTTGGCGCTGTACCGGCACGAGTTCGGGACGATCCCGGTCGCGGTCGGCGGGGCGCCCGAGCCGCTCGACGTCATGGCCTGCTGGAAGGACGAGACGAAGAGCGTCCTGACCCTCTCGATCGTCAACCCGACGCGGCAGGCGATCACGGTGACGCTCGACGCGGGCTCGCTGAAGCTGCCGAAGACGGCCCGGCTCTTCCTTGTCGACGGGACGGACCCGCGGGCCTGCAATGTGCCGGGGAAGGCCCCTCAGGTCGTGGTCAAGGAAAACGCGGCCGCGCCTTTCGGCAAGACGATCACCGTCCCGCCGATCAGCGTGAGCCTCTATGGGGTCAGACCCCAGAAATAGCCATATTTATCAATAAGATAGAGGCCATTTTCGGGGCCTTTTTCTGATCTAACATATTCATAATAAAGATTTAGCTGGGGTCAGACCCCAATGCGCTTGACCGGTCGTGCAGATTGGAATATCTTCCCACACATCATCCCTTCCTCGAGGAGGAGCATCATGAGATCCCAGACCCCCGCCCGGCGGCCCATCATGGCCTTACTCTCCCTCGCCTTCATCCTGAGCCTGGTCCTCGCCGCGCACCCGGCCCTCGCTAGGCAAACCCAACCTGCCTCCGCCCCGGCCGCCGCCCAGCAGGCCGCGCCGCAGCAGAAGATCCACGAGGAATACACCAAGAAGATCCTCGAGTTCACGACCGACTCCTGCTTCATCTCTCCCTACGTCAATTACCTGCCCTATGCCGAGGGCATCCCCACCCCGCTCGAGGTCCTCGGCCACATCGCCGGCGCCAAGGACGTCCTTTCCTATTCGGCCGACGTCTACAAATACATGCGCGCACTCGCCGCCGCCACGCCCCGCGTCAAGGTCTTCGACATCGGCAAGACCGAGGAAGGCCGCGACTGGATCGTCGTCGCCGTCGCCGACGAGGAGACGATCAAGAACCTCGATCACTACAAGGCCCTCATCGCCAAGTTGGCCGACCCGCGCGGCCTCTCCGACGCCGACGCCCGCGCCCTCATCAAGCAGGCCAAGCCCATCTACTGGGCCACCGGCGGCATGCACTCGGGCGAGACGGGCTCCGTCGAGATGCTCATGGAGCTCGCCTACCGCATCGCCGTCGACGAGTCGCCCTTCGTCAAGGCCATCCGCGAGAACGCCATCACCCTCATCACCCCCATCCTCGAGGTCGACGGCCGTGACAAGCAGGTCGACGTCTCCATGGCCAAGCGCAAAGACCCCAAGGCCAACGTTCCCCAGCGCCTCGTCTACTGGGGCCGGTACGTCTCCCACGACGACAACCGCGACAATCTCGGCCTGGCCCTCAAGCTCTCCCAATATATTATGAAGGTCTCGCTCGACTTCCACCCCCAGGTCATGCACGACCTCCACGAGTCCGTCTCGTTCCTTTACATCTCGACCGGCACGGGCCCCTATAACGCCTGGCTCGACCCGATCACCATCGACGAGTGGAACATCCTCGCCTACCGCGAAGTCGACGAGATGGCCAAGCTCGGCATGCCCGGCGTCTGGACGCACGGCTTCTACGACGGCTGGGCCCCCAACTACGCCTTCTACGCGGCCAACGGCCACAACGCCATCGGCCGCTTCTACGAGACCCAGGGCGCCGGCGACGGCTCGACGCGCGTCATCTCCGCCCAGGCCGACCGCGCCTGGTTCCGGCCCAACCCGCCGCTCAAGACCGCCGTGTGGTCCATCCGCGACAACGTCAACTACCAGCAGACCGGCGTCCTCATCGGCATGAACCACGTGGCCACGCTCAAGGACAAGTTCCTCGAGAACTTCTACCTCAAGAGCAAGCGCTCGGTCGCCAAGGCCCGCACCGAGGGCCCGGCCGCCTATCTCTTCCCCGGCGACGACCCGCGCCCCGGCCAGCAGGCCCGCCTCCTCCGCGCCCTCCAGGCCCAGGGCGTCGAGGTCCACCGCGCCGACAAGCCCTTCAAGGTCAAGGATGCCGCCTACCCCGCCGGCACCTATATCGTCCGCATGGACCAGCCCTATTCCCGCATGGCCGACATGATGCTCGACCGCCAGTACTTCAACATCACCGACCCCGCCCCCTACGACGATGTCGGCTGGACGCTCGGCCCGCTCTACAACGTCAAGACCGTCCGCGTCGACGACACCTCCGTTCTCGACGCCGCGATGGCCCTCGTCAAGGGCGACGTCGTCGCCGCCGGCGGCCTGACGCGCCTGCCCAAGGGCCCGGCCCAGGCCTATCTCGTCAACCACAACGCCGACAACGCCCTGGCGACGTTCCGTTTCGCCCACAAGGACCTCAGGATCCTGGCCGCCGAAAAGGACTTCGAGTCGGCCGGCCGCAAGTTCCGCGCCGGCTCGTTCATTCTCAAGCCCGCCGACAATCCCAAGGACCTCGAGTCCGCGCTCGACGAATCCGGCAAGCGTTTCGGCTTCGCCGCGTTCGCCGCAGCCGCCGTCCCCGACGTGCCGACCCACGAGCTCGTCGTCCCGCGCGTCGCCCTCATGCACACCTGGCAGGACACCCAGAACGAGGGCTGGCTCCGGATCGCCCTCGACGAATACGGCATCCCCTACGACTACATCGACGTCCACGCCGTCCGCGACAACGCCAAGCTCCGCGACAAGTACGACGTCATCCTCTTCGGCCCGTCCTACGCCGGCGCCCTCGGCGTCGTCAACGGCCTCGCCGGCGACAAGCCCCTGCCCTGGAAAAAGACCGACCTCACGCCGAATATCGGCGTCGAGGCCTCGACCGACGACATGCGCGGCGGCATCGAGCTCGACGGCGTCCTCCACCTGCGCGATTTCGTCCGCGACGGCGGCGTCTTCCTGACCATCGGCAGCAGCTCGGCCCTGCCCATCGAGCTCGGCCTGGCCCAGGGCCTCTCCATCCGCGACACGACCAAGCTCTGGGCCCAGGGGAGCGTCTACAAGGCCGACGTCGTCGACCGGACGAGCCCGCTCGCCTACGGCTACGACGACACGGTCGACCTCTATTTCAGCAGCGCGCCCGTCTTGGGCATCGGCGGCGGCGGCTTCGCCCGCGGCATGAGGATGGGCGGCGGCATGGGCGGTGGCCCGCAGGGCCGTGTCTCCGGCCGCGGCGGCACCGACGATCCCGATATCGTCCAGGGCCGCCCCCCCGACCTCGGGCAGAAAGCCGTCGATGAGTTCCGCAAGAGCCAGCCCGCCCCGCTCCAGCAGCAGCCCGGCGAGGGCCCGCGGGCGGCCGCGGCGCCCGCCGTCCGGCCCCGGGTCGTGGTCAGTTTCGCCCGCAGCGCGGCCGACCTCCTGATCAGCGGCGGCCTGGCCGGCGGCGAGGAGCTGGCCGGGACCCCCACCCTGGCCGACGTCAGCCTCGGCCAGGGCCACGTCGTCGTGTTCGGCTTCAACCCGGCCTGGCGGAGCGAGACGCACGGCTCCTATTTCTTCGTTTTCAACGCGTTGCTCAACTGGAAGGCCCTCGGCGCCAAGCCGAAATAAGGCCCGGCGCGCCGGTTTTCTTGACAGGTTTCCGGCCGGGGACTATCATTTTTAGCCCTCGCGAGGAGAACCCGTGATCAACACATCCGATCTGAAAAAAGGCGACGTCGTCAAGATCGACGGCGACCCGCACATCGTCGAGACGATCAAGGTCCAGACGCCGTCCGCCCGCGGCGCCGTGACCCTCTACAAGATCCGCTTCCGCAACCTCTCGACCAAACGCAAGGTCGACCAGTCGCTCCACGGCGACGACCTGTTCGACGAAGCCGACTTCGAGCGCCGGCCGGTCCAATACCTCTTCGGCGACGACGCGAGCATCACCTTCATGGATCTCCAGGACTACAGCCAGTTCACGCTGACCAAGGAAGACCTCGAGGAGGAGTGGCCCTATCTCACCGAAGGCGTCGAGGGCCTCATCTCGATCTCGTCCGAAGACCGTGTCCTCGGCATCCAGGTCCCGACCTTCGTCAACCTCGAGATCGTCGAGACGCGTCCCTCGGTCAAGGGCGGCTCGGTCACGGCCCGGACGAAGCCGGCGACGCTCTCGACCGGCTTTGTCATCCAGGTCCCCGAATACATGGCCGTCGGCGAGATCGTCCGGGTCGACACCCGTTCCGGCGAATACGCCTCCAAAGCCTAGGCCACTGAAAAACAGCGGATACGATTACCCCGACCGCATCGCGCGCGACGATGCCGGCTTGACCGTTCTCTCCTTCTATGCCCGCCGCTATCGCCATTCGACCGAGGCCGAGTGGCGGGAGAAGATCGGGCGCGGCGAAGTGACCCTTAACGGCCGAACGGCCTCAGCAGGCGATCTCCTCGCGGCCGGCGATCTCCTGGTTTACCATCGCCCGCCGTGGGACGAGCCCGCCGCGCCGGCCGACTTCGGCGTTCTTTATGAAGACGAGGACGTCCTTGCCCTCAACAAGCCATCGGGCTTGCCCGTCCTTCCCGGCGGCTTCTTCCTCGAGACGACGCTCCTCTATCTCGTCCGCCGCCGCTTCGGCCCGTCGTGCTCGCCGCTCCACCGCCTCGGCCGGGGCACGTCCGGGGCGATCCTCTTCACCCGCAACCACCGGGCCGCGCGCTCGCTGGCCAAGGCCATGTTCGAGCGGCGCGTCCTCAAAGTCTACCTCGCCCTCGCGTCCGGGACGTCGATGCCCGACGCCTTCGCGGTTGAGGCCCCGATCGGCCCCGTCGCCCATACGCTCCCGGCGACCCTCAACGCCTATCGCCCCGACGGGCGCCCGTCGGTGAGCCGCGTCCGCGTGATCCGGCGCTTCCCGGACAAAGACGCATCGCTCCTCGAAGTGACCATCCCCACCGGCCGTCCCCACCAAATCCGCATCCACCTTGCTTATGCCGGATGTCCGCTCGCCGGCGA
>CAZIQR010000158.1:0-5036 GCA_964541055.1 uncultured Eubacteriales bacterium
GCTTTTCGCCTCCGCCGATCTCCGCATCATCAATCTGGAGGCCCCGATCGGGGCCGGCCGCAAGACAGACCGGATCCTCAAGACCGGTCCCCATCTTTCGGCGCCCCCCGAAACGGCCCTGCCGCCCCTGAAAGACCTCGGCGCGGACCTCGTCACGCTGGCTAACAATCACATCCGGGATTTCGGCGGTCCCGGCCTGGCGGAGACCCTGGAACACCTCAAAGCGGCCGGGATCGGCGCCGTCGGGGCCGGCCTGGACCTCGCGGCCGCGGACAAGCCCTTCGTCCTGGAGCGGGAGGGCTTGCGGATCTCCGTCCTGAACTTCGGCGAGAACGAATGGGCCAGCGCAGGCCCCGCGCGGCCGGGGGCAAACCCGTATGACGTCGTGGCCAACGCCGAGGCCATCCGCGCCGCCCGCGGGACGTCCGACTTCGTCCTCGTGATCATCCACGGCGGCCAGGAGGACTATCACTTCCCGACGCCGAGGATGGTCCGCGAGTACCGGTTTTTCGCCGAGAGCGGCGCCTCGGTCATCATCGGCCACCACCCGCACTGTGTCGGCGGCCTCGAGGTCCACCGCGGGACCCCGATCTTCTACAGCCTGGGGAACTTCCTCTTCACGCTGCCCTCAGATCACGAATGGTGGTACAAAGGCCTGGTCCTCAGCCTCCGCCTCGGGAAGGGGGCCGAGGTCTCGTGGGATCTCGTCCCCGTCGCGCCCTCGAAGACGGATTTCCGGCTGGCTTGCCTCGGCGGCGAAGCGGGCCGGGCGGTCCTCCAGGAGGTCGAAGGCTACAGCCGCGCCATCGCCGACGAGGCCTGTCTCGAACGCGAGTGGGAGTCTTTCCTAAGCCGCTATAAAGGCTATTACCTCACGGTCTTCAACCCGTTGAACATCGTCCGCAGCCGGCGGCTCAAGACCCTGCTCGCCAAGCTCCGCCTCGACCGGCTCTTCATCACCCGGCGCCAGTACGCCGAGGTCCTCAACACGATCCGCTGCGAGTCCCATGCCGAGGCGGCCAAGGACGTCATCGAGCGGATCTTGGAATGACATGAAGATCGCCATCCACGATACGCCCGGCGGCTTCTCGGACCAGTGGTTCGCGTACTGCCGGGACCACGGCGTCGAAGCCAAACGGGTCAACTGCCTGGACTCGGACATCGTCGCCCAGGTCGCGGATTGCGACGGCCTGATGTGGCACTGGCCGCACTGGGACTACCGTGCCACACCGGTCTCCCGGCAGGTGATCATGGCGCTGGAGCAGGCGGGCAAGAAGGTCTTCCCCGACAGCCGGACCTGCTGGCATTACGACGACAAGATCGGCCAGAAATACCTCCTCGAGGCCCTGGGCGCGCCGCTGGTGCCGTGCCGCGTTTTTTATGACCGGTCCGCCGCCTTGACCTGGGCCGAACGAGCGGGCTTTCCCCAGGTCTTCAAGCTCAGGCGGGGGGCGGGATCGGCGAACGTCCGGCTGGTCCGTTCGACACGTCAGGCCAAGCGGCTCATCCGCCGGGCCTTCGGCGGGGGATACCCTCCGGTCAACCGGCCCGGTCTGATGAGGGACCGCGTCTGGCACCTCCGCCGGGACCGGGACCTCGCCGCCCTTCTGGGGCTGGCCAAAGGGTTGGCCCGGTTGGCGGTCCCGACCTCTCTCGAACGGCATTCCCCCCGCGAGAAGGGCTATGTCTATTTCCAGGACTTCGTTGCCGGCAACACTCATGACATCCGGATCGTCGTCATCGGCAAACGCGCCTTCGGCATCAAGCGCATGGTGCGGGCCCATGATTTCCGTGCCTCGGGCAGCGGCGTCATCCGGCACGCGAAGGGCGAGGTCGATCTCGCCTGCGTCAGGCGTTCCTTCGAGCTCTCCGGGCGGATCGGGTCTCAGTGCCTGGCCTACGATTATGTGTTCATGGCCGGCGAGCCCAAGCTCCTCGAGATCAGCTACGCCTTCTCCCAAGGCGGCTACGGAGCGTGCCCGGGCTATTGGGATGACGGACTGGACTGGCACGAGGGGCCCTTCGTCCCCGAGTGGTTCATGATCAGCGACTTCATCGAGTCGCTTGGCGGCGGGCATGGGCGCGCGGTCTAGTCCCGGGCCGACCTGGGGGGGCCTTCTCGTCGGCGCCTACCTGTTCTGCGTCGCCTCCTTCAGCTCCGCCGAGGGATCGTTCCTCCTGCTCATCCCCCAGATCGTCGCCGCACTCCTCGTCGGATACGCCCTCTACGATATCCTCAGCCGCTTTGCGATCCGCATCCCGGCCGAGATCGGCTTTTACGCCCTCCTGGGGCTGTGGGCCGCTTTCACCCGCTTCATCGGGTCGGGCGTCGGGCTGACGCCGGCCCTGGGGACCCTGCTCAAGATCGTGGTCGCGGCGCTGGCGTGCGCCCAGCTGATCAAGACCGAGAGCGATCTCCTCATGGCCCTCAGGATCTTCGTCTGCTCGATCTTCGTCGTGTTCATCCAGAACATGGGCGACCTCGGCTACCTGAGCACGATGGGGCAGATCACGGAGGACGACCGTTTCGCCGGCACGCTCCTCAACGCGAACACCGCCGCCATCTTCGCCCTGACGATCATCTGGACGTCCGTCGTGCTGCTCCTCCGGTCGGGACGGAGCCTCTGGCGATGGGCCTGGTACGCCCTGCCCATCGGCCTCGCGCTCGTGATCGTCTATTATTCGGGATCCAAGAAGGGACTGATCGGGCTCGCCCTGCTGGCCGTCTTCGTCACCCGGCTGTGGTACAAGCGCCAGGCGCAGACCCTTTTGCGAAAAGGGCTCGTCGTTCTCGCCTCCGCGGCCCTGGTCCTCATCGTCGGCTATTTCATCTACACCTCGCCTTTCTTCTTCCGCATGCAGCAGCTGTTCCAGGGGGTCACGAACGCCTCCGACATGGCCCGCTGGGACCTGGCCCGCGACGCCATTGACGTTTGGCTGAAGAACGGGAAGGCCTTTTTCTTCGGCGTGGGCTACGACAATTTCTGGATGTTCAGCAGCTTGGGCACCTACGCCCATTCGACCCCCCTGGAGCTTCTGGCGAGCTGCGGCCTCATCGGCGTCTCGCTCTTCCTCGCGTTCCTGGGGCTCCTCATCCGCAAGTTCGTCCGGCTCTACCGGACGGCCGCCGACCCCGACGACAAAAGCTTTTTCTTCGCCATCGATATCTTCCTGGGCATCTATACATTCTTCATGGCGGCCGCGGTGCTCCATGATGCGAAGGAGCTCATCCCCATCCTGGCCTGTCTGGCCGGGTTCGGCGGGCGCGAGCTCCGGCTCCAGGCCGAGGCGGCCGCCGAGGCCGCCAGGGACGCGGCGCTATCCGCCGGCGAGCCGTCCGTCGAAGAGGAGGGATAGATGCCTGTCCGGGCCATGCAAGCGGGCGACGTTCCCGAGGTCGTCCGCATCCACCTCGAGAGCTTCAGCGGCTTTTTTCTGAGCTTCCTCGGGCCGAAGTTCCTGGCGCTGTTCTATGAAGGGGTCCTGGAGCATCCGCAAGGCGTCGCCCTGGTCGCCGAGTCCGGCGAAGGGATCGACGGCTTCGTCGCCGGCGTCACCGAGCAGGCCGGCTTTTACCGGCGGCTGGTCAAGAGCCGCGTCCACCGGTTCGCCTGGGCCTCGCTGGGCGCGGCGGCGCGGCGTCCGCGGATCGTCCCCCGGCTGTTCCGCGCGCTCGGTCAATCCCGTCTTTCCGAACGCGCCGCCGCGCCGGCGTGCTTGATGTCCATCGCCGTCCGGCCCGGCGCCGCGGGAAAGGGGGCCGGCCGCGAGCTGGTCTCGGCGTTCGGCGGGGTCCTGGCCGGACGCGGCGTCACCGAATACTGTTTAACCACGGACCGTGACGGGAACGACCGCGTCAATCAGTTCTACCAGAGACTCGGGTTCCGGCTGGTCCGTTCTTTCGCGACCCCCGAGGGCCGGGCCATGAACGAATACGTCATGACCGTCGTCCGCCCGAACTAGACATTACGGGAGAGGCAGTCTATAATTCTGGGGGAGGCGGGTTTCTCTGCTATGAAAGTGCCGTATTGCCGGATCGTCTGCGACGGGAACGAGCTCGTCTACGTCCGCGAGGTCCTCGAGAGCGGCTGGCTGACGACCGGGGCCAAGGCCATCGAGCTCGAGCGGCGCTTCGCCGCGGCGGTCGGGGCCGAGCACGCGATCGCCGTCAACTCCTGCACGTCGGCCCTCCATCTGGCCCTCGAGGCCGCCGGGGTCAAGGCCGGCGACCGGGTCTTTGTCCCGACCATGACCTTCACCGCCTCGGCCGAGGTCGTTCGCTATCTCGGCGCCGACCCCATCTTCCTGGATATCGAGTACGGGACCTGCCTGCTGACGCCCGAGATCGTCGAGGCGGCCGTCCGCAGGCACCCGGACGTCAAAACGCTGGTGGTCGTTCACTTTGGCGGGCAGGCGGCCGCGATGGAGACGGCCGGCGGCCGGCCGGGGATCCTCGAGATCTGCCGCCGTCACGGCGTCCGCGTCGTCGAGGACGCGGCCCACGCCTTCCCGGCCCGGAGCGCCGGCCGGATGATCGGCGGCCTCGGCGACGCGGCCTGCTTCAGCTTCTACGCCAACAAGACCATCACCACCGGCGAAGGCGGCATGCTGACGACGAACGACGCCGCGCTCGCCGCCCGGGCCCGGACGATGCGGCTCCACGGCATCGACCGCACGGTCTGGGACCGCTACACTTCGACGAAGCCCGGCTGGGAATACGATGTCGTCGCCCCCGGCTTCAAGTACAACATGCCCGACGTCAACGCCGCCCTCGGCCTGGCCCAGCTCGAGCGGGCCGCGGAGTTCCAGGAAGGGCGGCTGCGCTGCGCCCGGCGCTATCTCGCCGCCCTGGCCGGCGTGCCCCATCTTGATCTGCCGGTCTGCCGCGAGCCGGTCGAGGACCAGGCCTGGCACCTGTTCCCAGTGGTCATCCGGCCGGGGGCGCCCGTCGACCGGAACCGGTGCGTCGAAAAGCTGGCCGAACAGGGCATCGGCACGTCCGTGCATTACCGGCCGCTCCACCGCATGAGCTATTA
>CAZIQR010000158.1:5136-6456 GCA_964541055.1 uncultured Eubacteriales bacterium
TCGCCTTCCTGGCCCCCTTCTTCATCCGGTTCGAAGGCATGCCCGCCCAGCTCGAGATCCTCCAGATGATGACCCTCTTCCCGTTCATCGTCCTGGCCCGCCTCTTGAGCTTCGGGCTCCTCTCGGTCTACCAGACGATCTGGCGGTTCGTCTCCGTGCCCGACGCGATGCGCATTTTCGTGGCCCTCCTGCCGACATCGTTCATCCTCCTCATCGGGCGCCTCGAGCTGCCCCTGAGCCTGCCCTACCTCCGCCTGCCGCTGAGCATCATCGCCATGGAGTTCATGTTCTCCCTCCTCGGCACCCTGGGGGTACGGATCTTCTGGCGGGTCTACACCGAGGGCCTCAACCGCGAACGCCTCCGGCTCAGCGCCGGCGCCCACCCCCACCCCCGGACCATCCTCATCGGCGCCGGCGGGGCGGGGAACCTCGTCGCCAAGGAGCTCATCAACCGGACGGACCTCGGGGTCATCCTCGTCGGCTTCATCGACGACAACCTCAAGCAGGTCGGGAAAAGGGTGCAGGGCATCCCGGTCCTGGGCAGCACGGCCCAGATCCCGGCCGTCGCCCGCAAGCTCGGCGTCCAGGAGGCGATCATCACCATCGCCAACGCCTCGTCGCGGGAGATCCGGCGCATCACCGAGCTCTGCGCCAAGGCGGGGCTCAAGACGCGGATCGTGCCCGGGCTCTTCGAGCTCCTCGACGAGCGGGTCAAGGTCACGCGCGTCCGCGACGTCAACATCGACGACCTCCTCGGCCGGAGCGTCTTCAACCTCGACAACCACCTCGACGAGGTTTCGGCCGTCTATCGGGGCAAGCGGATCCTGGTCGCCGGGGCGGGCGGCTCGATCGGCTCGGAGCTTTGCCGCCAGCTGGCGACGATCGGACCGAAGTCGATCATCCTCCTCGACAAGGACGAGAACAGCATCTTCGAGATCGACAACGACCTCAAGGCCAGCGTCTCCCACGGCCCGGAGATCCATCCGATCATCGCCAGCATCATGAACGCCGACCGGCTCCGGGCCCTCTTCGAGACGTACCGGCCCGAGATCGTCTTCCACGCGGCCGCCCACAAGCACGTGCCGCTCATGGAGATCAACGCCGCCGAGGCGATCTTGAACAACGTCGTGGGGACGAACAACCTCATCGACACGGCCCGTCTGGCGGAGGTCGAGCGGTTCCTCTTCATCTCCTCCGACAAGGCCGTCAACCCGACCAACGTCATGGGGGCGACGAAAAGGATCGGCGAGGTCCTCATCCAGGAGGTGGCCAAGACCAGCCGGACGAAGTTCTCCTGCGTCCGGTTCGGCAACGTCCTCG
>CAZIQR010000159.1:0-6272 GCA_964541055.1 uncultured Eubacteriales bacterium
GTTCTTTCTTGATGAGCCGCTCGCCGAGGTACCGGACGCCCTTCTGCTTGTAGGGGTCCGGGATGCGGAGGCTCTTGATGTCGTCGGCGACCTGGCCGACCTTCTGCCGGTCGATGCCCCGCACCGTCAGGAGCGTGGGCTTCTCGGCCGCGATCTCGACGCCGGCCGGGATGTCGTAGCTGATCGGCCGGGAATAGCCGAGGCTGATCTCGAGCCTGCCCTTGTCGATTTTGGCCTTGTAGCCGACGCCGACGATCTCGAGCTTCTTCACGTAGCCGACCGTGACGCCGACGACGGCGTTGTGGGCCAGGGCCCGCCCGAGGCCGTGGTCGGCCCGGGCCTGCTTCGTATCGTCCGCCCGGTTCAGGACGAGCTGGCCGTCCTCGAGGGCGGCCGTGATGCCCGGCCGGAGGGGCGTTGTCAGCCCGCCCTTCGGGCCCTTGAAGTCGATCCGGTCCGGGTGGACCGTGACGGTCACGCCGGCCGGGATGGCGATGGGTTTCTTGCCGACTCTCGACATGATGCTCTCCCCTACCAGATGCTGGCGAGGACCTCGCCGCCGGCCCCGGCGTCCTCGCAGGCCTTCCCGGACATGACGCCGCGGGACGTCGAGACGATGACCAGGCCCAGGCCGTCCAGGACCTTGGGGACGGAGTCCCGGGTGCAGTAGATCCGGCTGCCGGGCGTGCTGACCCGCTTGAGGCCGCTGATGACGCTCCGGTTGTCCTCGGTGTATTTCAGGGTCACGTTAAGCAGGCCCTGCTTCTTGTCGTCGATGACCTTGTAGTTCTTGATGTAGCCCTCGTCCTTGAGGATCTTGACGACCTCGACCCCCAGGCGGAAGGCCGGGATGTTGACTTCCCGCTTCTTGGACTTCACGCCGTTGCGGATCCGGGTGAGCAGATCAGATAACGAATCCATGGCTGTTCCTTTCTCGATCTCACCACGACGACTTGGTCACGCCCGGGATCTCGCCCTTGAGCGCCAGCTCGCGGAAGCAGAGGCGGCAGAGATCGAACTTCCGGTAATACGCCCGGGGCCGGCCGCACTTGCGGCAGCGGTGGCGGACCCGGATCGCGTATTTGGGCTGCCGGACCATCTTGGCCATGCGCGCAGTAGTTGCCATATCGACCTCGATTCTCAGGATTCCCGGAAGGGCATGCCGAGGCGCTTGAGGAGCGCCAGGGCTTCCTTGTCGGTCCGGGCCGTCGTGACGATGGTGATGTTCATGCCCCGGGGCCGCTCGACCTTGGTGTAGTCGATCTCGGGGAAGACGAGCTGGTCGCGCATCCCCAGGGTGTAGTTGCCCCGGCCGTCGAAGGACGTGGCCGGGACGCCGCGGAAGTCGCGGACCCGCGGCAGGACGATGTTGACCAGCCGGTCGAGGAACTCGTACATCCGCCGGTTGCGGAGGGTGACGTAGCACGCGATCGGCACGCCCTTCCTCAGCTTGAACGCCGAGATGGACTTCTTGGCCCGGCCGACGCCGGGCAGCTGGCCGGTGATCTGGGCCAGCTCGGCCTTGGCCGCGTCCAGGAGCTTGCTGTTCGCGATCGCGTCGCCGACGCCGACGTTGACGATGATCTTGACCAGCCGGGGCACGGCCATGACGTTCTTGATGCCGAGCTCCTCCTGCAGGGCCGGGACGACCTCGGTTCTGTATTTGTCGTATAAGCGGCTCATCGCGGGTTCCTCACTTGCCTCGTTCGATCATCGTCTCGCAGCGGTGGCAGAGGCGGACCGTGCTGCCGTCCTCGAGGCGGCGCGTCCGCGTCCGGACGCCCTGGGCGCACTCCGAGCAGTAGAGCATGACGTTGGAGACCGCGATGGGCGCCTCCTTCTCCATGACCCCGCCCTGCTGGTTGCGGCCGCGGTCGGCCTTGACGAAGTGCTTGACGAAGTTGATCCGTTCGACGATGACCCGGTTCGTCTCCGGGAAGAGCTTCAGGACCTTGCCCTGTTTGCCCTTGTCCTTGCCCCGGATGACGATGACCTGGTCGTTCTTCTTCAGCGCGATCTTGGACATCAGAGGACCTCCGGCGCGAGCGAGATGATCTTGGTGAACTTCCGCTCGCGGAGCTCGCGCCCGACGGGCCCGAAGACGCGGGTCCCGATCGGCTCGCCGGCCTTGTCGATGATGACCGCGGCGTTGTCCTCGAAGCGGATATAGGAGCCGTCCCGGCGGCGGAGCTCCTTGCGGGTCCGGATGATGACGGCCCGGACGACCGTGCCCTTCTGGACCTTGCTCTCGGGGTCGGCTTCCTTGACCGTGGCCGAGATGATGTCGCCGATCCGGGCGATCGGGCCGACGCTCCCGCCGAGCGGCGTGATCGCCTGGATCCGCCGGGCGCCGGAGTTGTCGGCGACCTTCAGCATCGTGCGCATCTGGATCATTGGGATTCTCCCGTCTTCGGCTCCTCGATCGGGTTCTCCACGATCGGGTTGGCCGTCAGTTCGGGCGTCAACCCGACGACGGCGACGACGCGCCACCGCTTGGTCTTGCTGATCGGCCGCGTCTCGATGATGCGGACGATGTCGCCGACCTTGCAGGTCCCGGCCTCATCGTGGACGAGGAAGGTCTGTTTCCGCCGGATGGTCTTGCGGTACAGGGGGTGGCGGACCTGGCGCTCCACCTGGACCGTGACGGTCTTCGCCATCTTCTTGGCGACGACGGTCCCGACCTTGGTCGTCTTGCGTGGCTGTTTGGGCGTGTCCATAAGCTACTCCGTGGCCTTGGCCGACTGGTTCAAGAGCGTCTTGATCCGGGCGATGTCCCGTTTGAGGGTCTTGATCTTCATCGGGCTATCGAGCTGGCCGAGCGATTTCTGGAAGCGGAGCTTGAAGAGCTGGTCGACGAGCTCCGTCTCCCGGTGCCTCAGCTCCTCCGGCGACAGTTCCCTGAGTTCCTTGATCTTCATCGGAGCTCCCTCAGTTCCCGCGAGATGAAGCGCGTCTTGATCGGCAGCTTTTGGGCCGCCAGGCGCATGGCCTCCTTGGCCTCGGCCAGGTCGATCCCTTCGAGCTCGAAGAGGATCTTGCCGGGCCGGATGACGTCGACCCAGAACTCGGGGTCGCCCTTGCCCTTGCCCATGCGGACCTCGGTCGGCTTCTTGGTGACGGACTTCCAGGGGAAGGTCCGGATCCAGAGCTTGCCTTTCCGCTTCATGTGGCGGGTGATGGTGATGCGGCCAGCCTCGATCTGCCGGGAGGAGAGCCAGCCGGGCTCGAGGGCCTGGAGGCCGAACTCGCCGAAGCTCAGGGTGCCGCCGCGCAGGGCGGTGCCGCGCATGCGGCCCCGCTGCTGCTTGCGGTATTTGACTTTCGCGGGCATCAACATGGCTAGATCTCCTCGACTTCGGCCATCTGGGAGGTCATCTTGGGCTTCTCGACGTCGCCCCGGTAGACCCAGACCTTGATGCCGATCTGGCCGTAGGTCGTAAAGGCCTCGGTGAAGGCGAAGTCGATGTCGGCCTTGAGGGTCTGCAGGGGCAGCTGGCCCTTGAGGTACCACTCGGACCGGGCGATCTCGACGCCGCCGAGCCGTCCGGCGCACATGACCTTGATCCCCTTGGCCCCCATCTTGAGGGCGAACTCGACGGCCTTGCGCATAGCCCGCCGGTAGGCGATGCGCTTTTCGAGCTGGACGGCGATGCTCTCGCCGACGAGCAGGGCGTTGAGCTCGGGCTTGTCGACCTCGCGGATGTCGATGTAGACATCGCGCTTGGCGATCGTCTCGAGGTAGCTCTTGAGGCTCTCGATCTCCTTGCCGCCGCGGCCGATGATGATGCCGGGCCTGGCGGTGTGGATGATGACCCGGATCTTCGGGCCGACGCGCTCGACGTCGACGCCGGCGATGCCGGCGTGGAAGTACTTCTCCTTGATGGCCTTCTTCATCTTCAGGTCTTCATGGATGAGCCGGGCGTAATCGGGGCCCTTGGCGAACCAGCGGGAGGACCAGGGCTTGTTGAAGCCGAGCCGGAACCCGTACGGATGCGTTTTCTGTCCCACGGTCATTTCCCCTTTTCGTCAAGATAGATGTGGACGTGGCTGGTCCGCTTCTGGACGCGGTAGGCCCGTCCCTGGGGGGCCGGGCGGATCCGCTTGGCGATCGGCCCGCCGTTGATCTGGATGCGCGAGATGTAAAGCGTGTCGACATCGACGTTGGGCGACTTCTGCTGGGCGTTGGCGATGGCCGAGCGCAGGACCTTCTCGAGGATGGCGCTGATCTTCTTCCGTTCGCTGAAGCGCAGGATGGTCAGGGCCTCGCCGACGTAGCGGTCGCGGACGAGGTCGGCCACGAGCCGGCCCTTCTGGGGGCTCATCCGCACGAAGCGGGCGATGGCGTGGGAGAGGGGCGCGGGGGCGGGCGTGGTCATGACTTCGCCTCCGCCTTCAGCTGCCGGGCGGTCTTGGAGGTATGGCCTTTGAAGTGCCGCGTCGGGGAGAACTCGCCGAGCTTGTGGCCGACCATGTTCTCGGTGACGAAGACCGGGATGAACTTCCGGCCGTTGTGGACGCCGATGGTCAGGCCGACCATCTCGGGGATGATCGTCGACCGGCGGGACCAGGTCTTGATAACCTGGCGCTTGGCCGCGGGCGTCGATAGGGCCTGGACCTTCTCCAGGAGGTGGTCGTCGATGAACGGGCCCTTGCGGAGTGATCTGCTCATGGTTACTTGCTCCTGCGCCGGACGATGAAGGCCTGGGTCCGCTTGTTCTGGCGGGTCTTGTAGCCCTTGGTCGGGATGCCCGTGGGGCTGACCGGATGGCGGCCGCCTTTGGCCTTCCCCTCGCCGCCGCCGTGCGGATGGTCGATGGGGTTCATGGCCGTGCCGCGGACGTGGGGCCGGATGCCTTTCCAGCGGCTCCGGCCGGCCTTGCCGACGCTGATGTTCGAGTGGTCGAGGTTGCCGATCTGGCCGATCGTGGCCCGGCAGTCCAGGTGGACTTTGCGGATCTCCGACGACGGCAGGCGGACCTGGGCGTAGTCCCCTTCCTTGGCCAGGATCTGGGCGCCGGCCCCGGCGGACTTGGCGACCTGGCCGCCCTTGTCCTTCCGGAGCTCGATGTTGTGGATGACCGTGCCGAGCGGGATGAACCGCAGCGGCATGGCGTTGCCCGGCAGGATGTCGGCCTGGCGGTCGGTCGAAACGACCTCCTGCCCGACCTTGAGCCCGGCGGGGTAGATAATGTAGCGGCGCTCGCCGTCCCGGTACTTGACGAGGGAGATGAACGAGGACCGGTTGGGATCGTACTCGACGGTCTCCACGGTGCCCGGGATGTCGATCTTGTCGCGCTTGAAATCGACGACGCGGTAGAGCTTCTTGTGCCCGCCGCCCCGGTTCCTCATCGAGAGGCGGCCGCGGCTGTCGCGCCCGCCGGACTTGGACAGGGACACGAGCAGCGGCTTGTAGGGGCCTTCGCCGCTCAGCTCGTCGTAGCGGTTGCCCGTCCTGTGGCGCAGGCCGGGGGTCATTGGCCGGTAGGTTTTGATGCCCATGTTACGCCGCCTCGAAGTATTCGATCGGTTTCTCGCCTTCGCGCAGCCGGACGTAGGCCTTCTTCCAGTCGTTCGTGCGGCCGGCGCTGCGGCCGACGCGGCGGACCTTGCCGGCCTTCGTCTGGGTCCGGACCTCGGCGACCTTGGTCTTGAACAGGTGCTCGATGGCCCGCTTGATCTCGATCTTGTTGGCGTTCCGGGCGACCTCGAAGCAGATGACCCCGCTCATGGCCTTGAGCTGGGTCGTCTTTTCCGTGATCACCGGGCGGAGGATGATCTTGTGGGGGTCTTTGATCACGTCAGTTTCTCCAGGACGGCCTCGAACGCCCGCCGGCTGAAGACGACCGACTTGTGGGCGAGGACGTCGTAGATGTTGAGGCCGGCCACGTCGACCGCCTTGACCCGCGGCAGATTGCGGACGGCCTTGAACAGGTTGGCGTTTTCGGCGAGGTCGACGAGCAGGGCCGACTCAAGCTTGAGCGCCTTGAGCAGGGCCGCGGCCTCCTTGGTCTTGGGGGCCTTGAGCTCGAGCGCTTCGGCGACGAGAAGCTCCTGGTCGGCGTGCTTCTTGGCCAGGGCGGAGCGGAGGGCGCCCCGGCGGGCCTTCTTCGGCAGCTCGTAGGAATAGTCGCGGGGCTGCGGTCCGAAGACCGTCCCGCCCTTCTTCCAAAGAGGTGAGCGCGTGCTGCCGACGCGGGCCCGGCCGGTGCCCTTCTGCCGCCAGGGCTTCTTGCCGCCGCCGGACACGAAGGCCCCTGTCTCTTACACATCTG
>CAZIQR010000160.1:0-6260 GCA_964541055.1 uncultured Eubacteriales bacterium
GGGCCGTCGGCGGCGGACACGACCAGCACGGCGCCGTCCATCTGGGCCGCCCCGGAGATCATGTTCTTGATGTAGTCGGCGTGGCCGGGGCAGTCGATGTGGGCGTAGTGCCGCTTCTCGGTCTCGTACTCGACGTGGCTCAGGGCGACCGTCAGGATCTTGGTCGCGTCCCGGCGGAACATCTTGGCGTCGGCCTTGGCGACGTCGTCATAGCTCTGCGCCTTGGCCAGGCCTTTGGTCGCCAGGACCTTGGTCATGGCGGCCGTCAGCGTCGTCTTGCCGTGGTCGATGTGACCGATCGTCCCGACGTTGACATGGGGTTTCGTTCTCGCAAACTTTTCTTTCGCCATCGCTCACCTCCTGTATGGCTTCAGACTCCGGATTCTCCGCTACGCGTCGGCCCGGAAGGGGATCCGGCCCTCGACCCGGGCGACGATCTCGTCCTGGACGCCCTGGGGCGCCCGTTCGTACCTCGCGAATTCCATGGCGAAGACGCCGCGGCCCTGCGTCAGGGTCCGGAGCGTCGTCGCGTAGCCGAACATCTCGGCGAGGGGCACATGGATCGTGATGACGCGAGAGCCGCTCCGCATCTCCATGCCCTCGATCTTGCCCCGCCGGGCGTTGATGTCGCCGACGATGTCGCCCAGGTATTCGTCCGGGGCGACGATCTCGAGCATCATCAGCGGCTCGAGCAGGGCCGGGGCGGCCTTCTTGGCGGCCTCGCGGAAGGCCAGGGAGGCCGCGATCTTGTAGGCGACCGGGGCGGCGTCGGTGTCGTGCGTCGAACCGCCGACAAGGGCCGCCCGCAGGTCGGTGACCGGGAAGCCGGCCACAACGCCCGCCTCGCAGGCCTCGCGGACGCCGTTCTCGACGTCGCCGATGAACTCCCGGGGGATGACGCCGCCGCGGGTCCGATCGACGAACTCGAAGCCGAGGCCACGGGCCAGCGGCTCCAGCCGCAGAACGCAGTGGCCGTAGAGGCCTTTGCCGCCGGCCTGGCGGATGTATTGGCCCTCGCCCTCGGCCGCGGCGCCGATCGTCTCCTTGTAAGCGACCTGGGGCTTGCCGAGGTTGGCCCGGATGCCGAACTCCCGTTCCATCCGGTCCATGACGATCTCGAGGTGCAGCTCCCCCATCCCCCGGAGCAGCGTCTGCCCGGTCATGGGGTCCTGGGTGACCTTGAGGGTCGGGTCCTCGCGGACCATCTTGGCCAGGGTCAGGGCCAGCTTGGCGTGGTCGGCCTTGGTCTTGGGCTCGATGGTCGCGGCGATGACCGGCTCGGGGAAGCGGATGGACTCGAGGACGATGGGGTGGCTCTTGAGGCAAAGCGTGTCGCCCGTCGAGATGTTCTTCATAGAGCCCATGGCCGCGATGTCCCCGGCGTAGACCTCCTTGATCTCCTTGCGCTTGTTGGCGTGCATCTCGAGGAGGCGGGCCAGCTTCTCTTCCTCGCCCTTGGTCGAGTTGTAGACCGCTTGGCCGATCTTGGCCTTGCCGGAGTAGACCCGGAAATAGGCCAGGCTGCCGAGGAAGGGGTCGCTCGAGATCTTGAAGACCAGACCCGAGAAGGGGGCCTCGTCGGAGGCCGGGCGGGTCTCCTCGGCGACGGTCTTGGGGTGATGGCCGGCGACGGGCCGGATGTCGGCCGGCGACGGCAGGTAGTCCACGACGGCGTCGAGCAGGGGCTGCACGCCCTTGTTCCGGAACGAGGCCCCGTAGAGGACGGGGACCACGTCCTGCGCCAGGGTGGCCCGGCGGACGGCGGCGCGCAGCTCGGGCGCGGCGACCTCGACCCCGTCGAGGTACTTCGCCATCAGGGCGTCGTCGTGTTCACTCAGCATTTCCAGCATGTCCTGTCGTTTCCGTTCGACTTCCTCTCGTTCGCCGTCCGCGACCTCGCGGACGGCATAGTCTGTCCCCATGATGTCTTGACCCCAGTCATAGACCTTGCGGTCGATGAGGTCGATCACACCGCGGAATCCGTCTTCCCTACCCAGGGGAATCTGGACCGGCAGAGGCTTGGCCGCCACCCGCGTCCTCAACATGAGGACCGCCCGTTCCGGGTCGGCCCCGATCCGGTCCATCTTGTTGATGAACACGATCCGAGGCACCCGGTACTTGTCGGCCTGGCGCCACACTGTCTCGGACTGCGGTTCGACGCCGCCAACTCCACACAGTATGGCTATCGCGCCGTCAAGCACCCTTAGGGAGCGCTCGACCTCCGCGGTGAAATCCACGTGACCCGGCGTATCAATGATATTGATCCGGTGGTCACGCCAGGCGCACGTCGTCGCGGCCGAGGTGATGGTGATCCCGCGTTCCTGCTCCTGGACCATCCAATCCATCACGGCCGTTCCTTCGTCCACCTCGCCCATTTTGTAGGTCATACCCGTATAGAACAGCATCCGCTCGGTCGTGGTCGTCTTGCCGGCGTCGATATGGGCCATGATGCCGATGTTCCGTACTCGCTCGATCGGGTATGACCGCATAAACCGTCCGCTCCATATCGACCCGAATCACAGACCGAACTCTTTCCTAGGGACTACCATTTATAATGTGCGAAGGCCCGGTTGGCCTCCGCCATCTTGTGCGTGTCTTCGCGCTTTTTGACCGCGCCGCCCCTGTTGTTGATGGCGTCGATGATCTCGGCCGAGAGCTTCTCCTCCATGCTCTTGCCGCCGCGCTCCTTGGCATACTTGACCAGCCAGCGGAAGCCCAGGGAAAAGGACCGCGACGGCGTGACCTCGATCGGGACCTGGTAGTTCGCGCCGCCGACGCGCCGCGACTTGGTCTCGAGGAAGGGCCGGACGTTCTCCAGGGCCTTCTCCAGGACCTTGAGGGGGTCCTCCTTGGTTTTGGCCTTGAGGATGTCCATCGTCCCGTAGACGACCCGCTCGGCGGTCGTCTTCTTCCCCTTGCGGAGGAAGAGATTGATGAACCGGGCGACCGTCGTGCTGTTGTAGAGGGGGTCGACCGGCGCCTTGCGCCTCTTGATGGTTCCGCGTCTCGGCATGGGGAATCTCCTGTGGGATTAGGCCGCGGCCCGTTTTTCTTTGGGCCGCTTCGCCCCGTACCGGGAACGAGCCTTGAACCGGTTCTGCACCCCTTCGGCATCCAGGGTGCCCCGGATGATGTGGTAGCGGACGCCGGGCAGGTCCTTGACGCGGCCGCCCCGGATCATGACGATCGAGTGCTCCTGGAGGTTGTGGCCGATGCCGGGGATGTAGCCCGTGACCTCGATGTTGTTGGTCAGCCGCACGCGGGCGACCTTGCGCATGGCCGAGTTCGGCTTTTTGGGCGTGGTCGTGAAGACGCGCGTGCAGACGCCCCGCTTCTGGGGGCAGGCGTCGAGGGCCGGAGATTTACTCTTGTATTTCTTGGGCGTTCGCCCCTTACGGATGAGCTGATTGACGGTCGGCAATGAAAAATACTCCTCTACACAAATTTCTCGATGGTTTTATTCATCCCCAGGGGGATAGCCCGAGACGAATGGATCGATGTTAGCAAAATCCGGCCTCTCTGTCAAGGAATTTGACGCTTTCCGTCCCCTAGGGCTCAACCCTCGGGGACGACCTCCTCCTCGTCCTTCTCCGGCTCGACGGCCAGGAGCGGCGGCATCTCCTCTTTGAGCTCGACGTTCCGGTAGTGCTTGTAGCCCGTGCCGGCGGGGATCAGCCGGCCCATGATGATGTTCTCCTTCAGGCGGCGGAGGTAGTCGACCTTGCCATACAGGCTGGCCTCGGTCAGGACCCGGGTCGTCTCCTGGAAGGAGGCGGCGGAGATGAAGCTGTCCGTGCTCAGGGCGCTCTTGGTGATCCCCAGGAGCAGCGGCCGGGCCTTGGCCGGCTTGCCGCCCTTCTTGATGACCTTCTCGTTCTCCGCCTGGAAGACGAACTTATCGACCTGCTCGTCGATCAGGAACTCGGTGTCCCCGACTTCCTCGACCTTGACCCAGCGGAGCATCATGCGGATGATCGTCTCGATGTGCTTGTCGTTGATGGCCACGCCCTGGAGCCGGTAGACGGCCTGGACTTCCTTGAGGAGGTATTCGGCCAGCTCCTTCTCGCCCAGAACGCGGAGGATGTCGTGGGGGTTGACCGGCCCGTCCATGAGGGCGTCGCCGGCCCGGATGCGCTCCCCGTCGGAAACGCTCAGGTGGGCGCCCTTGGGGATGAGGTATTCCTTCTCGCCGCCGCGCTCATTGCGGACGGCGATCTTGCGGTAACCGCGGACCAGGCCGCCGATCTGGACGGTGCCGTCGATCTCGGAGATGACGGCCGGCAGCTTCGGCCGCCGGGCCTCGAACAGCTCCTCGGCCCGGGGCAGGCCGCCCGTGATGTCCTTGGTGCGGGCCGCCTCGCGCGGGATCTTGGCCAGGACGTCGCCGGCGAAGACCTTCTCGGCGTCCTTGATCTCGAGGTTGGCCCCGGCCGGCAGGAAGTACTTCCGGAGGAGGACGGGGACCGGATTGCCGTGCTTGTCGGTCGTCGTTTTCACGGGGTCGAGGATCTCGATCTGGGGCTGGAGCTTCTCGTCCTTGGGATCGATGATGACCTGGGTGATCAGGCCGGTGAACTCGTCCTGGACCTCCTCCATGCTGACGCCGAGGACGACGTCGTGGAAGCGGACGGTGCCCGTTTCCTCGGTCAGGATGAAGGTGTTGAAGGGGTCCCACTCGGCGAAGGCCTGGCGGGACTTGATCTCCTGGCCTTCGGAGACCAGGATGCGGGCGCCGTAGGGCACCTGGTAGTGCTCGACCTCGCGGCCGCGGTGATCGAGGACGGCGATGTTGGCGCTGCGGTTGACGACGATGAGCGTGCCGTCCTTGTTCGTGACCGACTTGAGGTTGTTGAACTTGAGGACGCCGTCGTTCTTGGCCTCGAGCTTGGACCGCTTGGCGCCGCCCATGGCGATACCGCCGACGTGGAAGGTCCGCATCGTGAGCTGTGTGCCGGGCTCGCCGATCGACTGGGCGGCGACGATGCCCACGGCCTCGCCGAGCTCGACCATCTTGCCGGAGGCCGGCGAGCGGCCGTAGCAGAGCTGGCAGATGCCGCGCTTGGACTCGCAGGTCAGGACCGAGCGGATCTTGACCCGCTCGATGCCCAGGTCCTGGAACTGCTGGACGACCTTCTCGGTGATCTCCTCGTTCAGGCCGACGATCGTCTCGCCCGAGTCGGGATTGACGACCGGCTCGAGAGCGACCCGGCCGACGATCCGGTCGATGAAGGGCTCGATGATCTCGCCGTTCTCGACGATGGCCGAGACGTTGATGCCCTTGAGCGTGCCGCAGTCGTGCTCGTCGACGATGACCTCCTGGCAGACGTCCACGAGCTTGCGGGTCAGGTAGCCGGAATTGGCCGTCTTGAGGGCCGTGTCGGCCAGGCCCTTGCGGGCGCCGTGGGTCGAAATGAAGTATTGCAGGACGTTCAGGCCCTCGCGGAGGTTGGAGACGATGGGCGTTTCCAGGATCTCGCCCGAGGGCTTCGACATCAGACCGCGCATGCCGGCCAGCTGTCGGATCTGCTGCTTGTTGCCGCGCGAGCCGGAGTCGGACATGACGTAGAGCGGGTTGAGCTCCTTGCCCTCGAGGCTGATCTTCCGCATCTCGACGATCATGGCGCTCGAGACCTTGTCGGTCACGGTGCCCCAGATCTCGATGACGCGGTTGAAGCGCTCGCCCGAGGAGATCGTGCCGTCGCGGTAGAGGGACTCGATGTCGTTGACCTCTTTCTGGGCCTTGTCGACGAGGGCCTTCTTCTCCTTCGGGATGACGAAGTCGTCGATGCCCAGGGAGAAGCCGGCGCGCGTGGCGTAGGTGAAGCCGAGCTCTTTCAGGGCGTCCAGGATCTTGACCGTCTCCTGGAGGCCGAGCCGGAGGTAAGCGTAGAAGACGACGTTCTCCATCCCCTTCTTGCGAAAGACGCCGTTGACAAAGGGGAAGCCCTTGGGCAGGACCGCATTGAAGATGATCCGGCCGGGGGTCGTCTCGACGATCTCGCTCTTGAGGTCCTGGACCGGGCAGTTCATGACGCTCTGGTCGTCGTAGTAGGCGGCCAGGTTCATGAAGGGTCCGGTGAAGCGCAGCTTGATGCTGCTCTGGAGGCCGACCTCGCCGGCCTCCATGGCCAGGAGGGCCTCGTCGGGCGAGCCGAAGATGCGGCCCTCCCCTTTCTGGCCCTTCTTCTCGAGGGTCAGGTAGTAGCAGCCGAGGACCATGTCCTGGCTGGGGATGGTCAGCGGCCGGCCGTGGGCCGGCG
>CAZIQR010000161.1:0-6220 GCA_964541055.1 uncultured Eubacteriales bacterium
CTCCTCCCGGGGCCCCCCCCAAGCCTAGGCCCCCCCGTCCGTTCTGCGCCCTCGCAGGTTGTGTTCGCGTTTGCGACCCCGTCGGCAGGAGGACCGATGAATCTCAAAAAGGTTATTCTCTATATTGTTGTTTTCCTTGGCCTTGCCGGGCGGCCTTGGGGCCAAGAGGCCAAGGGACAGCCCCTCACTCTGCAGGATTGCCTGGACCTGGCTCTGGCTCGCAATCCCCTGGTTCTCTCGTCGGCAGAGGCGATCCGAGGGGCTGAGGCCAGGATCAGCCAGGCCAGGGAATTCCCACAACCGGCCCTGACGCTCGATAGCGATCTTCAACCACGCCTGTTCGATTTCGGACGTTCGGGGGAATCCTATTTTGGCGTCGGCCAGCTCGTAGAATTCCCCGGCAAGCGATCCCTCCGAGGCAGGATCGCCGGACGCGAGCGGGATGAGCTTTCGTCCGATTTTGATCTCTTGAAGCTCGATCTGTCATTCCAGGTCAAGGAGGCGTTCTATGGCCTCCTGCTGGCCCAGGAAAAGATCAAGCACGCCCAACAGGACCTGGATCTGGCCCGGGATTTCCTCGACAAGGCCGAGTTGAAGCATGCCTCCGGAGAGATCGCGGAGGTCGAGGTCTTGCGGGCCCGGGTGGAGGCCGCCAAGGCGGCCAACGCCGTCCGGGTGGCCGAGAACGAGCGGCGGCTGGCCGCGGCCGGATTGAACTTCCTGTTGGCCCGCCGGACCTCTGAGCCGCTGGAGATCCGCGGCCAGATGAAGCGGGACTTCACGGCCCTTGACCTCGAGGACCTGGAGCGGCGCGCCCTCGCGTCCCGGCCCGAGCTCCGGCGGATCCGTTCCTCGATCGAGAAGGAAGGGCTGAAGAAGACCCAGGGTTACCTGAGCTATATGCCCGATTTCGATCTGGGGATCTCCAGCCATCGGATCGCGGGAACGTCGAGGACCTGGGATCTCACGTTGACCGTCCCCATCCCCCTGTTCTTCTGGCAGCCGAAAAAAGGCGTGATCGCCGAGGCCGAGGCCAACCGGGCCTCTTTGGACCGGGAAGCCGTCCACCTCCAGGACGCCATCGCGCTCGAGGTGGAGGAAGCGTATTTGAGCGCCATCGCTGCCAGCGACCAGATCAAGCTCTTCGAAGACCAGGTCCTTGGCCAAGCGGAAGAGGTCTACCAGGCGTTCCTGTTCAAGTTTGAGGAGGGAGAGATCGGAGGCATCGAGCTGATCGATGCCCGCCGCAGCCTCAACGAGGCCCGCCGCGGATACGCGGACGCGCTCTACAACTACCGCCTGACGATCGCGACGCTGGAGAAGGCGATCGGAATTCCTTTGGAAGGAGACTCCTATGATGCGAACGAGTAGGACGATTTCTCTGATCGCCGCCGCCGCGTTGGCCGTCCTGGCCGCCCGGTGCTCTTCGAACGCCGAAGGAGACGGCCGGAAGGCGCCGACGGTGGCGGCCCCGGCCGGCCGGATCACGATCCCGCCCGATTCGCCACAGCTCGCGCAGATCACAGTCGTGACCGTGGGCACCGCCCGGCTCCCGGAGAATGAGGTCGTCGCCCCAGGCCGGATCGAGATCGATCCCAACCGCCTCAGCCGCATCGTCCTGCCCGTCGCCGGCCGCATCGACAGCGTCGACGTCCGGCTGGGCGATCGCGTGATCGCGGGTCGAACTCTGTTCGTCATCGACAGCCCGGACGCCGACGCGGCCCTCTCCGAAAACCGCCAGTCCCAGGCCGCCGTCAACCAGGCAAGGTCCGCGCTGGTCAAGGCCCAAGCCGACCGCTCCCGGGCGGGCGAGCTCTACGACCACAAGGCCCTCGCGAAAAAGGACGTGCTCGCGGCAGACAACGATGTGGCCCAGGCGCAGGCCGCGTTGGACCAAGCCCAGGCTTCGCTCGAACACTCGAGGCGCAAGCTCGAGATCCTGGGCCTCAGCGAGGGCACGACGGGGCAACGTGTGCCGGTGAAGGCGCCGCGGCCGGGCAAGATCCTCGAGCTCGCCGTCACCACGGGCGAATACCGCAACGACACGACGACACCGGTCATGACCATCGCCGACTTGGACACGGTCTGGGTCACATCGGCCGTCCCCGAAAAAGAGATCCGGCTCATCGAGGTCGGCGAGAGCCTCGAGGTGGAGCTCGTCGCCTACCCCGGCGAGGTCTTCACGGCCCGCGTCAAGCGCATCGCCGACACGCTCGATCCCAAGACCCGCACGGTCCAAGTTCGGGCCGAGCTGGCCAATCCGGGCGGGCGCTTCCGTCCGGAGATGTTCGGCCGGATCCGCCATTCGCACGCCTTGCGGCCCGTGCCTGTCGTCCCCTCCCGGGCGCTCCTGCGGCGCGGCCGCGAAACAGTGGTTTATGTCGAGCGCGGCCGGGGAACGTTCGAGCCCGTCCCCGTCATCATCGCCCCGGCTATCGGCGACCAGGTCCCGGTTCTGAGCGGGATCCGGGCCGGCGACCGCATCGTCGTGGGCGGCGTCATGCTGCTGTCGGGCGTCGAGGCCCGCTGATATGATCGCCGCGATCCTTCGTTTCGCGCTACGCCGGCGCACGATCGTTGTGCTGCTGGCCCTGCTCCTGGCCGCCTGCGGCATCTGGGCCTTTCGGCAGCTGAGGATCGAGGCCTATCCCGACATCTCGGAAACGCAGGTCACCGTGATCACCCTCGTTCCGGGACAGGCCGCGGAAGAGATCGAGCAGCAGGTCACCGTTCCGATCGAACGGGCCCTGCAGGGCGTTCCCCATGCGATCTCCCGCCGGTCGCGGACGATCTTTGGCCTGTCGGTCGTCGACGTCACGTTCGCCTACGGCATCGAGGATTTCTTCGCCCGCCAGGCCGTTCTCGAAAAGCTGCGGGACATCGAGCTGCCCGACGGCATCACACCGTCGATCGCCCCGCCGACGACCCCGGCCGGCGAGCTCTTCCGCTATACCGTTGAGGCGGACGGCCAGGACGAGATCGAGCGGCGGGAAATCCAGGACTGGGTCATCGCGCCCCGTCTTCTTCAGGTGCCCGGGGTCGGTGACGTCTTCGCCTTCGGCGGGCTGGTCAAACAGTATCAGATCGAGGTTGATCCCCTGGCCCTGGCCCGCTACGATCTGACGATCCGGCAGATCGCGGAGACCGTCGGCGCCAACAACGAGAACGCCGGCGGCGCGGTGGTCGGGAACGGCCAGCAATCCATGGTCGTTCGCGGCGTCGGCATGCTCCGGTCCGTCGCCGACATCGAGCGCGTCGTCGTGGCCTCGTCCGGGGGCGTCCCTGTCTTTGTCCGGGACATCGGCGCCGTCCGGATCGGCGCGGCCGCGCCGCGCACGGGCATCTTCGGTCTGGACGGGACGACCGGCGGCGTTGAGGGAGTAGTCGTTATGCGCCGCGGCGAGAACGCCAGCGAGATCCTGCGCGGCGTGCGCGCCACCATCGAAGAATTGAACGGCACGCTCCCGGCCGGCCTGCGGATCTCGCCCATCTACGATCGCACGCAGCTTGTGGGCCATACGCTGCAGACCGTCAGCCGAACCCTGGCCGAAGGATTCGTCATCGTCCTCGGTGTCCTCCTTCTGTTCCTGGGATCCCTGCCCGCGGCCGCGATGGCCGCCGTCACGATCCCCCTGTCGCTCCTCTTCGCCTTCATCTGCATGCATGCCTCGGGCATCCCCGCCAACCTCCTCAGCCTGGGCGCGCTCGATTTCGGCATCATCATCGACGGGACGTTGGTGATGGTCGTCCACATGGTACGCGCCCTGGCCGAACGGCCGACGGGGGATGCCTGTCTTCTGCACCCGGTGGAGGCCGTGCACGAGGCGGCCGGGGCTATGGAACGTCCGGTCTTCGTCTCCGTCCTCATCATCATCGCCGCCTACATCCCCATGTTCGGCCTGGAGCGGACGGAACGGCGATTGTTCACGCCCATGGCCTATACCGTCTGTTTCGCCCTCATCGGGGCGCTGATCATCACGATGACCCTCATCCCTGTCCTGGCCACCTACGTGTTCGCCGGCAGGACGATCATCCGCCCCAACCGGTGGCTCGCCCGGCTCGCCCCGCGCTATGACCGCCTGGTCCGCGCCTCCATGCAACAGGCCCGTGTCATCGCCTTGATCATGCTGATCCTGGCGCTCGCCGGCTTCTGGCTCGCCGGCCGGATGGGCACGGAATTCCTGCCCCAGCTCGACGAAGGCGTCATCTGGGTCCGCGCCGGCCTGACCCCGGGGACGGCCATCGAAGAATCCGCATCGGTCGCAGCCCACATCAGGGAGCTCATCCGCCAATCGCCCGAAGTCCGGTTCGTCAGTTCGCAGACGGGACGCCAAGACTCCAACACCGAGCCCTTCGGGCCGAACCGTAACGAGTTCCTGGTGGGACTCAAGCCGTACGCGACATGGCCCCGGGGACGGACCAAGGCCCGGCTGGTCGAGGAGCTCTCGGCCCGCCTGACAGCAAATATGCCGGGCGTCTGGTTCACCTTCACCCAGCCGATCATCGACATGGTCACCGAATCGGTCACGGGTTCATCCGCCGACCTGGCCATTCTCTTCACCGGCCCGGACCTGGCCAAGCTGCGGGATCTGGCGGCTCGGACGCTCGACATCGTGCGCGGCATCCGCGGCGCCGCCGACACGGCCGTCGAACAGGACGCCGACCAGGCCCAGCTCAAGATCATCCTGGACCGGGACAGTGTGGCCCGCTACGGGCTCAACGTCGAGGACGTTCAGCGCGTCATCGAGCTGGCCATCGGCGGCCGCGCCGTCAGCACAATGTACGTTGGGGATCGGCGCTTCGACATCACGGTGCGTTACACACCCGAAGCGCGCAAGGACATGAACACGATCGGCGGCATCATCGTGGCCACGCCGGACGGCCAGCGCATCCCCCTGTCCCAGCTGGCGGAGATCTCCGTCGCGGACGGGGCCAGCATCATCGCCCGGCGCGAGAACCGCCGCCTCGTCAGTGTCCGCACCAACATCCGCGGTCGCGATCAGGGCAGCTTCGTGGCCGAGGCCCAGCGCTTGATCGCCAACCGGATCACCCTGCCCACCGGCTACCAGGTGGAATGGGGCGGCCAGTTCGAAAACCTCTCCCGGGCCTCCCGTCGCCTGAGGGTCATCATCCCCCTGACCCTGGCGCTGATGTTCGGGATCCTGTTCCTTGCGTTCGAGTCGGCCGTGGACGCCGGGCTCATCCTGCTCAATGTGCCCTTCGCCATGATCGGCGGGGTCACTTCGCTGCTCATCCGCGGCATCCCGTTCAGCATCTCGGCCGCGGTGGGGTTCGTCTCGGTCTTCGGCGTGTCGATCATGACCGGCGTCCTCTTCATCGCCGAGGTCAATCGTCTGCGGGCGGAATCGGGCCTTGATGTCGGAGACGCCGTGGCGGGGGCCGCGGGCGGCCGGCTGGCCCCGAACTTCCTCCTGACGCTCGTCGCCATGCTGGGCATGATCCCGGCGGCCGTCGCGACCGGCATCGGCTCCGACATCCAGCGGCCGATGGCCACGGTCATCGTCGGGGGATTGGTCTCGACGCTCGTCTTGGCCCTGCTGGCCATGCCGAGCCTCTATTATTTGGCCTCCCGCAGGAGAAAGCCCTCCAAGGCCCTGCTCCCCGTGCATTAGAAGCGAGAGGCGCGGCAAGGACGGATGCCACCGGGACGGTTTGATTCAGGCGGATGAATCTGCTATCGTGGATCGACTTAGGATACACGAAGCACCCGAGGAGGTCCGAGATGACAAAGATCCTCATGGTTCTCTTCGCGGCCGTCACGCTCCTGGCCGCCGGACTGGCGATGGCCCAGGCCCCGGCCGCGAATCCCAAGGTCCTCTTCAAGACGAGCAAGGGCGACATCACCATCGAGCTCTACCCGGCCAAGGCGCCGATCACCGTCAAGAACTTCCTCGACTACGTCGCCGCCAAGCACTACGACGGCCTGCTCTTCCACCGCGTCATCCCCGGCTTCATGATCCAGGGCGGCGGCTACACCGAGGACATGCACGAGCGGGCGACCAACCCGGCCATCAAGAACGAATCGGGCAACGGCCTCAAAAACGCCCGCGGCACGGTGGCCATGGCCCGGAGCCAGGCCCTCGACTCGGCGACGTCCCAGTTCTACATCAACCTGGTCGACAACTTCCGCCTCGACGACATGACGTACTGCTCCTTCGGCAAGGTCGTGGCCGGGATGGAGGTCGTCGACGCCATCGCC
>CAZIQR010000162.1:0-6213 GCA_964541055.1 uncultured Eubacteriales bacterium
AGCACGGCGGCTTCTACGAGACCTTCATGGGCGAGAACGGCTCGCTCGTCCTGTCCGAGATCCCCCAGCGCGGCAACTGGGCCATGCGCGAATCCCACGCGCCCGAGTGGGATTCCCTGGCCAAGGCCGGGCTGCTCCAGTCCGAGGCCGTGCCCATCCAGAAGTCCACGACCAAGAACATCTTCGTCGACGTCCGGGTGACGGCCGAGGCGGGACGCTGGCCCCTGCCGATCGAGCTGGCCAAGCCGGCCCATCAGCCCCATCTCGAGAACTTTTTCGACGCCGTCCGCAACGGGACGCCGCTCAACTGTCCGGCCGAGCTCGCCTACGAATCGTGCGTCGCGGTCCTCAAGGCCAACGAGGCGGTCAAGACCGGCCGGGTCACGGAGTTCCGTCCGGAGCAGTTCAAAGCATGAGCGGCTCCGGTCGGACGATCCTTCGGGCCGCGGGCGGCGCGTTGGCCGCCGTCCTCCTTGCCGCCGCGGGCGCCAGGGCCCAGACGGCGGCGACGCCCGCCGCTCCCGCCGCGCCGTCGAACGCTAAGCACACCGTCTGGGACGGCAGCCGGACGCTGCCGGTCCATCTCCTTCCGCTCCGGGACGAGAACGACGAGCCGATCATCCCGACGGAAACGGATCCCATGCCTTATTCGGCCCGCTTCACCTGCGGGCCCTGCCACGACTACGACGCGATCAAGAGCGGCTGGCATTTCGGGGCCATGACGGCCAATTCGAGCGGCCGGCCGGGCGAGCCCTGGCTCGAAGTCGATCCCAAGACGGGCACCATCCTGCCGCTCTCCTACCGCAAGTGGCCAGGGCTCTACGATCCCAAGGCCGCGGGCCTCACAGCCTGGGATTTCACCATGCTCTTCGGCCGCGATCTCCCCGGCGGCGGGCCGGCCGAGCCGCCCGACGAAGAGGCTTTAGCCGAGCCTGACGCCCGCTGGAACGTCTCGGGCAGAGCCGAGGTGAACTGCCTCGCCTGCCACAACCGGTCGGGCCGGCAGGACCACAGCGAGTGGGCCAAGCAGGTCCTCCGCGAGAACCTGCGCTGGGCAGCCACGGCCGCGGCCGGGATCGGCGAGGCCGGCGGCATGGCCTCGCGGCTCAAGGAGACGTGGGACGTCGTCGAGGGGCCCAACCTCGACGACCACGAATGGGCCGTCGCCCCGTCGGTCTCGTACAGGACGACGGACTTCGACTCCAAGCACCGCTATTTCTTCGATCTCAACTATCAGCCGTCGGACGACCGCTGCCTCGTCTGCCATTCCGTCGCGCCCAAGGACGCCGCCCACTGGAGCGCCGACCGGGACGTCCACTCGGCTGCCGGGCTGAAATGCACGGACTGCCACCGGGGCGACATCCGGCACCAGATGCTGCGCGGCTACGAAGGCGAGGCCACCGAGACCGGGAACGCCGCGGCCGCGGCCTTCACCTGCCGCGGCTGCCATCTCGGCGAGGACGCCGACGGCCGGAAGACGGTGACGCCCGGGCGCCTCGGCGCGCCCTACCCCAAGCACACCGGTATCCCGCTCGCCCACTTTAAGCGGCTGGCCTGCACGGTCTGCCATTCGGGCCCGAAGCCGCAGGAAGGCTTCACCCGCGTCCGGACATCCCGGGCCAACCGGCTTGGCATCTACGGCGTCGCGACCTGGTCGACCGACACGCCGGCGATCATCGAGCCTGTCTACAAGAAGGCCGAGGGCGACAGGATCACCCCTCAGCGCCTCGTCTGGCCCGCGTACTGGGCCCGGCGCTCCGGCAAGGACCTCGTTCCGCTCAAGCCGGCCGACGTCGAAGCAGCGGCGGGAGTTACTCTCAAGCCGGAGGCCAACATCGCCCAGGTTCTGATCGCCTTGACACAAGTCACGGCCGAGGACGAAACACCCGTTCTCGTATCCGGCCGGTTCGTCTTCACCCCGAACGTCGACGGCGGCATCGACGCATCCGAGCGGGCCGGGGTCAAGGACGACGCCAAGGCCTCCTGGGCGATCCGAAAGGACGGGACGGTCTCCCCGCTCGTGCCCGATTTCGATCCGGCCGCGTCGGACAAGGACCCGGCGATCGAGCCCCGTCTCCAGGAGTTCCTTCAAGCGCTGGGGACCGTCACGGAGAAGCCCGGAGAGCCCGCGATCGTCGTGCGCCAGACGCTCTACCGCTTCGCCGGCGGCTTCCTCGACGTCTCCGAAGCGCCGGCCGGGCTCGCCGGAGCCTCCGGTCCCGGATGGCTCGTCGACGACAAGCTCGTCCCCTTGGTTTCGGATTTCGACATCCGCACCGTGACGGCCAAGGCCGGGACGGAGCGAACGCTGACGGAGGAGCAGGTCGAGCTCGTCCTCGCCGTCCTGGCGAAGAGCGTGGCCGGCGGCGAGCCGGTTTACGTCGCGAACGGCCGGCTGTTCCAGCTCGGCCGCGGCGGCCGCCTCGCGGCCCGCAAGGACCCGCACGCGGCGCCCGTGACCTGGCCGTTAGCCCACGACGTCCGTCCGGCGCAACAGTCGCTGGGCTGGAACGGCTGCACGGACTGCCACAGCGGCGGTTCCGGCTTTTTCTTCGACACGATCAAGGCCGCGGGGCCGCTTCTCACGAAGAGCGCGGCCTCGCGCTCGGCCTCGTCCTTCATGGGGCTCGGCGGCCTCTTCCAGCGCGTTTTCGGCCTGTCGTTCATCGTCCGCCCCGTCTTCAAGGTCGTCCTCGGGATCTGCGCCGTCATCGCCGGGGCGCTCCTCGTTCTCGCCGGCCTCGTCGCCCTCGGCCGCGTCGCCGGCTTCATGGAGAAGAGGTAAGGCCATGGGATTCATCATCCTCACCGTTCTCATTCTCGGGGCGACGTTCCTCGGCCTGGCCTTCCACCGCTTCTGGACGTCACGGCCGGAGGCCAAGTCGACCCTCATCTACGCCGAGATCGCGCGGATGTTCCTCGCCTGGCTGGCCCTGCGGGCGGTCGAGATGCGGCGGCAGGCCTCGCCGCGGGCCTGGTGGGCCTCTCTCAAGGGCCTGCCGCTTTGGCGAGAGCCCGTTCTCGAGAAATGGCTCTTCATCTGTTTCTACGGAAGCTTTCTCTATCTCGCGGCGAGCGGCTTCTTCTTCGGGATCTTCATCCCGCGGGGGATGTTCGGCTACCCTCTCGTCGCCCACGTCATGGCCGGCGGCCTCTTCGCCGTCTGCCTCACGATCATCGTCCTGTTCAAGGGACGGGATTTCATCTCGGTGCCCAAGCCGGCGAGTCTGAGCCTGTCCCTCCTCGACCCGCGCGCGATGGGCATCACCGCGGCTCGGGTCAAGCTGTGGGCCTTCTGGCTCTTCGCCGCCGCCGGCGTCCTCCTGATCCTCTCCGCTTTGCTGCCGATGCTCCCTCTGCTGCGCACGGGGGGACAGCGCTTCATGTTCGGGTTCCACCGCCACAGCGCTCTCGTCTCGTTGGCTGCGGCGATGGTCTTCGCCGGGCTCGAGATCTTCGCCTCCGGCGTCAAACGGCCGGAGTAATCTAGGCCCCGAGCCGGGGCTGCTCGTCCGGGCGGACGGCCGGCGTCGGGCCCGTCCCGCCCGGGGAGTTGAGGGCGCTCTTCCGCGAGCCGTAGCTGAAGTAGATGACCAGCCCGACGGCCAGCCAAACCAGGAACCGATACCAGGTCACGGGGGGCAGTCTCAGCATCAACAGGGCGCACAGAACGATGCCCAGACCCGGCAGGACGGGATTGAGCGGGGCCTTGAAGGCCCGGGGGATGTCGGGCCGGGTGTAGCGCAGGACGATGACCCCGGCGGCGACGATGATGTAGGCGAAGAGCGTCCCGATCGAACAGAGCTCGGCCGAAACGTTGATCGGCGTCAGCGCCGCGGCAACGGCGACAACGCCGCCCGTCAGCCAGGTCGTGACGTGGGGGGTCTTGTGCCGCGGATGGACCCGCGAGAGGACGCGCGGCAGCAGCCCGTCCCGGGACATCGCGAAGAGGATGCGGGGCTGGCCCATGATGAGGACGAGCAGGACGCTGGTGATGCCGGCGATGGCCCCGACGCTGACGAGGGCCGAGGCCAGGGGCATCTTCAGGGTGTTGAGGACGAGGGCCACTGGATCGGCGACCCCGAGCTCCTTGTAGGGCACGACACCGGTCATGATCGCCGCGACGGCCATGTAAAGGACCGTGGCGACGATGAGCGAGGCCATGATGCCGATCGGCAGGTCCCGCTGCGGGTTTTTGGCCTCTTCGGCCGTCGTGGACACGGCGTCGAAGCCGACGTAGGCCAGGAAGACGATGGCCGCGGCCGTGATCACGCCCTTCATGCCGAAGGGCAGGAAGGGCTGCCACTTGGCCGGGTCGACGTGGCCGACGGTGACCACGATGAAGAAAAGGACCACGGCCAGCTTGATGATGACGATGGTCAGGTTGACCCGCGAGCTCTCCTTAATGCCCCGGGCCAGGAGCCAGGTGATGAGGAGGACGATGCCCACGGCCGGCAAGTTCAGAAGCCCCGGGTTCTTCTCAAAAGGCGAGGCGGTGATGATCCTCGGCAGCTCGAGGCCGAAGCCGCTGCGGAGGAGGTTCACGAAGTAGGCCGACCAGCCCGTCGCGACGAGGATGGCCGCGACCATGTATTCGAGGATGAGGTCCCAGCCGATGATCCAGCCGAAGATTTCGCCCAGGGTGGCGTAGCCGTAGGTGTAGGCGCTGCCGGAGACGGGGATCATGGCCGCCAGCTCCGCATAGCAGAGGGCGCTGCAGGCGCAGGCGATGGAGGCGATGGCGAACGATAGGATGATGGCCGGGCCGGCATGCATGGCCGCCTCGACGCCGGGCAGGACGAAGATGCCGACGCCGATGATGCAGCCGATGCCGATCGCCGTCAGGTCCCAGGCCGTGAGGGCCCGGCGCAGGCGGTGGCCTTCGACCTGCGTGTCGCCCATGAGCTGGGTCATGGGCTTCGTTCGAAGCAGTTTGTTCATCTGGCGAGCTCCGATCGTAGGTGGAGGAGGCTTAATAGCATAATTCCGCGAGATCCGTCAAACCGGCCCTCCCGTCTTGACGCCGAGGCCGGAGCCTCGCCGGGGGCATTCCCCCCTGTTGGGACCTTGCTATTTTGGGCCGTTTCGGCTATCATCTTTCATCGGGGCTTCATAGGTTCTTCGCCTGAAGCCGACCGACATCTTACACGATTCACAAGGAGTTTCTCAATGGCTACCAAAGGGTTCAATGCCTTCGAGATGGCCCAGAAGCAGTTCGACTCTGTGGCCGACCTTCTCGAGCTTGACCAACCGACCCGGGACCTCCTGCGGACCCCTCTGCGGGAGTACCATTTCTCGATCCCCGTCCGCATGGACGACGGCAGCGTCCGCGTGTTCCACGGCTTCCGCTGCCAGCACAACGACGCCCGCGGGCCCTGCAAGGGCGGCATCCGCTTCCACCCCCAGGAGACGATCGACACGGTCCGCGCCCTGTCGATGTGGATGACCTGGAAGTGCTCCGTCGTCGACATCCCTCTCGGCGGCGGCAAGGGCGGCGTCATCTGCGACCCGCACGACCTCAGCCCGCGCGAGCAGGAACGGCTCTGCCGCGGCTGGATCCGGGTCCTGGCCCATGACGTGGGCAACCTCCGCGACGTCCCCGCGCCCGACGTCATGACCAACCCCCAGCACATGCTCTGGATGCTCGACGAGTTCGAGACCATCCACGGCCAGAAGTACCCCGGCTTCATCACCGGCAAGCCCGTCGGCATGGGCGGCTCGCTCGGCCGCACCGAGGCCACCGGCTACGGCGTCATCTTCACGGTCCGCGAGGCCCTCAAGGAAATGGGCCTCAAGCCGGAGGGCGCGACGGCTTCCGTCCAGGGCTTCGGCAACGTCGCCCAGCACGCCATCCAGCTCTTCTGCAAGCTCGGCGGCAAGGTCGTGGCCGTGTCCTGCTGGGACCAGAACGACCAGGCCTCCTACACCTACCGCAAAAAGAGCGGCGTCAATCTCGACGAGCTCCTGGCCATCACCGACCGCTTCGGCGGCATCGACAAGGCCAAGGCCGAGGCCCTCGACTACGAGCGGCTCCCCGGCGACGCCTGGATCGAACAGGACGTCGACATCCTCATCCCGGCCGCCCTGGAGAACCAGGTCAACGCCGGGACCGTCAAGAAGATCGGCCCCCGGGTCAAGATCATCGCCGAGGGCGCCAACGGCCCGACGACGCCCGAGGCCGACGAGGTCATCAAGAAGCGGGGCATCTTCGTC
>CAZIQR010000163.1:0-6102 GCA_964541055.1 uncultured Eubacteriales bacterium
ACCCTCTGCCTGACCTGCCACACGGAAAACTCGGACACGGCGAACTTCTGCAGCAACTGCGCCGCGGTGCTAAGGACACGCGCCAGCCAGCCCGGCGCCGGTTCCAGCCCGATGCCGGATAACGCCACCCGGACATACGAATCCCACACCTGGGACCTGCCGACCGGATCGGTCTTCGGCGGCCGCTACCAGATCATCGAGCCCCTCGGCCGGGGCGGCATGGGCCGCGTCTATCGGGCCCTTGACGTCAAGGCCAACGAAGAGGTCGCCATCAAGCTCATCCGGCCCGATATCGCCGAGGACAAGCGCACCCTCGAGCGCTTCGTCAACGAGATCAAGCTGGCCCACCGGGTCTCTCACCGCAACATCGGCAAGATGTATCACCTCGGCGAGGACCAGGGGCTTCACTACATCACCATGGAGTACGTGCCGGGGGAGGACCTGAAGAGCTTCATCCACCGCTCCCGGCGCCTCGACATCGCCACGACCGTGGCCATCGCCAAGCAGGTTTGCAGCGGCCTCAGCGAGGCCCACGACGCCGGCATCGTCCACCGCGATCTCAAGCCCAGCAACGTCATGATCGACAAGGACGGCAACGCCAAGATCCTCGACTTCGGCATCGCCCGGGCCGCCGGCGCACCGGGCGTGACGGCCGAAGGCAGCGTCATCGGCACGCCGGAATATATGTCGCCCGAGCAGGTCGAGGGGCTGGAGGCCGACCGCCGCTCCGACATCTACTCCTTCGGCGTCATCCTCTTCGAGATGGTGACCGGGCGCCTGCCGTTCGCGGCCGAGACGCCCTTCGTCGTCGCCTTCAAGCACCAGTCCGAAAGGCCGACGCCGCCCGAGGAGCTCAATCCGCAGATCCCGCCCCAGCTGAGCGCCGTCATCCTCCGCTGCCTCGAAAAAGACAGGGCCAAGCGGTACCAGACCGTCGAGGACCTCTGCCGCGACCTCAGCGGGGTCGAAGAGACCATCCACACGACGCCCGTGCCCGCCCCATGGGCGAAGCCGGCCACGACGCGCAAGACGGCCCTCCAGGCCGCCGTCGAACGCTTCCCCTGGCGCAAGGCCATCATCCCCGTCGCGGCCTTCCTCGGCATCATGGCCGCCGGCACGGTCATCACCAAGCTGCTGCCCAAGGCCAAGGGCGCGGTCCACACCGTGGCTATCGTCGGCTTCGAGAACCTGACCGGCGAGGCGTCCTATGACTACCTGAAGAAGGCCATCCCCAACCTGCTCATCACCAGCCTCGAGCAGTCGAAGTACCTGGACGTCGTCGCCTGGGAGAAGCTGAGCGACCTTGCCGGGAACCGGGACCTTGACGTCTCCCGGCCCGCCGACCGCGACGCGTGGTTCGACGTCTGCCGCCGGGCCGGCGTCGATGCCGTCGTCATGGGCAGCTTCACCAAAGCCGAGAACCTGTTCGCCACCGACGCCAAGGTCTACGACGTCCAGACAAAGAACCTGGTCAAGAGCAGCGGCTCGCGCGGCGAGGGCGTGGCGAGCATCCTCCGGAACCAGATCGACGCGCTCAGCGCCGAGATCGCCGCCGGCGTCGGGCTGTCGGCGAGCGCGGCGGCCAAGAGCGCCATGCCGATCACGAAGGTCACGACGGGCTCGATGGACGCCTACCAGCTTTTCCTCAAGGGCCAGGAGGATTTCGAGCGCTACTATTTCGACGACGCCCGCGTCTCGTTCGAGAAGGCCGTCGAGATGGACCCCTCGTTCGCCATGGCCTACTACTACCTGGCCCGGACCTACGGCAGCGTGGCCGACGCCCCGAAGGCGGCGGCCGCCCTGGATCAATTCAAGAAGCTGACCCAGGCCAACCCGGGGAAGGGCAAGGAGGCCCTCTGGCTGGCCGCCCTGACCGCGACCTTGGAGAAGGACCACGAAGCGTATGTCAAGCGCGTGGAGGAGATCATCAAGGCCGACCCGTCCGACAAGCGGGCCCACGCCGAGCTCGGGGCCTTCTACCGGAACATGAAGAAGCTGCCCGAGGCCGTGGCCGAGCTCGAAAAGGCCCTGGCCGTCGATCCGAAATTCGGCTATGCCCAGAACCTGCTGGCCTACACCTTCGCCGAGCTGGGAGATAAGGACAAGGCCATCAAGACCTTCGACCTCTACGCCGCCGCCCATCCGGGGGAAGCCAATCCCCTCGACTCGATGGGCGACCTCTATTTCCTCACCGGCGAATACGACAAGGCCCGGGCCAAGTACCAGCAGGCCCTGGCCATCAAGCCCGATTTCGCTTCGATCTGGAAGCTGGCCTATCTCTACGCCATGGACGGCGATTATGAGGCGGCCCTGCGCTGGACCGACGACATGATCACCCGGGCCCGGACCGACGGCATCCGGGCCGACGGCCACCAGTGGAAGGGCTTTTATTATTCGCTCACCGGCCGGTTCAACGACGCCCTGGCCGAGCTCGGCACGGCCGAGACCCTGGCCAAGGCCTCGGGCAACAAGATGCTCGCCGACGTCATCCTCCGGGACGCCCTCTGGACCGCCTACGATTGGGGCCGCCTCGATCTCTTCAAGATCTATCTCGGAAAACGGCTATCGTATCGGGCGGAGACGAAACAGGGCACGGAAGTCCTGAATCGGATCTACGAGTTCCTTTATGCCGGGCTCTACGACGTGAAGGCCGGCGACGTCGCTTCCGCGAAAAAGAAGCTGGGCGACATGAAGGCCTTGGCCGCCAAGATCGAGGGCGCCGAAAAGGAGCTCAACGGGATGGCGGCGAACCAGCTCGAACGCGAGATCCTCTTCGCCGAAGGCGATTACGACGGCGCCGCCAAGATCTTCGCCGCCCGGCCGCCGGTCGTGATCGCTCTCAGCGCCGCGGCGACCGTGGAAGGCAAGAACCTGCCTTTCGTCGACGATTTTGCCGCCCGCGTCTTTCTGAAGGAGGGAGCGGCGGATCTCGCCATCCGGGAATACGAGCGGCTCGTCTCGCCCGTGGCCAAGGACCGGGAGGGAGCGCTCATCCATCCGTTCTCCCGCCTCCGCCTGGCGGCCCTCTACGAAGCCAAGGGCGACCTGGCCAAGGCGGCCGAGCAATACCGGGCGCTGTGGACGATCTGGAGACAGGCCGACCCCTCGCTCCCGCAAGTGGCCACGGTCCGCCAGAAAATGGGGAAGTTCAAGAGCAAAGCCCCCGCCTCCCACACCGACGGCACCGGCGCCTTCTTTCCCGCACCCCTCATCGGCTCTCTTTAGTCTGGTCGGCCCGCCCGCCGGTCATTCCGACTGCCTTAAGAGGGGACCAGGTTCACGCAAAATGGTCAGCCTCCCATTTTGCGTAAACCAGGTCCCCTCTGCACGTCATTGACACCGCGAATCTTGCGTGTTAGGGTCAGGCCCGGGAGGCGCGCATGAACCGGCGTAACTTCTTGAAGGCCGCCGCCGCGGCCGCAGCGGCTCCGGCCATCGTCCCGTCGTCCATCTTCTCCCGCCCTGCGCCGAGCGACACGATCCAGTTTGGGTGCATCGGCGTCGGCCGTCAGGGCCAGGGCGACATGCAGGAGCTGATCTATCGCGGCCTCGAGACGGGCGCCCGCGTCGTGGCTGTCTGCGACGTCGATACCCACCGCCTCGAGGACGCCCTGTGGCTGGCCGAGCGCATCTACACCGTCGAGACCGGCAAGGACGCGTCGAAGAGCGTCAAAGCTTACCACGACTACCGCCAGCTCCTGCTGCGGAAGGACGTCGACGCCGTGCTCATCGTCACCCCGGACTTCTGGCACGCCGGCCATGCCCTGGCCGCCGTCGGAGCGGGCAAGGACGTCTATCTCGAAAAGCCGCTGACCTATTCGATCGGCGAGGGCCGCCGGCTCGTCGCCGCGGTGAAGAACCACAAGCGCATCCTCCAGGTCGGTTCCCAGCAGCGCTCCTCCGTCTATTTCCTGATGGCCTGTGAGATCGTCCGCAACGGCCGCATCGGCCGGCTCCGGACGATCCGCGTCTCGCTGCCCGAGGACCAGGGCCGCGGCGACCCCCGGCCCCAGCCCGTGCCCCCGAACCTCGATTACGATACCTGGATGGGTCCCACGGCCGAAGCCCCCTTCACCGAGGACCGGGTCCATCCGCAAACGAGCTACGAGCGGCCCGGCTGGCTCCAGGTCGAGCCCTATTGCCTGGGCATGATCACCGGCTGGGGCTCGCACATGATCGACATCGCCCAGTGGGGCAACGGCACCGATCTCAGCGGCCCGGTCTCGATCGAGGCCAAGGGAGAATTCCCCGACCGCGGCCTGTTCAACGTCCACACCAAGTTCAAGGCCGAGGCCGTCTACGCGAACGGCGTCCGGCTGATCATGGAAACAGGCGACCCGGCCGGCGTCCGCTTCGAGGGCGACGGCGGCTGGGTCTTCGTCGAGCGCGGCGCCATCAAGGCCTCCGACCCGGAGATCCTGAAATGGAAGCCGGGGCAGGGCGCGGTCAAGCTCATCCCAAGCGGCAACCATATGAAGAACTTCCTCGAAGCGATCCGCAGCCGCCAGGCCCCCGCCGCCCCGGTCGAGGTCGGCCATCGCTCCAACTCGATCTGCGTCATGACCCACATCTCCATGAAGCTCGGGCGAAAGCTCGCCTGGGACCCTGACGCCGAGAGGTTCGTCAAGGACGACGAGGCCAACCGCCGCCTCGATTATCCCCATCGCAGGCCATGGGTCTTCTGAGCCGCCGGGCGCTCGGGCTCGGGTGCCTTATATTCTGTTTGGCCGCCGGACCGGGCCTCGCGGCCTCGAAACCTCCGGTCACCGTCTTTTCCGGCTTTGCCAACCCGGCGCCCCGCCCCTCCGTCTTACAGGGTGAAAGACGCCATTGGACCTTATGGACGAGAGCGCGATCATCGAGGGAATGACCCGGGGCGACCCGAGGGCCTTCCGGGAGCTCGTCGAGCGCTATAAAAAGAAGGTCTATTACCTGGCGCTCGACATGGCCGGGAACCCCGTGGACGCGGAGGACATCTCCCAGGAGGTCTTCCTCAAGGTCTTCCGTTCCTTCTCGACCTTCCGCCGCGGGGCCCAGCTCGGGTCTTGGCTGTACCGGATCACCTACAACGCGGCCATCGACCACCTCCGGCGGAGGGGGTCGGCGCCCGTGGCGGTGGCCGACGAGACGATCGAGATCGCGGCCGGGTCCGGATCCGGCCTGCCCCGCCACGTCTCGCCCGATCCCGCCGCCGCCCTGGAAGCGAGCCAGCTCCAGGACCTGATCGCCCGGGCCCTCGACAAGGTCTCGCCCCAGGAAAAAGCCGTCTTCCTGTTGCGCCACTACGACCAGCTCATGCTCAAGGACATCGCCTCGTCGCTCGGGCTGTCCATCGGGTCGGTCAAGAGCTACCTCTTCCGGGCCGTCCGCAAGCTCCAGAAGGAGCTGGGACCGACGGCCCTCATCTCCGGCACGGAGACCTCCCATGAGTGATTGCCGAACCTGCCGCGACCGCATGATCGAAGCCTACTACGGCGAGCTCGACCCGTCCGCCCGGGCGGACTTTGAACGCCATCTCGCCGCCTGCAACGACTGCCGGGCCGAGTATGCGGGACTCGCCGGGGCGCTGCGTCTGATGGACAAGCGCGAGAGGCCCGACCCCGGCCCCGCCTTCTGGAACGGTTACTGGGACCGGCTGTCCAAACGGATGGTCTGGGAGGCCGCCGGCGAAGGGGCCCGGCCCTCGCTCCTCGGCACGTTGCGGAGGCCCTTTGCCCGCCTGCCGCGCTGGGCTTTCCAGGCCGCCGCGGCCGTGGTCCTGCTTCTCGCGGGCGGCATCATCGGCAGCCGCCTCGTAGGCCCCTCGGGCCGGCCCGGCCTGACGGCCGTCGCCGCCCGTCCGGCCACCGCCCCTTCTTCGGCTGTTGTCCAGGCCGGGGATTTCCTCGAGCGGTCCAAGGTCCTGCTCCTCGGCCTGGTCAACTACGACCCCGCCACCGTCGACGCCTATGCCTTCGACCTTCCCGGCAAGAAGGCCGTTTCGCGCAGGCTGGCCGCCGAGGCCCCGTCCATCCGCCAGAGACTGAACGGGCCGGGCCAGCGGAAGCTCCGCGAGCTCGTCGGCGACCTCGAGGTCATCCTGATGCAGATCGCCAACCTCGA
>CAZIQR010000164.1:0-6097 GCA_964541055.1 uncultured Eubacteriales bacterium
GGATGATGTCGTGGAACTGGCCGCCCATGACCAGGGTCCAGGCGTCGTTGAGGCGGCGCCGCGGATAGGCCCGGCCGCCGAGCCAGTCGGCCGCGACCGAGGCCCGCTCGGCGTCGTCGGCCAGGACCTCGTTGCGCCTGTTCCAGCCCTTCATGTAGGCCTGCGACGTGATGGAGCCGGCCGAGTGGTTCGTCAGCTCCAGGTCGCCCTTATAGCGGGGGAGCTTGGCCTTGGCCTCGGGCGTGATGTCCCGGAAAAGCCGGTCGGACGTCGCCGAGAGGACGCGGACCGGGCCGTCGCCGACCTTGACCGCCGCGGCGCCCGGCTCGAGGACCGCCGGAGAACCGGTCACGATCGCCTCCATGAGTCTGACCGAGCTCTCGCCCGGCGAGCCGCCGGTATCGCCGGTGCCGTAGTACATGGTGTCGGCGAAGAGGCCGGAGGCCTGGCCGTCGAGCGCGATCCGGGCCGGCCAGTCGATGGCCGGGGCGCGGCGCTGGCCCTGCCCCGCGCTCGCCGGAGGCGGGGGAGGAGGCGGCGGAGTTTTGGTGAGATCATAGGTCACGGAGCCGCCATAGGAGCCCGGGTTGAAGGCGGCGACGACGCTCTGGCCGTCCAGACCTTCCCAAACGCCGACGTTGAAGGGGATGCCCGCGGGGGTCTTCTCGGGCGAATCCGGGCCGCCCACCGGGGCGAACGAGCCCCATGAGAGCTTCTGGGTCGAGAAGCCGAGCAGGCCGCAGTGGGCGAGGATGCTCGGCAGCGAGGCCGGGAAGCCGAAGCAGTCGGGCAGCATATACTCGGCCGACGTTTTGCCGAACTCGGCCCGGAACCACTGCGTGCCGTAGAGGATCTGGCGGATGGTCGATTCGGCCGAGGGCGAGTTGACGTCGTTCTCCTCCATCGAGGAGCCGGCCGGATACCAGCGGCCCGCGGCGACATACTTCTTAACCTCCTCGTAGCCTGCCGGGTAGTATTCCTTCATCATCCGATAGCGGTTGGCGCCGCTGAAATTGAAAACGTAGTGCGGATACTTCTCGAACAGGTCAAAGTTCGTCCGCATCGTCTTCGGCAGGTATTCGCGGATGGTCGTGGGATAGTCCCAGCGCCATTGCGTGTCGAGGTGGGCGTAGCCGACGAGATAGAGCGTGGGCGACTTGGGATCGGGCGATTGGCTTCGAGCCGGACCCGGCACGGAGCCGAGGATGATCAGGCCGGCGAATCCGGCAAGCAGGGCGCGAAGGGCGGCGTTGCGCATGATGACCTCTCATCTCTGGCCCCTGAGGCCGGGCCATAAGCCTGTCAGCATAATCCAAACGAGGCGAAAAGGAAACCTCCGCGGCGGCGCCGGTCCCTAAGCGAGCTTAAGGGCCCTTTCGAGGTCGGCGATGAGCTCGCCCGTGTCCTCGATGCCGACGGAATAGCGGACGAGCCCCTCGGGGATGCCCATGGCCTCGCGCTCCTCGGCCGTGCACTCGACGTGGCTCGTCGTCGCCGGGGGACCGGCGATCGTCTCGACCGCACCCAGGTTGGCGGCCCGGCGGGCCAGGCGCAGCTCGGGCAGGACGCGCTTGACCGCTGCGAACCCGCCCTTGAGCATGAAGCTCAGCACGCCTCCAAAGCCGCGCATCTGGCGGCGGGCGACGTCGTGGTGCAGATGGGTTTCGAGGCCGGGGTAAAAGACTGAAGCGACGGCCGGATGGGCCTGGAGCCAACGGGCGATCGTGAGGGCGCTCTCGTTCTGCTGCTTGATCCGCAGGTGGAGCGTCTTCATGCCTCGGACGAGGAGGAAGGCGGCCATCGGGTCGAGAGCGGCGCCCGTGATCTCGCGGAAGTGGTAGATGCGGCCGACGAGCTCGCGCCCGCCGCAGACGGCGCCGCCCAAGGCGTCGGCGTGCCCTCCCAGGAACTTCGTGGCGCTGTGGATGACGAGGTCCGCGCCGAGGGCGAGCGGGTTCTGGTTGATCGGTGTCGCGAAGGTGTTGTCGGCGACGACGACCGCGCCGGCGCGGTGCCCGGCCGCCGCGATCCGGGCGATGTCCATGACCTTGAGCGTCGGGTTGGTCGGCGTTTCGAGATAGACGATTTGGCAGCCCTTGGCGACGGCCGCCTCGATCTGCTCGTGATCCGTCGTGTCGCAGAGGTCCGCCCGGATGCCGAAGCGGGGCAGGAATTCGAGGAAGAGCTTGTTCGTGCCGCCGTAGGAGTCCTTGACCGAGACGATCCGGTCGCCCGGCGAAAGCAGGGTGAAGAGCGTGTTGCTGATGGCGGCCATGCCGCTCGCGAAGCTTGTGGCCGCTTCGGCGCTTTCGAGCAGGCGGACCTTGGTCTCGAAGGCCTCGACGGTGGGATTGGTGTTCCTCGAGTAGATGTGTCCGGGCCTGCGGCCGAGAGCCACCTCGATCCAGCTGTCCACGTCGGGATATCCGTAGGCGGCGCTGTAGACGATCGGGACCTGCGTCGCGCCCTGGACCAGGGACTCCTCTTCGCCTCCCCAGACCGACAAGGTGGCCGCCGAGCGGCCGTCCTTCGAGCCGTGCTTGTCCATGTGTTCCTCCCTCCGCCAAGCAGGGGCCGATCGGCCCTCATCATCCACGCGAACGCTGCCGGTGTCAACAAGGGCTCCTTGCCCGACCAGCCGACACGGCGCTTGACAGGCGTCTCGCGGCGGCCTTACAAGAAGGCCAGGGGAGGGGGCCAAGCCCTGGCCCATGCGATCGACGTCCACGTCCACTTCGGCGCGCCGGGCCGGGCCGGCCAGCCCGTCCACGGCTGTCACGGGTCCAAGGATTTCGCGGGGTCCATCGCCTATTGGAAATGCGGCGGACGCGCCGATGCGGAGCCGGGGTGCCGGCCTAAAAGATGATGGCGGCCGGCAGCCACCGGTCGGTCGTTGCGCCGTCGCCGAGCTGGTAGTTGGCGTTGTGGCCCCACGTCCAGACCGTGCCGTCGCCCGCGATGGCGACCGTGAAGTCCAGCCCGGCCCCGGCATCGATGACGCCGGAGATCACCTGGACCGTGACCGCGACTGAGGAATCCGTGTTCGTCCCGTCGCCGAGCTGGCCATAGACGTTGTTGCCGCAGGCCCGGAGCGTTCCGCCCTCGATCACGGCCACGGTGTGAAAGCCGCCGGCATCGACCGCCGCCGCCGCGGCGAAGCCGAACGCCTGCGTCGGATAGGGCAGGACCGACACACGGTCTCCGATGCCGAGCTCCCCGTAGGGCCCGCTGCCCCAGGCCCAGAGCGAGCCGCCGCTCTTGACCGCCGCCGAGTGAAAGCCCTTGGCGCCGATCGCAGCCATGCCCGAAAGGGACGGGATCTTGACCGGGACGAGCTGGGTGTTCGTGGTGCCGTCGCCGAGCTGGCCGTAGGCATTATTCCCCCAGGCCCAGATCGTGCCGTCGCTTTCGAGGGCCAGGCCGTGAAGCTCCCCGGCGGCGACGGCGATCACTCCCGACAGGCCTAGGACCCGGACGGGCGTATAGCGGTCGGTCTCGGTGCCGTCCCCGAGCTGGCCTTGACTGTTGAGCCCCCAGGCCCAGACGGTGCCGTCGCTTTTCAGGGCGTAGGTGCTGCCGCTGCCGCAGGCGATGCCCGTGATGCCGGAAAGGCCCGCGGTCTGGACCGGCGCGAGCTGCATCGTCGAAGTGCCGTCGCCGAGCTGGCCGTTGAAGTTCCGGCCCCAGGCCCAGACGGTGCCGTCGCTTTTGAGCGCCGCGGTGTGATAATCGCCGGCGGCGACATCCACGACGTCCGAAAGGGTCGTGATCCGCGCCGGGGCCTGGCTGGGATTGGTCGTCCCGTTGCCGAGCTGGCCGTCGGTGTTCCAACCCCAGGCCCAGACGGTGCCGTCGGACTTGGCCACGGCCGCATGGAAGGAGCCCGCCGCGATGCCGACCCTCCTGTAGTCGCCGGTCGTTACGGCCGAGGTCGTCCAGCCCGTCCGGTAGGCGACGGCCTTGAGGGTCAGGGTCTTGGCCACGCGCACGGCCGACGTGTAGATCGTGCCGTGGGTCGCCGTCGGGGCCGAACCGTCCGTCGTATAGCGGATGGTCGCGCCGTCGGTCGTGGTCGTGATGACGACGTTCTTGGCGGCCGCATAGGTCCCGGGCGGGACGTTGAACGCCGGGTCGGCCACGATGAGGCCGATCTGGTAGGCGCCCGTAGTCACGGCGGACGTCGTCCAACCGGTCAAGAAGGCCACGGCCTTGAGCGTCAGGGACGAGGTGATGTGGACAGGGCCGGCATAGAAAGTCCCGAACGTGTCCGTGGGCGTTGTGCCGTCGGTCGTGTAGCGGAGGGACGCGCCGGGGGTCGACGTGGAGATGGCGACGTCCTGGACCGTGGAATAGGTCCCCGGCAGCGGGCTGAACACGGGCGCGGCGGCGTGGAGCCCGATCGTGTAGGCCCCCGTCGTCACGGCCGAGGTCCTGATGCCGAACCCAAAGGCGACGGCCCGCAGCGTCAGGGAATCGGCGATATGGACGGGGCCGGTGTAAAGCGTCCCGGCCGTGTCGGTGGGGGTCGTGCCGTCGGTTGTGTAGCGGATCGAAGCGCCCGGCGTGGCCGTCGAGATCGTGACGTCCACAGGATTCAGGGTGGCGCCGGGGGCCGGGTCGAAGGCAGGGGCCGCGGCCAAGGGGCCGATCTCGTATTTGCCGGAGGTCACCGGCGAAGTCGTGCGGCCGGACGCGAAGGCCGCCGCCTTGAGCGTGAGGGACGTTGCTATGTGGACGGGGCCGGCATAGAGCGTGCCAACCGTGTCTGTGGGCGTCGTGCCGTCGGTCGTGCAGCGGATCGAGGCCCCGGCCGTCGCCGTCGTGATCGTGACATCCTGAGCGGCCGGATAGGTCCCGGCCGAAGGGCTGAAGGACGGGGCGGCGACCAGCGGGGCGACGGTGTAGGCCGCCGTCGTCACTGACGAGGTCGTCCAGCCGGTGCGGAAGGCCACGGCCTTGAGGGCCGTCGTCACCGCGACGTGGACCGGCCCCGTGTAGAGGGTCCCTGACGTGGCGGACGGCGTCGATCCGTCCGCGGTGTAGTGGATCGTCGCCTCGGGCGTCGTCGTCGCCATGACGACGTCGATCTCCGCGGAATAGGTGCCGGCTTCCGGCGTCAGGACCGGCGCGGCCACGGTGTTTTGGTGCGGTTCGTTGTTCGCCGAGCCGCAGCCGGACACGAGCGAGAGCGACAGGCAGAACCCCAACGCGAACAGAACAGCACGTGTCCTCATGGCACCCTCTGAGGCCATGATAGGCCCGCCCCGAGAGGGATGTCAACGCGTGTCCGGTCCCGGACATGGCCGGACATGGCCTTCCCCCGGGGGGCGCAATGTGATATATGTTCCGGCAAGAGGAATGTGATGGGCGTCACCTGCCCGCGCTGCCAGGCAGAGAATCCTCAGGACTCGAAGTTCTGCAAGGAGTGCGCGACGCCCTTGCCCCGCCCGGCGTCCACGGCCGGCTCTCCCACCGAAACCATCGAGGCTGCACGGGACGACCTCGCGACCGGCACCACCTTCGCCGGCCGCTACCAGATCGTCGAGGAGCTTGGCGGCGGCGGCATGGGCAAGGTCTATCGGGCCCTCGATGCCAAGGTCGGCGAAGAGATCGCCATCAAGCTCATCAAACCCGAGATCGCGGCCGACAAGACGGCCATCGAGCGGTTCAAGAACGAGCTCAAGATCGCCCGGAAGATCGTCCACAAGAACGTCGGCCGGGTCTACGACCTGAACGAGGAAAAGGGGGCCTATTACTTCACCATGGAGTATGTCCGGGGCGAGGACCTGAAGGCCTTCATCCAGAGCTCCGGGCAGATGGCCGTTGGCACGTCCCTCCGGATTGCACGGCAGGTGGCCGAAGGCCTGGCCGAGGCCCATGCGCTCGGGATCGTCCACCGCGATCTCAAGCCCTCGAACATCATGATCGACCGCCACGGCAACGCCCGCATCATGGACTTCGGCATCGCCCGCTTGGCCGGGGCTAAGGGCGTCACGGGCGGGAACGTCATGATCGGGACGCCCGAATACATGTCGCCCGAGCAGGTCGAGGGCCGAGAGGCCGGTTTCGCCAGCGACGTTTATTCGCTGGGCATCGT
>CAZIQR010000165.1:0-6040 GCA_964541055.1 uncultured Eubacteriales bacterium
CCCGACGAGGAGGCCCCATGCCCGAACGGACCTTGCCCGCGCTCTTCGAGGACAGCGTCAGAGCCTATCCGGACAATGCTCTGATCTGGGAAAAGACCGGATCCCGCTACGAGCCGACGACCTACGCCGGCCTCCGGCCGCTCGTCCATCAGTTCGCGGCCGGCCTCATGAGCCTCGGCCTGAAGCGGGGCGACCGGGCGGCCCTGATCTCCGAGGGGCGCCGGGACTGGGTCACGGCCGAGCTCGGCATCCTCTCGGCCGGGGCCGTCAACGTCCCCATCTCTGTCAAGATCGACGAGCTTGCCGATCTGAAGTTCCGTTTGGCCCACTCCGGCTGCCGGGTCGCCGTCGTCTCCAAATCCCAGCTCGGCAAGGTCCGCCAGGTCCGGGGCGACCTGCCCGAGCTCGGCCCGATCGTCGTCCTCGACGAGATCCCCGCCCTGGGGCCCGACGAGATCGCTTTTTCCGATCTCCTCCGCCGCGGCCAGGAGCGGCTCGACGCCGAGCCCGCCGCGGTCGAGGCGTCCCTAGCGGCCCTCCGGGAAAGCGACCCGGCCAATATCTGTTACACCTCCGGGACGACGGCCGACCCCAAAGGCATCATCCTGACCCACCGGAACTACACGGCCAACATCGACCAATCACGGGCCCTCGTGAAATGCCCCGAGCATTACGTCTCCCTGCTGATCCTGCCCTGGGACCACAGCTTCTGCCACACCTGCGGCATCTACTCCATGATGAAGAGCGGCGCCTCGGTGGCCGCGGTCGAGCTCGGCCGGACGCCCATGGAGACGCTGCGCAACATCCCTCAAAACATCCGGGAGCTCCGTCCCTGCCTCCTCTTGAGCGTGCCGTCGCTGGCCAAGAGCTTCCGCCGCAACATCGAAAAGGGCATCCGCGAGAAAGGCCCCAAAGTCGAGGCCCTCTTCAACAAGGCCCTGGCCCTGGCCGTCGATTACAACGGCTACGGCTGGAACAAGGGCCGCGGCCTCAGGAAGCTGAAGAAGCCCCTCGTCTTTCTCTACGACAAGCTCCTCTTCAGCAAGATCCGCGAGAGCTTCGGCGGACGCCTGGAGCTCTTCGTCGGCGGCGGGGCCCTGCTCGACATCGACATGCAGCGCTTCTTCTACGCCATCGGCATCCCCATGTTCCAGGGCTATGGCCTGAGCGAGGCCTCGCCGGTCATCTCGGCCAACTACTTCGGCGCCCACAAGCTCGGCTCCTCGGGCAAGCTGGCGCCGGACCTGGAGTTGCGCATCTGCGACGGTCAAGGCCGCGACCTGCCCTGGGGCCAGACCGGCGAGATCGTCGTCCGCGGCGAGAACATCATGGCCGGCTACTGGAAGAACGAGAAGGCCACGCGGGAGGTCCTCCGCGACGGCTGGCTCTACACGGGAGACCTCGGCTACCTCGACGCCGACGGCTATCTCTACGTCCTCGGCCGGATGAAGAGCCTGCTCATCGCGAGCGACGGCGAGAAGTACAGTCCCGAGTCCATCGAGGAGGCCGTGACCGAGGCCTCCCCCTTCATCGACCAGATCATGCTCTACAACGACCAATCGCCCTACACGGTGGCCCTCCTCGTGCCGAACAAGGAGGCCCTCCTGCGCCGCCTCAAGGACAAGGGTCTCAGCCCCAGGGCGGCCGCAGGTCAGGCCGAGGCGTTGCTCGTGCTCAAAGGCGAAATCGACGCCTTCCGCGAGGGCGGCCGGCACGCCGGGATGTTCCCGGCCCGCTGGCTGCCGGCGGCCGTGGCCGTTCTCGGCGAGGGCTTCACCGAGCAGAACCATTTTCTCAACTCGACCATGAAGATGGTCCGCGGCCGGATCACCGAGTTCTACCGGGACCGGATCGACCACCTCTTCACCCCTGAGGCCAAGGACATCACCCATGCCCAGAACCGGACCATCATCGCCCGGCTCGACGACGGGCCCTGACGCATTGACAACCCGCTTTCAAATAAGGTATCAAAGGTCCCTCATACGAAAATCCCCCGGCCTGGAGGTCCGTCCATGAACGAAGCTCGAGAACCGCTCGGCATCGGCATCGTCGGCGGCGGATTCATCGCCCGCTTCCACATCCGGTCCTGGGTGGGCGTCCGCGACGCCGACATCCTCGGCATCTTCGATCCCGACGCGAAGCGGGCCCGCGAGGCCTGCGCCCTGGTCAAGTCCCTCGGCGTCGGCGAGGCCAAGCCCTTCGCCTCGATCACCGAGATGGCCGCCGATGCGCGCATCGGCGCCCTCTGGATCTGCGCCCCGAATTACACCCGCGGCGAGGTCATGGAGGAGATCCACCACGCCGTCAGGAGCGGCCAGGCCGAGCTTACCGGCGTCGCCTGCGAGAAGCCGCTGGGCCGGAACGTCCGCGAGGCCCGGCACATGCTCGAGCTCGCCGAAAAGGCCGGCCTGCTCGACGGCTACCTCGAGAACCAGGTCTTCTCCCCGGCCGTTGTCCGCGGCAAGAAGATCGTCTGGGCCCGCGGCGCAGCCCTCTCCGGCCCTCCCTATCTCGCCCGGGCCGCCGAGGAGCACAGCGGTCCCCACATGCCCTGGTTCTGGGAGGGCACCCTCCAGGGCGGCGGCGTTCTCAACGACATGATGTGCCACTCCGTCGAGGAAGCCCGCTTCATGCTCACCCCGCCGCGGGCGCCTCGCGACGTCCTGACCCCCGTCAGCGTCACGGCCTACACCAATTGCCTGAAATGGCAGGAGCCTAAGTACGCCGCGATCCTCGCCAAGAACTCCGGCGGCAAGACGGATTATCTGAATCGCCCGGCCGAGGACTTCGCCCGCTCCCTCGTCGAATACAAGGACCCGTCGGGCAAGATCCTGGTCGTCGAGACGACGACGAGCTGGGCCTACGTCGGCGCCGGCCTGCGCCTGAGCATGGAGCTCCTCGGACCCGAGTATGCCCTCCAGATCAACACCCTCGACGCCGGCCTCAAGGTCTTCTTCAGCCGCGCCGTCAGGGGCAAGGCCGGCGAGGACCTGGTCGAGAAGCAGAACGCCGAGATCGGCCTCATGCCCGTCATCGCCGACGAGGCCGGCGAATATGGCTACATCGCCGAGAACCGCCACATGGTCCAGTCGTTCCTCAAGGGCGTCCGCCCCGAGGAGAACTTCTCCGACGGGGTGGCCGTGGCCGAGCTGCTCATGGCCGCCTACCGCAGCGCCGAGCTGGGCAAGACCCTGCCCTTCCCGTTCAAGGGCCTCGAGACCTATGTCCCCCCCGTAGCCCAGGGGAAGTGGAATCCCAAAGCCAAGTGACACTCAGGAGCCCCTCATGAAACGCACCTTCTCCGCCCTCGCCCTCCTGGCCGTCGTCGCGGCCGCGGCTGTCCCCGCCTGCGGCGCGGCCCCTCAGGTCCGGCACATCTCCGCCGATCTGCAGAAGGCCGTGGCCTCGACCGACTACGCCTCCGTCCGTATCAAGCCGTTCCCGTTCGCCTCGGAAGCCTGGACCTTCCGCAAGTTCACCTTCGCCGAGACGCTGAAGAAGCTCAAGGAGCTTGGCGTCGCCGCCGTCGAGGCCTTTCCCGGCCAGGCGCTGGCCGCCGAGAGACCCGGCGCCAAGTTCGACGAGACCATGACCGACGAGGATGTCGCCTTCGTCAAGGACGCCCTCAAGGCGAACGGCGTCACGCTCTACGGCTACGGCGTCTGCGATATCGGCACCACCGAAGCGAGCATGCGCAAGATGTTCGACTTTGCCCGCAAGATGGGCATCCGCATCCTCGTCTGTGAGCCGGCCGACGACGACTTCACCCTCCTCGAGAAGCTCGTCGAGGAATATAACATCAAGATCGCCATCCACAACCACCCGGCCCCGGCCAAGTACAACCTGCCCGAGACGGTCTTCAGCCACGTCGACGGCAAGGACCACCGCATCGGCTCCTGCGCCGACAGCGGCCATTGGATGCGCGGTCTGAACGATCCCCGGGAGGCCTTCAAGCTCCTGAGCGGCCGCATCCTTGATGTTCACCTCAAGGACCGCAGCGATTACGGGACGGCCAAGGGCGTCGACGACACGGCCTGGGGCTCCGGCAAGGGGCACATCCGGGACCTCCTGGCCGAGCTGACCCTCCAGGATTACGACGGATACCTGACCATGGAGTACGAGAACGAGTCCGAGGTCGGCGATCCGGTGCCCGCCTTCCGCAGGAGCATCGCCTACGTCAAGAGCGTCACCTATTATGACGGCTACACCCAGATCCTTCGCCGCAGCGGGTCCGCCTACGAAAAGCACGGCTGGAACCACTACGGCCCGGGCTATTTCGAGTGCGATCCGAAGACCGGCGTCCTCAAAGGCCAGGGCGGCATGGGCCTGCTCTGGTACGGGAAGAAGGTCAAGGACTTCGTCCTCGACGCCGAGTTCAAGTGCTCGACGCCGACCACGAACTCGGGGATCTTCCTGCGCATCCCGGACGTCCCGGTGAGCGACGACTACATCTACCACTCGATCGAGATCCAGATCGACGACACCTCGACCGGCATCCATCACACCGGGGCGGCCTACGACATCGAGCCCCCCAAGGCCGCGGCCTCGAAGCCGGCCGGCGAATGGAACCACATCCGGATCGAGTTCAAGGGCATGCACCTCAAGGTCGAATTGAACGGCAAGACCGTCCTGGGCTGGGAGGCGCATCCGGGGGGCAAGGTCCGGGACCTCGCCCCCGAGGGCTACATCGGTCTCCAGAACCACGACAGCACCTCGCCGCCGTTCTTCCGGAACATCTATCTCAAGGAGCTGTGACGCGTCGCGCCTCCGAAGGCCGGCCTGAACGAACGAGGAGGATGAACGTGACTGACACCAAGAGCCCGCGCAACAAGCTTTTCTTGATGATGGTCCTGGAGTTCTTCGTCTGGGGCGCCTGGCTGCCCCTGATCTACAGCTATCTCCCGAGCCTCGGCTTCTCGCCGATCGAGCAGGCCTGGATCCTGAGCGCCTTTCCCCTCTCGGCCATCCTCGGCATGTTCTTCAGCAACCAGTTCGCCGACCGCCATTTCGCCGCGGAGAAATTCCTGAGCTTCAGCCATCTCGTCGGCGGTCTGGCCATCCTCGGCCTCGGCTTCACCCGGTCGTTCTGGCCGTTCTTTGCCCTGATGGTCGTCCACTGTCTGTTCTACGTGCCGACCCTGTCGATCGTCAATTCGATCGCCTTCACCCACATGAAGGACGCCCAGAAGGAGTTCGGCTTCGTCCGCATGGGCGGCACCCTGGGCTGGATCCTGGCCGCCTGGCCGTTCACCTTCATCCTCGTGGACTGGGAGCGCGTCCGGGCCCTCGCCCCGAAGGGCATCGGGTCCTGGCTGGGCACGGTCCTCGGCTCGGGCCTCACCGGCGCGGCCCTCAAACAGGCGACGCGCTGGACCTATATCGTGGCCGGCGCCGTCTCGCTCCTCCTCGCCGCCTACAGCCTGCTCCTCCCCCACACCCCGCCGAAGAAGAAGGTCCCGGGAGCGGCGTCATCCACGGAGAGGTTCGCCTGGCTCGAGGCCTTCAAGCTCCTCCGGCATCCCTTCGTCCTGATCCTCTGGCTCATCACCTTCATCGACGCCTTTGTCCACAACCTCTATTTCAATTGGACGGGCACCTTCCTCGGCGCCGCCCGTGAGGCCGGGGGGGTGGGCATCGCCGGCAACTGGATCATGCCGGTCATGAGCCTGGGCCAGGTCTCGGAGCTCTCGACGATGCTCATCCTGGGGATGGTCCTGAAGAAGCTGGGCTGGCGGGCGACGATGCTCGTCGGCATCCTCGGCCACGCCGCGCGGTTCGCCGTCTACGCGTTCTTCCCGTCCCAGCCCTGGATGATCATCACCGTCCAGATCCTGCACGGCATCTGCTACGCCTTCTTCTTCGCCACGGTCTATATCTTCGTCGACACCTATTTCCCCAAGGACGTGCGCTCGTGCGCCCAGGGGCTGTTCAACGTGATGATCCTCGGCCTCGGCGTCCTGGCCGCCAACATGCTGGGCCCGGTCCTGCTCCAGTCCGTCTTCACCTCGGCCGGCGTGACCGACTTCCGGTCGATGTTCCT
>CAZIQR010000166.1:0-6010 GCA_964541055.1 uncultured Eubacteriales bacterium
GCCTGCGGTCCATCCTCCGCCACGACCCGGACAAGATCATGGTCGGCGAGATCCGAGACCCCGAGACGGCCCAGATCGCCATCCAATCGGCCCTGACCGGCCACCTCGTCTTCACCACCGTCCATGCCAACAACGTCTTCGACGTCATCGGGCGTTTCCTGCACATGCAGGTCGACCCCTACAGCTTCATCTCGGCCCTCAACTGCATCCTGGCCCAGCGCCTGGTCCGCTGCCTCTGCCCGCGCTGCAAGGCGGCGGTCCGCTACACGGCCGCCCAGCTCGCCGAGTCGGGCCTCGACCCGGCCCGGCACCTGGACACGATCTTCTATGAGCCCAAGGGCTGCTCGGAGTGCAATTTCACCGGCTACCAGGGCCGGACGGCCATCGCCGAGATCCTCGAGCTCTCGGACCCGATCCGCGAGCTCATCCTCGAGAAGAGGCCCCTGTCCGAGGTCAAGAAGCGGGCCAAGGCGGAGGGCATGGTCTTCCTGCGCGAGGTCGGCATGGAAAAGGTCCTGGCCGGCCTGACGGGGATCAAGGACCTCAACAAGGTGACCTTCGTGGAGTGATGGCGTGAGCCTGCAGAGCCGGATCAAGACCTTCTTCACCGAGCGCTTGCTGCCGGACGCCGTCTTCCAGATCGCGCCCGGCCACCTCAGCGGCCTGCGCGTCAGCCGGAATGACGGCCTGGTCAAGGGCGGCTTCGTCCAGCCCTTCCGCGAGCGCTCCGTCGGGGCCTCCTTCGACCGGCCGAACGTCACCGACGCCTCCGCCCTCGAGGAGGCCATCGACCAGGGCAAGCGGAACCTGCGCCTGAGCTCCGGCACGGCCGCCCTGCTCATCCCCGAGTCCTCGGTGCGGATCTTCGTCATGACCGTCGATTCCTTCCCGGCCTCGGGCAAGGAGCGCGAGGCCTTCATCCGTTGGCGCGTCGGGAAGCAGATGCCGCTCATCCCCGAAGACGCCCGCCTCGACTACGCCGCGACGCCGGGCAAGGGCGAGCGCCGCATCATCGTGGCCATGGCCCGTCAGGTCGTCGTCTGGGAATACGAGGCCCTGTTCGAGAAGGCCGGTTTGAAGCCGGTCCTGGTGACGGCGCCTTCGCTGGCGCTCGTCAATCTCGTGCCGGCCGCGGACCGGGCGGGGAGCGTCCTCCTCAACATCGAGGACGAGACGATGACGGTGCTGGCCCTGGCGGACCCGGGCTGGACCCTCTACCGGCAAAAGGATATCGGCGCCGCGGGCGGTCCCGCCGAAGAGCGCGGCGACAACATCGTCCGCGAGGCCGAGAATACGATCCGCTTCCTGGAGGACCGGGACCAGACGCGGATCGAGAAGCTCTGGCTGCGCTGCGCCGCCCTGGCCGAGTGGCCCGGGATCGCGGAGCGGCTGCGGGAGCGCATTTCCGTGCCGCTCGAGGCCGTCGACTACCGGGCGCCCGAGGGCTGGACGGAAGCGCAAAAGGCCCTTCTCGCGCCTCTCGTGGGACAGATCATCTGATGAACGGACCGGTATTGAACCTGAACGTGGCCACCCGGCCGCTCCGCAACCGGCGGCTCTATCTTGCCGCCGCCCGGGGCCTGGGCGGCCTGGTCATCGTCCTGGCCGTCCTCTCCGCCTTCCTCATCTTGAAGGACGGCCGGGCCCTGGCCCGCCTCAAGAAGGACATGGCCGAAACCGAGCGCGTCCAGTCCGCGGCCCAGAAGGACCAAAGGAACCTGAAGGCCGACGTCGACCGCGAGGAGAAGCTGAGCAAGACGCGCATCGAGCTCGTGAACGGCATCATCGCCCGGAAGATGTTCTCCTGGACGGGCCTGTTCACGGAACTGGAGATGGCCCTCCCGGGCCCGAGCTACATCACCGGCCTCATCCCCAGCTTCACGGCGGACGGCACGGTCGCCCTGGACATGCGGGTGACCTCCCGGAGCCTGGACGACCTGATGGCCTTCACCACCGCCCTGAACGCCCGGGGCTTCAAGAACATCAAGGTCGGCGCCGAGCAGCGGAGCGAGGACGGCCGGCTTCTTTCGGAGATCTCAGCGACCTATGAACGTCCTTTATGACCTCTTGAACGAAAAGGAGCGCCGGTCGCTCGCCCGGATCGGCCTGGCCGCCGCCATCGCCCTGGCGGTTTGCCTGCTCGTGTTCGTCCGCTTCCGCGTCGGGCTCGAGAGGCAGCGCGCCGCGGCCTTCCAGCTGCACGAGGCGACCCAGAAGGCCGTCCAGAGCCGCGACGCGGCCAAGGCCGAATGGGCACGCTGGGAGGAGGCCGGCAAGGACCTGGCCGACCTGCGGACGAGCTATTTCTACGAGGAAGGGGCCGATATCCAGGCTCTGCGGCAGGACCTGCAGAAGATCTTCGCCCAGGCCGGGACGTCGATCACCGACCTCGACTACGGCTACAGCGACCTCGAAAAAGAGAAGGTCCGGAAGACGGTCATCACCTTCACTTACGGGGGGACCTACGCCGGGCTGAAGAAGCTGCTGGCGGCGATCGAGGACTTTCCCAAGTTCCTGGTCATCGAGAAGCTCGAGTTCCCGAAGACGGGCTCGGGCGGGGAGCGCCTGGTCGCCAAGCTGACACTGGCGGGGTATTATGGCAACTGAGCGGGCGCGGCTCTGGACATCCCTGGCTCTCGGCGCCGGGATGGTGGCCCTGACCCTGGCCCTGGCCGCGGCCCAGGACCGCCCGGCGGCGAAGCCGCTCGTCCGGCGGGACCTGCTCGTCTTCGGCAAGGCGCCCGCCGCGCCTCCGGTCCGGGACATCTTCCGGCCCCGGCCCGCCGCTCCGGGTCCCGCCGCCGCGTTCCGCCGCGCCGGTCCGGCCGCGACGCCAGAGGCCGCCATGCCCGCGGCCGGAACGCCGCCGGCGTTCGACCTGGCCATCAGCTACATCGGCTCGGTCAAATCCGGCGGCGAGACCCTGGCCCTCATCCTCCGCGGCGGCCAGACCGAGTCGGTGCGCGAGGGCGACGAGATCGTCCCCGGCTACAAGGTCATCCGGCTGACGGCCGACGTCCTCGTCGTCCAAGGGCCCGGCGGCGAGACCCGCACATTCCCGAAACAAGGAGACCGGCCATGAAGAGAACCGCCTTGGCGATGATCCTGATCCTGGCCGCGGCCGGATGCACGACCCTCTCCCTGGACTACCGGCAGGGCGTCCAGGCCGAGATGAATCGGAACTACGACGAGGCCGTGCGGCAGTACCAGAAGGCGGCCCTCGAGCATCCGAACGAGCCGGCCTACCGCATGGCCCTGGTGCGGGCCCGGGCCGTGGCCTCGCTCTTCTATCTCCACGAGGCCCGCGTGCTCGTGTCCCAGAACAAGAAGACGGAGGCCGAGGCCGCCTACCGCAAGGTCCTGGCCTTCGATCCCCAGAACACGATGGCCGCGAACGAGCTCAAGGCCCTGACGGCCCCGCCGGAAAAGCCCAAGCCGAGCCAGCGGCTGGAGGGCGGCCCGGTCCGGCTCAAGGGCGCCGACGAGCCGATCGAGCTCAGCTTCCGCAACGCCGTTTCGGTCAAATCGATCTTCGAGACCCTCGGTCGCCTCGCCGGCGTCAACTTCCTCTATGACGATCAGTTCCATGACAGCAATATCGCCATCGACCTGACGGGCAAGGGCCTCGAGCAGGCCATCAACTTCCTCTGCGTCGCCACCAAGAACTTCTCGCGGGTCATCGACGAGCGGACGGTCATCATCGTCCCCGACAACCCGACGAAGCGGATGCAGTACGAGCTCAACGCCATCAAGACGTTCTACCTGTCCAACATCGAGGCCAGCAAGGCCATGGCCCGCCTGATGCAGATGGTCAGGGCCCAGATGCGCGGGCCGACGATCCAGGTCGACGAGACCCTCAATTCCCTGACGATCCGCGACACGCCTCAGTCCGTGGCCCTGGCCGAGAAGCTCCTCAAGTCGTGGGACAAGGCGAGGGCCGATGTCCTCATCGAGATCGAGATCATGGAGATCAGCCGGCTGCGGGAGAAGAACCTCGGCGTCAATCTCAGCCAGGGGAGCCTGGGCGTGATGTTCGACAACGGCAAGCTGAGCGAAGACGGCTTCTTTCCGATCAAGAACGCTGGCTTTGACCTCCTCGAGAACTATCAGCTGACCATCCCCACCGCCCTGGCCCAAGTCTTGTCCGCCGACTCGGACACCAAGATCATCGCCCAGCCGAAGATCCCCGGAGTGTCCGGCGAGAAGATCAAATACGTCGTCGGCCAGAAGGTGCCCATCGTCAATTCGCAGTTCGCGGCCGTCGCCGCCGGCGGCCTCAACACCCAGCCCATCGTCAACTACAACCTCCAGGACATCGGCATCACCATCGAGATGACGCCCAAGGTCCACCTCGAGGGCGAGATCACCCTGGAGATGGACCTGACCGTGTCCTCGATCGCCGGCACGGGCACCGCCGACATCCCCATCATCGCCAACCGCGAGGTCAAGAACACCGTCCGGCTCAAGGACGGGGAAACGAGCCTCCTCGCCGGGCTGCTCCGCGACGAGGAGCGCAAGTCGGTCGGCGGCATCACCGGGCTCAAGGACATCCCGCTCCTCGGGAACCTCTTCTCCGCGACCAAGAAGGTCATCGACCAGAGCGACGTGGTCATGACCATCACCCCGCACATCGTCCGGGCCCTCGAGATCACCGACGAGGACACGAAGGCCTTGTGGGTCAATCCCGAGAACCTGGCCGGCATGGCCGGCGCCGGGGCCGCCGCGCCGTCGCGGGGGGTCCAGGCCGGGCAGCAGGCCGCCCAGGACGAAGAGGAGCCGGCCGAGGCCGAGCCCGGCGCGAACGGCGTCTACCTCTCGCCGTCAAGCTTCGAAACGGCCCGGGACCGCGAGTTCCGGATCAACGTCGAGCTTTCGACCAGCCAGGAGATCGGCAACGCCTCCTTCTCGGTCACGTTCGATCCCCGCGCGCTACGCCTCAAGGACGTCCTCGAGGGCGGCGGGCTGCGGGCGCTCGGCGACAAGGTCCCGTTCCTCGAAAGCGTCAGCGGCGGGACGGCCACGTTCGGGTTCTCGGCCCCGCCGAGCAGCCCCGGCTTCAAGAACCGTGGCACCATCGCCGTGCTCGTCTTCCAGTCCCTGGCGCCGGTCCAGTCCTCGACGATCGGCTTCTCGAGCGCCACGGCCGGGACGTCCATGGGCCAGGCGGTCGTTCTCGAGACGGGCGAGGCCACGGTCACCATTCGATAGTCCCAATGATCGCGGTCCTCGCCGGCCCCGTCCACGGGGGTAAGACGACGCTGCTCGAGCGCGCGACAGCCTGTTGGGCGGCCCGCGGCTTTCGCTGCGCGGGATTCTTCAGCCCCGCCGTGAGGGATGGCGCCGGCGATAAGGGATATGACCTCGTCGAGCTTGCGACCCGCCGGCGCCGGCCCTACCTCCGAAGAAGCGGCCCGGACGGGGCCGAACGGGTCGGCCCCTATGTCTTCGTTCCCGAGACGCTGGCGCGGGCCCGGGAGATCATCCGTGATGCCGGGGCCTCGCAGGCCCTCGTCGTCGACGAAGTCGGCCCCCTCGAGCTCGAGGGCGGCGGCCTCTGGCCGGCCCTCCGTGAGGCGCTCGGGCGTGACGGCGCGAAGATCCTCCTGGTCGTCCGCGAGGAGCTGGTCAAAGAGATGACGGAGCGGCTGGCGCCCGCGCGCCCGGCCGTCGTCGATGTCCGGAGGCCGGACGCCGTCCGGAGCCTCGAACGCCATCTCTTCGGAAAGGGCGGACCCGATGACCGTCAAGGCTAAGTTCTTCGCCTATTTCCGTGAGCTCTTCGGCGCCCGGGAGCGGGATGTCGGCGTCGGCATCGAGGCCACGGTCGGCGAGGCCCTGGCCGTCCTCTGCGACACCCCCGAGCGCCTGGCCGAGATCTTCGTTTGCGGCGACCTCAAGCCGCATCTCGTCGTCATGGTCAACGGTGTCCCGATATCTTCTTTAAAGGGGCTGTCGACGCCCCTCAGCGACGGCGATACCCTGGCGGTCTTCCCTATGATGGGCGGCGGGT
>CAZIQR010000167.1:0-5947 GCA_964541055.1 uncultured Eubacteriales bacterium
GCTTCCCGGGAGATCTCAAAGGCTCTGCTGCCGTTCCTGGGCGCCGTCGCCGCCGGGCCCGCGGCCTGGGACGCCGACCCGACCATCCGGCGGGCCATCGACATCAGGGACGGGGTCATCCTCAACCGGAGCATTCTGGACTTCCAGCACCGGGCCCTGGAATATCCCCACCCCGTTCTCTAGCTCAGAAGGAGACACGCCATGCCGCGATATCGCCATCTCGTCTCCGTCTTGATCCTGTCCGGGATCTTCGGCCTGATCGCCGCCGCCTGCCGAACTTCGGCGCCTCCGCCCGCCCCGGCCAAGCCGGCGAACACGGGGATGAGGACGGCCATCCCCTATGAGACGGTCCGGGCCTCATTCGCGGACCCGGATATGATCTATGCGCCCTTCGTCTTCTGGTTCTGGGACGAGCCGCTCGATCCGGCCAAGATGGCCGAGATGTCGCGGGTCATGGCCGGGGAGCGCTTCAACCCCGGCTACGCCCACGCCCGGCATTCCATGGTCGGGACGCCCGATCTGCCGGACGCGGAATGGCTGGGCGACGCGTGGTTCGCCTCGTTCGATGCCGCCCTCAAAGAGGCCGAGTCCCGCAAAAGCTATCTCGGCTACTGCGACGAGTACTGGTGGCCAAGCTTCCAGGCAAACGGCCGCATCCTCAAGGCCGACCCGGAGCTCCGCGCCGTGTCCCTGAACTGGCAGACGCTCGAGATCCCGGGGGGTACGGCGGCGCAGGTGCCGGCCTCGTTCTGCGCCGTCGCCGCCGAGGTCGGGCCCGGCTCGCTCATCCTGAGCCGGACGCTTCGGGTGATCGGCGCCGGCGCTCCGTTCTCCTGGACCGCGCTCGCCGGCGGGACATGGCGCATCTACGTTTTCAACACCTACAGCCATGCCGGGGCCGACGGCTCGAACGTCAATTATCTCGATTCCCGGCTGGCGCCGAAGTTCATCGAGACGGCCCTCGAGCCCTATGCCCGCCGCCTGGGCGACAAGCTCGGCCGGTCCGTCCCCGGCGACTTTATCGACAACGAAGGCGACTACGGCTGGGGCCTGGCCTGGTCGGCGACGCTCGACGAGCGCTACAAAGAGCGCTACGGCCGCGACCCCCGCCTCTGGCTGCCGCTCTCGGTCGACCGCGACGTCGAAGGCGTCTTCGCCCGGGCCCGCTGGGAGTGGTTCGATCTCGTGTCGGACATCTACGCCGCGACCTACCGGGCGGTGACGGACTGGCACGAGGCGCGCGGCATGTCCACGACCATCCATTTCTGGGAGGAGGGCATCCAACCCCAGGTCTCGGCCGTCGGCGACCACATGAAGATGCTGCGCAGCGTGACCATGCCGGGCCAGGACTGCCTCGGCCGCAAGCCGCTCCGGGTCCACGATTTCAAGGAGGCCGAGTCGGTGGCCGAGTTCGGGAACGTCCGGGCGACGACCGAGCTCATGGGCGCCGGCGCGTTCGAAGGCACGCCCTGGGGCACGTTCAATCCACCCTTCCTCAAGCAGGCCGCGAACGCGGTGACGGCCTGGGGCATGAGCCACGTCATCCCGCACGCCGTCTTCACGACCCGCAAGCTCACCGGCAATCCCTGGCCGCCGGATTGGTATTCCGAGAACCCGATGTTCCCGTACCTTCATCTCTGGACCGATTTCATGCGGCGGGCGAGCTTCATCAATTCACAGGGCCGGGCCGTGCCCGACGTCCTTCTTTACAACCCGATCGAATCGGCCTGGATGCAGGCCGATGCGGGCCTGCTCGACGTCGACATGTGGAAGTTCGCCGAGACCAGCGAGGCCGGGCGGCGCGTCAACGCTATTGATAAGATCTACGCCCAAGCCATCGACGACCTGACCGAGGCCGGGATCGAGTTCCTGGTCGGCGACCGGTTCTACCTCGGCCGGATGGCGGTCAAGGACGGCCGGCTCGTCCGCGGCGAGCTCACGTTCCGGACGCTCGTCCTCCCGGCGCTCGACATCCTGCCGCTCGGCGTGGCGCGGAAGATCGTCGATTTCGCCAAGGCCGGCGGCCGCGTTTATGCCCTTGCCGAACTCCCGAGAGCGTCGGCCGAGCGGGGCCTCGACGATCCGGAAATGGCCAAGCTGATGGACAAGCTGCGGGCCCTGCCCGCGGGCGGCCAAGTCGGCGCGGGCGGCCTCAAGGCTTTGTTCGCCTCCGGGCGGGAGCCGGGCGGCCTCGAGAGCCAGATCGTCTTTCGGTCGGGCTCGTTCCCGATGCTCCGGCACCACCGCCGCATCGACGGCCGCGATTTCTTTTGGCTCGTGAACAACTCCGCGGACGGACAGGAGTGCGAGATCGAGGTCCGGGGGGCCCACGGCGCGGCCTCGATCTGGGACTGCGAGACAGGAACGATCCGTCCGGTGGGCTCGGGCGGGGTGCAGAGCGGCAGCTCCCTCACCCTGGCCTTCAAGCCTTACGAGGCCTATTGGCTCGTCTTCGATCCGAAAAGCCCGGCCATCGCCGGACCCCCCGAACAAAAACCCCGCTACGACACGGTCGCCTCTTTCGGAGCCGTCTGGCGGGTTTCGTACGAGCCGGCCGCCCAGCCGGTCATGGAATTCCCCCTTGTCCTGCCGGCCGCATTCTTGAAGGGCGTCGAAAAGCCGCTCGAGGATTGGTCGAGATGGGGTCTCGAGAAGTTTAGCGGCCTGCTGGATTACACCCAAACCATGACGGTTGAGATGCCCGAGAAGGGGTTCCTGCTCGATCTCGGACGGGTCGCTCACGCCGCCGAGGTCTGGGTGAACGGCCGGAGCTGCGGCGCCCGCCTCTGGAGCCCGCACGTCTTTGCCGTCGGGGAAGCTTTGCATCCCGGAGCGAACGAGATCCGGGTCCGCGTCGCGAACCTGATCAACAACAGCTACGGCGAGACCGCGCCGTCGGGCCTCTTCGGTCCGGTGCGCATCGTGCGCCCGCGCTAGCCCCCGGTCTATTCGCAAGAAGGCCCGCATGTCCCAAGGGGCATTTTTATGAATATTGACAGGCTTGCGAACCTGGTCTATACCCTGAAGCGCATCTCAAGGCTGAAAAGGAGGTTCGCATGCCGCCCCTGCAGTATCTCACCGAGGAATGGCGGGCCGAGGCCGAGAAGCGCCTCAAGGCCGAGCTGACCCCCGAGAAGATGAACCACATCACGTCCTCGATGTCGAACATCTATCTCGATTGCCCCGGCGGCGGGAGCAAGTTCCTTCTCTTCCGCTTCGAGAACGGGGCCCTGGCGGAGATCGCGCTGGGGACCGGCGAGCCGCCCCAGGCCGAGTTCCAGATCAGCGGCACATACGAGGTTTTTGCCCAGATCTCGCGGGCCGAGCTTGGCGCCCAGAAGGCGCTCATGACCGGCAAGCTCCGGCTCAAGGGCAACATGATCAAGGCCCTGAAGCTGGCGGCGATCGCCGACCGGCTGAACAAGGTCCTGGCCGGCATCCCCGCGGCCTACTAGCGAGGCCGGCATGAAGCCCCTCGACAAGAGCAGCCCCTACTTCATCGATCACCCCGGCCGCGTCCGGGCCCTGCAGGCGGAGATGGCCCGGGCCGGGATCGACGTCTACCTCGGCTCCCGCCTCCGGACCCTGTCCTGGGTCCTCGACGCGTTCTGCCCGTGGCGGAGCTTCGTCGTCGTCCCCGCCGAGGGCCTGCCCGCGGCCTTCACCTTCGTCATCGACGCCGCCCGCGTGGCCGACGAATCCTGGATCGGCGAGGACCGCGTCTTCGGCTTCGCGCCCATGGGCGGCCAGGACCAGATCGAGCTCATCGCCGATTTCATCAGGGACCTCCTCAGGGGAAAGCCCGGCCGCGTCGGCATCGAGAGCGGCATGTCGAACTACCTGCCCGAGGGGAACCTGACCCACTACGAGTATGAGCGCTTCCGGGATGCTCTGGCCGGCTCGGAGCTGGTCAATGCCCACGACCTCGTCGACCGCCTGTCCCTCATCAAGGACGCCGGGACGATCGCCCGCTTCCGCGAGGCCTCGCGGATCGTCGACCTCGGCCACCAGGCGGTTTTCGAGGCCCTGCGCGGCGGCTGGAAAGGCCTGAGCGAGACGGAGATCGCGGGCCTGGCCGCTCTGGCCATGCGGCGGGCCGGGAGCGAATGGGAGTGGTCCTTCACCGGCGGCAACGAGATCGCTTCGGGCTATCGGGCCGGCCTGACCGGCGGGGCCTGCACGCCCGCGACGCGCCGTGTCCTCCAGCCGGGGGAGCCGCTCATGGTCGATATCCACGCCATGTTCATGCTGGGCCTCGGCGACCATTCCCACAACTATCTGATCGCCCCTGCCGCGGAGCGCCAGCTCTGGCACGCCCGCAACTTCACCGACATCGTGGACCGGACCCTCCGGACCTACCGGGCCGGCATCAGCCCCTCCGAGCTGGCCGAACAGATGATCGGCTTCGCCGAGAGCCGCGGCTTCGCCGACTTCATGGTCCCCGGGTTCGAGCACGGCATCGGCCTGATGGGCGACGAGTGGCGGATCGGCATGAACGACGGGCCCTTCCCGTATTGGACGAACCCGGACCACCGCTACGGCGCGAACGAGATGATCATCTGCGCCATCCAATACGCCTGCCCGGAGGAGGCCATCGGCTTCCGGTACGAGAATCCCGTCGTCATTGGGCCCGCAGGGTGCGAGCCTCTGTCCAAGTTCCCGCTGGCCGTCGACGTTATCGACTGAACGCGGCGACGAGGGCCCGAAGCGCGCCTTCAGACGGCGGCCGCCGGCCGCGGGGCCGTCCCCGAAAGCGCCGCCGCCGGGATGAGCAGGATCTGGAGGGGCGTCTTATCCGATCCTAAAAACCCGGGAGGCCTCCCGCGGAGGCGGAAGCATTAGGACAGAATGCGACATATTGTGAAATCAAACCCCAAGGGCTTGACAAGGGTCCGGGCCCGGCCCATTGAGAAGGTATGCGCGATCTTATCGCCGCACGGGGGGATGGGTCGAGGGGGAAGCTGAAACTCGTGGGGACGTTCCTCCTCCTTCTGGTGCTTGTTGCCGCGCTGATGGCGATCCCCGCCATTTGGGTGCATTAGGGGCCTCGAGCGTGATGTCCGGATGCGGTATGCCGGGGACGACGCCTATTGCCGGACAAACTCCAGCGCCAGAACGGCCTCTTCGAAATTCCCGGCGGTGAAATCGAAGGACAGGTGGCCGCCTTCCATGGACAGGTGGTCGCCGTTGAGCACGAAGTCGAATTGGGACTGGCCGCTCGAACCCGACGTCCAGGTCAGCGTCAGCATGTCGATCGAAGAGGACCAGCTCGCGTTGTAGACGCGGGCGCTCTCGCCCGACTTGGTGACGGTCAGGACGGCCGTGCTATCGTTGAGGACCAGGGTCACCGTGCCGCCCAGGGCGACGACGTCGGCCTTGGTCGCCGGATTGGCCAGGCTGGTGAATTCGGCTTTGGTCGCCCTCCAGGTCCCCTTCAGGCTGGCCTTGTCCGGAGCCGTGTTGCTCTTGCAGCCCAGACCGAGGGCCAAGAAGACGATGAACAAAGACACGACACATTTCTTAGCCATGGAAGCCTCCTCGGAGAATACCCTTTTGGATGTTGGGCCTAGGTACCCCCGCTCCGGCCGGGAGTCAAGGAGCACTATGCCGGCTTCTGCCGTCGGCCCGGCGTTTCGAGGCCGCCCGGCGCCGGTTGGCGGCGGCCCGGAACTTGACGATCCGGGCCACGAGCTTCAGGGGCAGCGGCCGGTCGAGCGGAAAGCGGATCGTTCCTTTTGCGGCCCGATAGGGGGCGAGGTCGCGGCGGAAGGCCTCGACGCCGCTTGCCGTCGGGAACAAGCTGATGTGGTCTTTGAACGCGGCGAAATAGACCAGGATCCCGGCCAGATCGAAGGCCGGCATCCGGTAGCTGATCCGTTCTGCCGCGTCCGGCGCCGCCGCCCTGATCGCGGCACGCAGGTCCCGCAGGAGCCGCCGCGTATCCTCA
>CAZIQR010000168.1:0-5939 GCA_964541055.1 uncultured Eubacteriales bacterium
AACATGCCGAGGCAAAGCCCCGTGCTCGCGAGGAGCCGGGCCGGGCCCGGCCCGGACTGGAAGAGCGGCGGATTGTGGCCGGCGTTGACGTAAGCCATCGTGTGGGACGCCCGGTCGAGGATGGCCAGGAAGAACGAGATGAAGAGGTGGCTGTCGGAGCTGGCGTAGACGAAATCGTTGAGCTTGGCCGCGAGCTCGCCGAGGGCGATCGCCCCCGGGAACTTCTCATGAAGGGCCCCCCGGAGCGAGGCCATGAGCAGCGAGGCGCTGACCCCGACGCCCGAGACGTCGGCGATGACGACGGCCAGGCGGTCCTTGTCGACCGCGATGTAATCGTAATAATCTCCGCCGACGCGCCGGCAGGCCTTGGCGCTGCCGCTGATCTCGTAGGGCGCGAAATCCGGCTCGGACCGTGGCAGGAAGTTCTTCTGGATCTGGACGGCCAGGGCCAGCTCGCGCTCGAGCTGGGCGTTCTTGAGAGACACCTCGTAGAGGCGGGCGTTCTCGATCTTGACCGCGGCCAGATTGGCCAGGAGCGTCAGGAGCCGCAGGTCGTCCTCGGTGAACTGCTCGAGGAGCGAGGCCCGGTCGCAGTAGATCAGGCCGATGATGTCCTGGTTGTTCCAGAGGGGCACGCACATGGCCGAATGGATCTGGGCCTGGACGACGCTGACCTGGGCCCGCAACCCCTCGTCGGCCTGGATGTCGGAGATGAGGATGGCCGAGTTGCGCTCGAGGGCGGTGCGGACGATCGTCTGGCTGACAAAGATGCTCTGGTTCCGCAGGGCCGCGTTCTGGACCCGGACGACGCGGGGCTCGAGGGCCTGGGAGGCCTCGTTCTTGAGCATCAGTACGCCGCGATCCATCGGCAGGTGCTGAATGAGCACGTCCATGACGTGGTCGAGGAGCTTGTCCAGGGGCATGTGGTAGATGAGGGCCTGGCTGACCTCGCCCATGACGGCGATGATCTTTTGGTCCTGCTGGAAGCGCTCGAGGTCGAGCCCGCCCCCGGGCGTCTTGACGATCATCCCGGTGGACGGCGGTTTCTTCTTGAGCAGGTCCTTGACCTGGATGATGGTGTTCGAGCTGTGGGTGAAGGTCGTGCCCTCGACGGTCTCGACGGATGGCTGGAAGTCGCGGTCGAAATAGAACCGGGTCGAGCCGATGAGGACCTCGTCGCCGCGCGCCAGCTCGACCTCGCCGCTGACGCGGCGGCCGTTGACGAAGGTCCCGTTCTTGCTGCCCTGGTCGACGAGGGTATAGCCGCGCTCGGTCGGGACCACGGCGGCGTGGCAGCCGGAGCTGAACTGGTCGGACAGGACGATGTCGTTCGACGAGGCGCGGCCGACCGTCACCCGGCGCCCGCCGAGCGGGAAAGTCGTCGGCTCGCCCGTTTTCGGATAGATGTAAAGGACGGCCATGGCGCTCGGTTCCGCTGACATTCTAGAGGACGCGGGCCCTCATTTCAACCTCAAGGCTTTCTTCAGGCGCGAAAGGCGTTCCTCGGGCGGCAGGTCCTCGATGAGCGGGAACAGCCGCTCCTTGTCCTCCCGCTCGAGAAGGTTGTCGAGGTGCTCGAGAGCGTAATCGACCGATTTGGCCGTTCCCTGCCGGATGTTCTGGTAGTCGTTGACGATATCCTCGCGGGGGTAGAGGAGCGTGAGCAGGTCGAAGACCCGGCGGAGGCGGATCTCGAGGGCGGCCCGGGACTCTTCGGGGGCGCCGGCCGGCTCGAGGACGACGTCGCAGGCGCTCCGGATCAGGCGGCGGAGCTCCGGCCGGAGGTCCTTATCGCGGAAGCGGACCTGGGGCCGGTCGGTCCGGATATGGTAGAGGGCGTCGATGAGAGACGGCTCCATCCCGTCGCGCCGGACGGCCAGCTCGGCGACGAGGATGTCGGCGGCCTTCTGGGTCCCGATCCGGGCCAGGACCTCGGGCAGGGCCCGCCGGATCTCGAGCGGCGTGCCGTCCGCCCGGAGCGCCCCGGCCAGGAGGCCTTCGCTGCCGGGACCGTAAGCCGCCAGGGCGGCCTGGGCCTCCGACAGCGTAGCCGGATTGGCCAGGAGGCGCATGATCAAGGGAATGTGCTCGGGGCGGCGGTGAACGGCGGCGCTGCTCAGGGCATAGAGCGCCACCTCGGGCGACGGGTCCTGCAGAAGGCGGGCCAAGGCCTCGAGGGTCGCGGGCCGGGCCGCCATGCGGGCGATGCTGTGGGCGGCCTCGATCCGGTCGAGCTCGGAGGACGAGGCGGCGATCACGCCGAGGCGGCCGTCCATGATCCTCTGGTAGGACGGCAGCAGAAAGACGAGATCGATCTCTTTCTGGAAGGCCGCGTCGGTGAGGGCCTCCTCGAGACCGGGGAAGAAGGTCCCGCCGCCGACGTCGACCAGCGCATCCACGGCCCGGGCCTTGATCTCGTCCCGCTTGATGCCCAGGAGCTCGCGGAGCTCGGGGGTCAGGTCCTTGCTGCGGACGAGGTCGAAGACGTTCATGTAGTAGAGCGTGGCGCTGCGCTCCCGGCTCTGGATGGTGTTGAAGACCTTGAGGGTGAGATCGACGTCGACGTGGTCGGCCACGGCCTCGCGGCCTTCCTTGTGGAGCCTGCGGATGTCGCTCTTGAGGACGGCCGGGTATTCGCGGTAGACGAGCCGGGTCAGGACCAGCCAAAGGACGAGGAAGATCATGGCCGCCAGGCCGAGCTCGCGGATGATGGCCAGCGGCTGGCTGTCCCGGTAGGCGAAGTGGCGGACATGGTAGAGCACGAGGTAGAGCCCGGCCCCGAGGCCGGTCGCAAACTTGTTGACGAACATGTCGATGAAGATCTTGGCTTTGTACTTGACGTCGGCCGGGACGGGGATGTAGAGCAGCTCGCGCACGGACTGGCTGAGGGTCCCGTCGAAGCCTTTGTCCGCGCCCCGCACGGCCACGGCCCAGACCAGGACGACGGAGGCGGGGACCAGGAACACGGCGGCCATGCCGCCGAGGAGGATCAGGGGCGCGAGCGAGATGGCCCAGCGGATGCCGTAAGACTTGAGAAAGCGCCCGGTCGTGGCCAGGTGGATGATCGTCGAGACCACCCAAAGGGCCAGGAAGAAGAAGGCCACGAAGGAGGTGCGCATCGCCGGGTCTTCGAAGGCGCTCCGGACGGCGGCCTTGAACTGGTAGTTGATGAGCGAGCCGGCGACCATGGCCGCGGCCAGCATGCCCGCGAGGAGCAGCAGGTAGCGGCTGCGGCGGACGGCTCGGGAGCTCTCGAGATAGCCGACCCGGGCGGATGGCCCGATCCGCCCCTCCCCCGCCGCGGCGTCGACCCGCTGCCGGCCGGCGTAGATGAGGTTGACCATGATCATGGCCAGGACGAGGATGACGGGGACGACAAGGAGGACGTCGTCCAATTTGATGAACCTCAGCTGGGGCAGGACCATGGCCACGGCCGATCCGGCGATGCCGCCCAGGAGGCCGCCGGTGACGAACAGGCCGACGAGCCGCTTGGCCTGGTGGGGATCGAAGATGTCGTTGACCGAGATCCAAAACTGGGTGATGGACATGGCGATGAAGACGTCGGACCAGAAGCAGAAGGCGATGACCGGGATCGGCCAGGAACGGACGACCACGGATTGGGCCCAGATCAGGAACAGGGTGCCCGACGAATCGACCACGGGCGTCTGGAACTGCCTCTGCGTGTAATAGCTGAAGACCTGCCAAAAGACGAACAGGCAGGCGGTGAAGAACAGGAGCGAGGCCGTGAGGTAAGTCCGGCGCGGCAGCCGGTCGAGCAGGCGGGCGTTGAGGGCGACGACAAAGCCGATGAGCAGCGCCGTGGCCAAGTCGGCGTACGGCCACCAGGCGGGGTTGTTGCCGATGAGCAGGCTTTCCTTGACCGGCTTGATAATGTAAAAGGCGAAGGTGATCAGGAAGAAATAGGTCGTGACGGCCAGGGCGGTGCGGGCCTCGCGGCCGCGGATGTCCCCGAATCTCCTCAGGAAGCGTTCAAGACGGCCGTCGGCCAAGACCACCCCTCGTCGTCAAGCACCCCCGCGCTCAGGCCGTGCCGAAGCTCGCGAGGGCCTTGCTGCAATCGTCATGGATCTCCAGGACCTTGTCCAGCATGGTGATCTGGAAGATCAAGAGAAGCTTCTGCGAGACGCGGCAGAGCTTGAGCCTGCCGCCGAGGTCCTGGGTCGAGATGTAGCTGGCCAGGATCTGCCCGACGCCGAAGCTGTCGATGAAGCCCACGCCGGCCAGGTTGAGGAGGATGTTGCGGCGCCCCCGGTTGAGCTGGCCCTCGACCAGGCTGTGGAGGGTCTCCTCGACGGTGTCGGTCCGGCGGATCTCGCCCTCGATGTCGAAGACGGCGATATTGCCCTGTTCGCGCGTTTTGATGACCATGGGCGCCATTTTCTAGATATCGTTTCTATCAGAAGGCCCCCCCAAAGTCAACCGGACCGGGCCAGGTCTTTGTTGACCTGGCCCGGTCTTTGTTAAGATAGGCGGAGAAAGGAGTTCCCATGCCCCTCGTGGAGATCCATCTGCTCGAAGGCCGGACAGACGACCAGAAAAAGGCCCTCCTTGCGGCGGTGACGACGGCCGTGCACGACTCGATCGGCGCCCCCCTCGAATCCATCCGGGTCTGGGTGCAGGAGTTCAGCCCCAAGGAATACATGATCGCCGGCGTGCTCGCGGCCGAGCGGAAGAAGTAGCCTAATCCGCTTCGGTCTCGTCGGCGACGGCCTGGACCGCCGGCGCGGCGAACCTCTTGCGCAGGAGGTAGACCGGGATGCCCAGGAGGACGATCAGCAGGCCGGGCACCGTGAACTTGGCCTTGAAAATGAGCAGGTCCACGGCGATCGCCGCGGCGAGCAGGATATAAAGAGCGGGCACGACCGGATAGCCCCAGGCCTTGTAGGGCCGCTCCCAATCCGGGTGCTTTTTCCGCAGGATGAAGATCCCGGAGACGATCAGGACAAAAAAGATCAGCACGGCGAAGACGACGTAGTCCAGAAGCTCGCTGTAGGTCCCGCTGAGGCAGAGCAGGCAGGCCCAGGCGCACTGGACGATAAGGGCCGTGCCCGGGACCGACCGCCGGTTCAGCGTCCCCGTCGCCTTGAAGAACAGCCCGTCCTTGGCCATGGCGTAGTAGACGCGGGCCCCGGAGAGGATGAGGCCGTTGTTGCAGCCGAAGGTCGAGATCATGATCAGCACGGCCATGATGACGGCCGCCGAGGGGCCGAAGATCATCTCGGCGGCGGCCGTGCCGACCCGGTCGGACTGGGCGAACTGGATGCCGCGGCCGACGACGTCCGCCGCTTCGGGGCTGCCGTGGACCGGCAGGGTCAGGACGTAGGCCACGTTCGCGAGGAAATAGAGGAGGATGACGATGCCGGCCCCGAGCACCAGGCTCAGGGGGATGTTCTTCTTCGGGTTCTTGACCTCGCCGGCGATATAGGTCACGGTATACCATTCGTCCGACGAGAAGAGCGACCCGACCATGGCCGCGCCGATGGCGGCCAGGACCATGAGGCCGGCCAGGGGCTCCACCGAGGCGATCCCGCCGCCGGCGGCCATGTGGGTCCAGGTGGCCTTCCAGAACGCGCCGAAGTTGGCCTTGATGGACCCGGCATTGGCCCCGACGATGAAGCCGAGGAGGATAAGCGCGGAAAGAGTGACGGTCTTGGTCACGGTGAAGACGCCCTGGATGGCCTTGCCGGTGCGGATGCCGCGCATGTTGAGGGCGGTCAGGGCGACGATGCTGACGATCGCCAGGAGCTGGGCGGCCGTGATCTTCAGGCCCAGCACGGCCGCGAGCACGTGCTTTTCGCTGAACCAGGGCACGATCAGGCCCGTGAACTTGGCGAAGGCCACGCCGACCGCGGCGATGGTCCCGGTCTGGATGACCAGGAAGGTCGTCCAGCCGTAGAGGAAGCCGATGAGCGGGCCGT
>CAZIQR010000169.1:0-5880 GCA_964541055.1 uncultured Eubacteriales bacterium
AGGACGCCGGCCCCGGTTGACGCTGAGCGGAGAGCGTGGGATAATGAGGCGACCATGAAAAAGGGCTTGGTCCTTCTCTTCGCGGCCTCCTTCCTTCTCTGTCTCTTCCATTTCTATTACGCCGAGGACCACTGCCCCGTCCATTGTCCCTCCCGGCACGGCGGATTCGGCCACGTGCATCCCCATCATGGGGGAGCGGTCTGCCTGTGTTTCCTGTCCACGCTCATTGGGCCCGAGGCCTGCGATCTGCCCGTTCTGAGCGGCTCGCTGGTCCTTCTCGATCGTCCGGCCGCCGAACATGTGCTCGTCCGGCCGACGACCGACATCACCCCGCCTCCGCGATCCCTCCTCGTCTAAGGCTCCCGGCCCGGAACCCCTGACGTCCCGACAAGGAGGACCCCTATGCCGGTCAAAAGACCGCTTGCGCGATATGTCTTGCCTTTTGTGCTCGCCGCGGCCGCGGCGCTTGCTCGAGTCCCGGCTCTGGCCGCCCAGGAGGACAACCTGACGCTCGATCAGGCGATCGGCCTTGCCCTGGCCCGCAATCCCGAGGTCCTGGCCGCCCAGACCCGGATGGAGGCGGCACGGGGGCGGACGCTCCAGCTCAAGTCCCGCCCCGAGCCTCAGGCCTCGGCCAGCGTCGAGGGCCTGCCCCTTCCCGGCCTGAGAAAAGAGGGCGACGAGGTCGAGGTCCATCTCGGCCTCGAGCAGGTCTTTGAATATCCGGGCAAGCGCTCCCTCCGGACCGAGATCGGGCGGGAAGGGGAAGACATCGCCTCGGCCGAGCTCGACCGGGTCCGGCTCCTCCTCACGGCCCGGGTCAAGCGGGCCTATTGGAGGTCCGTCTTCGCCGCCGCGGCGGCCGAGGCGCTGGAACGTTCGGCCGGACGGCTGGACGCCCTGCTCGACGATCTCCAGGCGAAATACCGGACCGGAGCCGGGGGCTATGACGACGTCCTCAGGGCCAGGGCCGAGAAGGCCCGGTTGAGGAACCAGATCCTCGACCAGGCCAAGGAGAAGCGGACGGCTGAACTCGAGCTCGACGAGCTCCTCGGCAACACGCAGGGGCAGCCTCTCTCCCTGTCGACGGCCATGCCCTTCGCGCCGCTCGAGATCGACGCCGCCGCGCTGGTCGAGCGGGCCAGGACCAGGCTGCCGTCCTACAGGCTGGCGGCCCTCCGGACGGAGATGGCCGACACGACCGTGAAGCTGGCGGGCCTCAGCCGCCGGCCCGATTTTCTGGCCGGCTTTCTCCTCCCCAGCATCCGGCCGAACGCCTGGGGCGTCTCGTTCGGCCTGACAATGCCGTTTCTCCGGCCCGGCCGGGCCAAGGGCGCGGCGATGGAAACGGCGGCCGAAGCCGCGGCGAGCCGGATCGCCGCCGGGGCGCTCGAGCGCCGCGTCCGGACCGCCGTCGAAAGCGCCTACGCCGAGGCAAAGTCCGCCGAGGAGCAGGTCCGGGTCTACGAGCAGAGCCTGCTCAAGGAGCTCGAGGACGAGCTTGGCATCCAGCTCGAGTACTTCCGATACGGCAAGACCGGAACGCTCAACATCCTCGACCTCTACCGGACGTTCGTCTCGGCCCAGGTCGAGCACCTCCGCGCCCTTCTTCTTTATAACCTCGCCCTGGCCGACCTCGAGGTCGCCGGCGAATCCACGGATTGACGGAGCGACATATGAAGACCATCCCGAGAGCCATCCTGGCGGCCGCCTTGGCCATCGTCACTCTGTCCGCGGCCTGCCGCTCCAAGAGCGTCGAAAACGCCGGCGGAGAGGCGCCCCGGCCCGCCGCTGCCTTCGGGCCTGCGTACGTGACGCTGACGCCCGAGGCAATCGCGGCCGCGGACCTCAAGACCGCGCCCGCCGCGATGCGGATGGTGGCCCGGCGGATCTCCGCAGCCGGCGAGATCGAATGGAACGCCAGGCGCGTCGTCCACCTGACCTCCCGGACGCCGGGACGGCTCGAGCGCGTGCTCGTCGCCCAGAGCGACCGGGTCCGCGAAGGCCAGCTCCTGGCCGAGATCTATAGCCCCGATTTCCTGACCCTGCAGGCCGAATACCTTCAGGCCGCCGCCCGCGCCAAGCGCCAGGCCGGCAACGCCGCCGAGGAAGGGCCGGCCCGGGCCGTGCTGGCCGGGGCCCGCGACCGGCTGTCCCTGCTGGGCGTCGACGGCCAGGAGTTCCAGGCCATCGACGCGTCGGGCCTGCCCATGCCGCTGCTCCACGTCCACGCTCCGCTCGGCGGGACCGTCCTCCAGTGCGATGTGGTCGCGGGCGATGCGGTCGACCTCGGGACGAGCCTCTTCCGGCTCGCCGACCCGTCAACGCTCTGGGCCGGGCTGCACATCCAGGAAAAGGACCTCGGGACCATCAGGCCGGGGGACGAGGTCGTCCTGATGACCCAGGCCTATCCAGGAGAGGAGTTCCGCGGCCGCCTGGCCCTCATCGGCGACGTCGTGGACGAGGCGACGCGGACCGTCGAAGGCCGCGTCGAGATGGCCAATCCCGGCGGCCGGCTGAAGTCGGGCATGTACGTCGAGGCCTCGATCCGGCCGGGCGGAGAGCGCCGCGCTCTGACCGTTCCCGAGGAGTCGGTCCAAGACGATGACGGCCAGCCGATCGTCTTCGTCAAGACGGGGGAGAGGACCTTCACCCGCCGCCCGGTCCGGCTCGGCGAGCATTTCGACGGCGTCGTCGAGATCCTCACGGGCGTCGCCGACGGCGAGATCGTGGTCGCTTCGGGGAGCTTTCTGCTGAAGTCCGAGATGCGCAAAGGCACCCTGGTGGGGGACTAGCATGGGCTTCGTCGACCGGATCGTCTCATCCTCCCTCAAGAAGAGGGCCCTGGTCCTCTTCGGGGTACTTGTCCTCGTCGGCCTCGGCGTCTGGTCCGTTTTGCGCCTTCCCATCGACGCCTTTCCGGACGTGACCAATATCCAGGTCGAGGTCCTGTCCACGTCGCCGGGCATGTCGCCGCCCGAGGTCGAGCGGTTCGTCACCTTCCCGGTCGAGACGGCCATGCGCGGCCTGCCGCGCCTCAGCCAGGTCCGTTCCGTCTCCAAGGCCGGTCTTTCGGTCGTGACGGTCATCTTCGAGGACGGCGTGGACATCTATTTTGCGCGCCAGCTCGTCCTCGAGCGCCTCATCGAAGCGCGGGAGCGCGTCCCGGCCGGGACCGAGATCGCCATGGGGCCCGTCTCGACGGCCATGGGCGAGATCTATCAGTACACGCTGGCCGGGCCGCGCCCGGCCGGGATGGACGAGCCCGAGTATTTGACGCGGGTCCGGACCGTCCAGGACTGGGTCCTGTCCCCCCTCCTCAAATCCATCCCGGGGGTCAACGAGGTCAATTCCTTCGGCGGCTATGTCCGGCAGTTCCAGGTCACCGTGGATCCCAACAAGCTCCTGGCCTACGATCTGACGTTGGGCGACCTCGGCGAGGCGCTGCGCCGCAACAACCTCAATGTGGGCGGCAACGTCCTCGAGCGGGGCGAGCAGCAGTACCTCGTCCGCGGCATCGGGATGTTCCAGACCGTCGACGACATCGCCAGGGTGGCCCTGAAGACCGACCGGGGCACCCCCATCCTCGTCCGCGACGTGGCCGAGGCCCGGGCCGCCCAGGCCGTCCGGCAGGGCGGCGCGGTCAAGGACGGCCGCGGGGAGGTCGTCGGCGGCGTGGCCATGATGCTCCGCGGCGCCAACGGCCGCGAGGTCGTCCGGGCCATCGAGCGGCGGGTGGCCGAGATCAACGCCTCGGGCGTCCTGCCGCTCGGCCTGCAGATCGACCCTTACTACAAGCGGTCGGATATCATCCGCCGCGCCATCGGGACGGTCACCGAAGCCCTGCTCATCGGCTCGATCCTCGTCGTCATCATCCTCGTGCTCTTCCTGCGCAGCTTCCGGGGGGCCTTCATCGTCGTCCTCGCCCTGCCCCTCTCGATCCTCTTCACCTTCGTCATGATGAGCGTCTTCCGGCTCTCGGCCAACCTGATGTCGCTCGGCGGGCTGGCCATCTCGCTGGGCATGATCATCGACGCGACCATCATCCAGGTCGAGAACGTCCAGAGGCACCTCTCGGAGAAGGGCGCGGGGGCGCACCGGCTCCCGACCGTGCTCAAGGCCATCCTCGAGGTCCGCAAGCCCTCGATCTACGGCGAGCTGATCATCGCCCTGACGTTCATCCCGATCCTCGCCCTCCAGGGCATGGAAGGCAAGATGTTCATGCCCCTGGCCTTCACCCACATCATCGCCCTTTTCGCCTCGCTGATGCTCTCGCTCGTGGCCATCCCGGCCTTTTGCAGCATGGTCCTCCGTCCCCAGGGCGACAAGGAGAGCTTCCTCGTCGAAGGGGCCAAGAAGGCCTACCTGCCGGTCCTGCGGTGGGGGCTGCGCCGCAAGGCGCTGGTCGTCGCGGCCGCGGCCGTGCTCCTGGCGGCCGCGGTCCTGCTCATCCCACGGCTTGGAACGGAGTTCATGCCGATCATGGACGAGGGAGCTCTGGACACCGACCTGCAGTTCCTCCCCGGCATCTCCCTGGCCGAGTCGCTCGAGATGAGCCGCAAGGTCGAGGCCCGCCTAAAGGAGTTCCCCGAGGTCGTGACCATCATCGGCAAGACCGGCCAGACCGGCGTGGCCCTCGAGGCCCGCGGCGTCGAGAAAACGGGATACGTGGGCGTGCTCAAGCCTCGGAGCGAATGGACCTCGGCCCGGACGCGCGAAGAGCTGACCGACAAGATGCGGGCGGCCATGGAGGGCTTCCCGGGCATGGCCATCTCCTTCAGCCAGCCGATCGCCTGCCGCATCGACGAGCTCGTGGCCGGGACGCGGGCCCAGCTCATCGTCAAGCTCTTCGGCGAGGACCTCGATGTTCTCAAGGCCAAAGCCGACGAGATCGGCGCGACGCTGGGGCGGATCCGGGGAGCGACCGACATCAACGTCGAGCGCATCGCCGGGCAGCCTTATATCACCGTGCGGCCCGACCGGGCCCGGATCGCCCGCCTCGGCCTCAACGTCGAGGACGTGCAGGACGTCGTCGAGGCGGCCGTCGGCGGCAAGACCGTGACCCAGGTTTACGAAGGGGACCGCTACTTCGATCTGCAGATCCGCTACCCCGAGGCGCGGCGGAACTCCGTCGAGACGATCGGGTCCATCCTCGTCCGGACGCCGGGCGGGGCCCGGATCCCTCTGAGCCAGGTCGCCGACATCGCGACACTCGAGGGCCCGAGCCAGATCAGCCGCGAGTCCGGCCAGCGCCGCATCGGGGTCGAGTGCAACATCAGCGGGCGCGACCTGGGCGGCTTCGTGGCCGAGGCCAAACGGGCCATCGGCCGAGAGGTCGGGCTGCCGGCCGGCTACTTCCTGACCTGGGGCGGGCAGTTCGAGAACCAGCAGCGGGCCATGCAGAGGCTGGCGGTCATCCTGCCGGCGACGATCGGGCTCATCCTGCTGCTGCTCTTCCTGACCTTCGGCTCGCTGCGGCTGTCGCTGCTGGTCATCCTCGACCTCCCGTTCGCCCTGATCGGCGGCGTGCTGGCCCTCTATCTGTCCGGCCTCTATCTCTCCGTGCCGGCCTCGGTCGGATTCATCGCCCTGTTCGGCATCGCCGTCCTCAACGGCATCGTGCTCCTCTCGTATATCACCCAGCTCCAGGACGAGGGGAGGCCGGTCGGCGAGGCCATCGTCCAGGGCTGCACGAACCGCATGCGCCCGGTCCTGATGACGGCGACCATCACCATCCTCAGCCTGGCGCCGCTCCTCTTTGCCCGGGGACCCGGCTTCGAGATCCAGAAGCCGCTGGCCGTGGTCGTCGTCGGCGGGCTCGTCTCCTCGACCCTGTTGACGCTCCTGGTGCTCCCGGTGCTGTACAGCTGGGTCGGCCGC